>JBBSAV010000129.1:0-7092 GCA_038251965.1 Candidatus Limnocylindrales bacterium
AGCCCCAACCCCTCGAAGGGGATGGCCCGGCCGATGGCGACCATCACCTCGTGGCCTTCGACGAATGACCCGTCGGAAAGCGCCACGCGATGCGCCCCATCGGTCCCGGCGCGCGGGTCCACGCGCTCGGCTCGCACGCCCGTGTGGACGGTGACACCGTCACGCTCCAGCGACCGTTGGACATACTCCGCGTTGCGAGGATGATCGCGGCCCAGGATGTGGGGGTTCGATTCGACCAACGTGACCGGGACGCCGTAGCGGGCATACACCTGCGCGATCTCGGTGCCGGTGGGGCCAGCACCCATGATGATCAGTGAGCGCGGCAGCTCTCGGGCAGTGGTGCCTTCGCGGTTGTCCCAGGAGTCGATCTGGTCGAGGCCCGGGATGTCGGGGATGCGTGCGCGCGATCCCACGTCGATGATGATGTCGCGGCCAGTGACGATACGCTCGCCGCCGTCGGCCAGGGAAGTGTGGACGCGGCCGGGACCATCGAGGCGGGCCTCGCCACGGATGGGTTCCGCGCCGATGTCGCGATAGCGTTTCTCGTGGCTCGCATCGGAGGGATAGTCGGTGCCTTCGCGGTTGATCATGTAGTCGCGGAAGTCGGACGCCTTCTGCCAGCCGAAGTCACCGCCCGCATGGTGGACGGCAGCGGCGTGCAGCAGTGCCTTCGACGGCATGCAGGCCCAGAAGGCGCAGGAGCCGCCGAACAGGTCACGATCGATGATTGCGACGCTGGTGCCGCGCTCGCGGGCCAACTCAAGTGCCGCTTCACCGGCCGGACCTGCGCCGATGATGACGAAGTCGAAACTGTCCTGGGCGTTGGTCATAGGGGTCTCCCTCGTGGTGGCGGACCGGCTGGGGCGGACTCGACCATACCCGTGCTGCCGTTACGGCGTCCTCAAGTCGGGCGCTCCTGTGTGAACGCGACATCGCAGCGTGCCCGAGCATGACCATCGGGTCCTCGCTCCCGCGGGCTCCCTCCGTACACTCAGTCAGCGTGAGCCTGCCAGCCTCTGATACTTCGCGCCTCAGTGACATCGATTGGCGCTGGGCGCTGCCCCGCATCGCCCTGGTCTTCCTCGTCACCCGCCTGTTGATCCTGACGGTGGCGGTGTCCGTCGAGGCGACGCAGCCAGACCTCGTGCCACCAGCCTATCTCCTCTCGGATGACCGACCCATCCTGACCACGCTGACCGCGTGGGATGGGGCCTGGTATCGGAGCATCGCCGAGGATGGCTACCACGCCGAGATCGAGCGGTGGCCCGACTACGCCTTCTACCCCCTGTATCCAGCGGCACTTCGTTTGGTGTCGTTCGCGACGTTTGGCGACACGGGAATCGCCGCCATCGTGCTGTCCAACGCGGCGTTCGCACTCGCGCTAGTCGTGCTGTACGCGTTGTCGGTGCGGTACCTGACCCGCGAGCGCGCCATGTTCAGCCTGTGGCTGCTCGCTCTTGCACCCGGTGCCATCGCATTCACGCTCGCCTACACGGAGAGCCTGTTCCTGCTCCTGGCAGTGGCGGCCTTCCTGGCAGCAGAGCGACGACGACCGTGGCTGGCCGGCCTGTTCGTCGCGCTGGCCACGCTGACGCGGCCGACCGGCATCCTCCTGCTCCTACCCCTGATGGTCCTGGACATGCAACGCGACGGCTGGCGGCCGACCAAGGCATGGATCCCGCTGGTCCTCGCGCCTCTGGCCTTGCTGGGCTGGTACGGCTTCCTGTGGTGGCTGACCGACGACCCCATGGCGTCCTTCCATGCCCAGGACTACTGGAATATTTCGCCGGAGCAAGGGGCCGCGGCTGCAGCGGCGACTAACGCGGGCAGCCTGCCGGTGATGCCCGTGATCCTCGGCTACTACGTGCTGCTCGGGCTGTACGCGTTCTCGCTCGTGTACCTGCGGCCCGAGCGCTTCCCTGCGGCATACCGAGTGCTCGTCCTCGTCGTCATCGGCAGCCTTTTCCTCGCCGGGCGCCTCGATTCGGCCGTGCGCTACCTGGCCATCGCGTGGCCGGCCTACTGGGGCTTCGCGACGCGGGAGTCACGCCTGGGTCGGATGGCCATCCTGGCCCTGTTCGCGACGCTGCAGGTGGTCCTGCTCTGGTACGTCTTCACCTGGAACGTGCTGCCCTGACCGGCATCAGGGCAGCACGGATCAGCGCTTCGTCTGGTCGGGCCGGCTGAAGCCCTCGAGCTCGCGGTGCACCTGCACGAAGAGGTTGCCCATCACTCGTGCCGCGGTGGCAAGTAGCGTGGATGGTATCCGCCAGCTGCGCCAGCGTGACGCGCAGCTTCACGGCCAGCACGGCCTCGTGGCTGAGCTCGCTGGCGCCGGGACCGCCGATGAAGGCACCCAGCAGCGTGCGTGTGGCGCGGTCGACGACGATGGTGATGTGCCCTTCAGCCTGGGCGGTGCAGCCCTTGGCCATGGTGGCCAGGTCGGCGGTGGTCCGTGTGCTCAGCTGCGGGGCTGGCGGAGCAGGGCCCCGCGGAACGCGGCCATGACCGGCGCGCCACGGAGCACGAGGATGATGGTCTCCATGTCGCTGTGCGGATGTGGGCTGAGCCACGTCCGGACGCTGGAGAGTGCCACGTCTGCGGCCTCATCGAGCGGATAGCCGTAGATCCCGCTGCTGATGGCGGGGAACGCGACGCTGCGCGCACCCATCTCCGCGGCGCGGTCGAGCGTGGTCGTATAGGCACTGGACAGCAGCGCGGCTTCATCGTGGAGGCAGTCTCGCCAGCGCGGGCCCACGGCGTGGACGATCCAGCATGCCGGCAGAGCGCCCACGCCGGTGATGACCGCGGAGCCGGTGGGACAGCCGTCGTAGCGCTCGTGCAGTTCCGCCAGGACGTTTGGTCCAGCCGCGGCGTGGATAGCCCCTTCGACTCCACCGCCACCGGCCAGAGCACTATTGGCAGCGTTAACGACCGCGTCCACACTCAGCTGTGTGATGTCGCCTGCCTGCAATCTCACGCGCACGCCGTGCCAGCATGCCTCGACGCCGCCGGCCGCGTTCCCCGTGTCCAAGTGATCCACCGCCGGGAACTCGAAGGGCCGTTGTCGACTAGCGCCGAGACCGTGGAGCCGGAGAAGGCACACCTAGGCGCATTCCTTGCCTGGGTCGTCTTCGCGTTGCTCGTGGCGTACACCATCTTCGTTGGTGGCAGCTGGGTGGGCATGCACAGCCACCCCTTGCGCGTCATCAGCCTCGCCATCATCGCCGTCGCCTTCCCGGTATGGGCGGTGACCGCTTGGCGCCGCCCCGAGTGGCGCCCATCGACGGCGATCTGGCCAGCATTTTCTGCTCCGCTTGCTGCCTTCGTGTTGTCGACACTCGCTTCTCTGTACCCGCGATCCGGCCTGGAGTTCGTCTCGGCGGCGGTCGTGATGACGGCGTTGTACTTGTTGTTGGTACGAGTGATGGCCATGCCCTATGCGCGCATCCGCATCGGGGGCCTGATGGCGATCATTGCGGTCGTGGCCAGCAGCGTGTACGTGGTCCAGTCCGCGCTGCTGTGGTTGGAATGGTGGGACCTTGTGGGCGAACTGCGCTTTCCTCCGTTCCGACCTGCACACCTCAGTCTGACTTGGGGCAGTCCAAGCATCGCACTGACCATGCTCATCCTGATGACAACGGTGGCGATCGGGATGGTTGGACTCCAGACTCGTGGGCGGCGGGCGGTGGCCGTGGTCCTGGTGAGCCTGCTCGCGGCGGCGGCCATCATGTCGGGAAGCCGATCCGGATGGTTGGCACTCGGAGGTGCGATCGTCATCGTGGGGGCACTCTACGTCGTCGCCGCGGTGGGCCGTTCCGGCACGGTGCGAGCGTTACGAAGTCGCAGGCTGCGGATCGCCGTCGTGCCCGCGATCATGGCCTTCCTCGCTGCCGCAGTGCTGCTGGGGCCAGCCATGATCAACCGCCTGGGCGCCGGAGATGGGGGCCGGCTCACGTTCTGGGCCAGCGCCTCTCGCATGGCGCTCGACAGACCCATCCTGGGCCAAGGTCCTGGCACCTGGATGGTCCTGCGCTCCCGGTTCACTGAGCCTGGCGAGATCGACCTTGCGGTGGCACATGCGCATGGGCAGTACTTCCAGATCGCTGCCGAGTTCGGGATCGTCGGCTTCGTGGCCGGCGCGATCGTGGTCGCGACGGTGGGCTGGCTGCTCCTGGGCGCCATTCGTGGTGCTGACGACCAGCGCCGCCGATGGGCGTGGGCTTCAGTCTTCGCATTCGTATATCTCGCGCTGAACATCGTTGTCGATGTCCATACCATCCCGGCTGTGGCGATCGTCATCGCCATCCCCATCGCTGCCTTGGACGCCAGCAGTGACAACGGCATCGGATTGCCAGCAAGTCTGGCGATCCTGACCAGACCGCTGCGCATCGTCGCCGTCGCGGGCTTGGCCGTAGTCTGCGCCCTGTCAGTCCTGTTCCTCGCACGCGGGGAGGCGATCGAAGAGACGTTCCGCGAAGCGGTCTCAGCCATCAGCGCCGGCGATTGGGATGCGGCACGGTCGCCTGCGATGGCTGCCGCGGAGGCGGATCCTGAGGTCGGTGTCTACCAGGTCGTGGCCGGCCTCACGGCGTTGGCCGCGGGAGACTGGGAGGCTGCGGCCGATGCATACACCGTCGCAACGGCGCTCGACGGCCTGGCTCCAGCGTGGCTGGGACTGGCGATTGCGCAGCTCGAGCTCGGGCACCCTGATGCGGAGGTCGCGGCATCACTCCAAGAGGCGATGCGCCTGGGGCGGCAGCAATCGGCCGTCGCGTTCGCCAGTGCCCAACTCTTCCACCGGCTAGGCATGGAGGATGTCGCGAACGAGGCATACGCCGTGGCCACGGCCGGTACGCCGAGCATCGCGGCAGACGCGGGTTGGCGCTCGACCATCGGCGCGGAACGTTTCGACGTCCTGGTAGACGACGCCATCGAGCTGGATCCGGCAACGGGCTGGCAGATCGCCATGATGGCGGGACAAACCGACCGAGCACGCACCCTGGCGGAGCCGCGTCCTGATGCCGATCTGCTAGTCGCGTTCATCGACGCCTGGAATGGAGACGACGATGGCCTCGAGGTCGTCCAGGGGGGAGCTGATGCTGACCCGACCAACGAGCTTCGACTCAACCTCGCGATCCAGGCCAGTGCTCGTGCAGGCGACGAGCAGGCTACGGACCGCTATCTCCGCCTGATGTGGCTAGCGGCGGTCTTTGACCAGCCCGCGGTGTTCGCCCAAGTGGGCGAACGCGATCCAGTGATCGACGCCAGAACCGGAGCGGAACACTACCTGTCGTTCGGCAACAGTGCGTACCGCCGCGACGCGCAGATCGATCTCTTGCCCCCGTGGGTGCCTGGGCTCACGGTGACGGCGGACGGTGAGCCTCCCGTGGCGCGTGGGCAGCAGCCCGCGCCGACCACAAGGCAGTGAGGCGCAACCCTCTAGACCGTCCGTACCATTGCCAGAACGCACCACTTCTCCCTAGGGTGACGCTGACATGATCCGGCGCCATGCTTCGACCCTGCGTGCCTTGCTCATGCTCACCGACGGTGTCCTCGCGGCAGTCGTCCTGGTGGGCCTGTCGTGGCTGCGCTTCGGCGAGGACTGGGCGGTGTGGTGGCGGGAGATCATCCCCAACGCTGAAGCCCTGTTGCTGTTCTACGCGGTGGGCTGGGTCGTGGCCCTGGCGCTCAACGGCCTCTACCGGCCGCGGGCACGCTGGTCCATCCGCTCCGAGGCGTGGGACCTGCTCCGGGCCACCGCGCTCATGGCCGTGGCGACCTTCGCCGTACTGTTCTGGTTCAAGCTCCCCGATGTCAGCCGCGTCTTCCTGGTCATCCTCTTCCCGACGCAGTACGTCGTGGCCCTCGTCACCAGGGCCATCATGCGCTTGGTCTTCCGGGAGCTACGCGCCAGGGGCAAGAACGCACGGTACGTGCTGGTGGTGGGCGCCGGTCCTCGCGGACAGTCGTTCGCGAACATCATGGAGAGCCACCAAGAGCTGGGCCTGAAGGTCATCGGCCTGCTCGATGAGGACCCCGACTACGCGGCCGGCGCCGCCTGGCCCTGGCTGGGGTATCTCTCGGACCTGGAGCAGGTGCTCAAGGACAAGGTGATCGACGAGGTGGCCATCTGCCTGCCCTTCAGCCAGTGGGGCTATCTCGATGGCATCGCCTACGCCGCCGAGGAAGCGGGCAAGATCGTGCGCGTGCCCATGGACGTGCTCCAGCACCCCTTCGCGTCCGGCAAGGTCGAGGACCTGGAGGGGACGCCGGTCTACTCGCTCGTGTCCGGGCCGGACAAGACGCTGGCCTTGGCGGCCAAGCGCTTGATCGACATCGTTGTCTCCTGTGTGGGGCTGATCGTGCTGTCACCCGTCTTCGCGCTGATCGGCTGGGCCGTCCGTCGCGACGGAGGACCGGCGCTCTTCCACCAGGCGCGGGTCGGACTCCATGGCCGGCCCTTCCAGATCCTGAAGTTCCGCTCCATGTCCACTGACGCTGAGGCACGGCTGGCCGAATTCGAGTCGGCCAATGAGCTTCAGGGTCACGCCTTCAAGATGTCCGATGATCCACGGGTGACGCCGGTGGGTCGCCGTTTGCGCCGTTGGTCGCTTGATGAGCTACCGCAGCTGTGGAATGTTCTGCGCGGGGACATGAGCCTGGTCGGTCCGCGACCACCTCTGGTGGCCGAGGTGTCCGACTATGACCTGTGGCACCGACGCCGACTCTCGATGAAACCGGGTATTACGGGTTTGTGGCAGGTCCGAGCACGCCACGAGACGGTCTTCGACAAGTGGGTCGAGGACGACCTTGAGTACATCGACCGCTGGTCCCTCTGGCTGGATTTACAGATCCTCGTCCGCACAATCCCCGCTGCCCTGGAGGGACGGTGAGCGGAGTGGGCGAGAACCCCGCCGGGGGTCGCGACTTGGCTGAGCGAACAGCGCGGCGATGACCCCCACGGGTCCGTACAGGCGGGTGATGGACCTGACTCGACTCATCCTCCGGGGTGACGGCCGTGGCTCACGCGCAGCTCGAGGGTCGCTTTCGGGGGTTCTGTCGCGCCTGTTAGTAGGTGCCGGGTCCCTC
>JBBSAV010000130.1:0-7086 GCA_038251965.1 Candidatus Limnocylindrales bacterium
GAGCGGCTGCACGTCGACTCGCGCTACCTGTATCTGCGCGCGTCGCGCGACTGGCAGGACATCGAGCTGTCCGACGACACCTACCAGGACGAGTTCGGCATCGTCCGCCAGGCCGCCATCCGGTCTGACGGCCACCTGCTCTACTACGACTTCATCGGCCATCCGCTCTCCGAGGCCAAGACCATCGCCGATGTGGCCGCCTACCCCTGGCCCGATCCCCACGACCCGGCACGCTACGCGGGCCTCGAAGACGCCGCACGAGCCATCTACGAAGGCTCGGACAAGGCGCTGGGCGTCAACATCATCGCGTCGCTCTTCGAGTTCAGCTGGTACCTGCGCAGCTACGTCGGCTTCTTCGAGGACCTGCTCCTCGATCCCGCACTGGCCGAGGCTCAGCTGGACGCCATGCTCGAGTACCAGGTCGCGCTCGTGGGCGAGGTGCTCGATCGCGTGGGGCCCTATGCCTCGTTCATCAACACGGGGTCAGACCTGGGCACCCAGCGGGCGCCGATGATCGATCCCGAGGTCTACCGGCGCATCATCTGGCCGCGCTACCGCAAGCTCTGGGACTTCATCCACTCGCGAACCGCGGCCAAGATCTTCTACCACTCCTGCGGCAGCATCGTGCCCATGCTGCCGATGCTCATCGAGGGCGGCGTCGATGCCGTGCACCCGGTGCAGCCAGGAGCCGAGGGCATGGGTGATCGGGCACGGTTGAAGCGCGAGTTCGGCGCCGACATCACCTTCTGGGGCGGCTTCGACCAGCAGGACACGCTGCCCTTCGGCACGCCCACCGAAGTCCGCGATGCGGCCCGTGAGCTCTTCGACGCCTTCATGCCCGGTGGCGGCTTCGTCTTTGCCGCCGGACACAATATCCAGGCCGACGTGCCGCCGGAGAACATCCTGGCGCTCTTCGATGCTGCCGAGGAGTTCGGCCGCTATTAGTCGGGAGAGAGGAGACGACCGATGGCCACGATGACCGCGATCGAACGGGTGGAGACGGTGCTGCGGGGTGGGGTTCCCGACCGCGTGCCGGTGGACTTCCACGACTTCATGGTCGCTGCGCACCGATCGGGCATGCCCTTCGGGGAGTACTTCCGCAGCGGTGAGGCCATGGCGGAGGGCATGATCGCGGACTGGCGCGAGTTCGGCCATGACGTGGTGCTCGTCGAGAACGGCACCGCCGCCCTGGCGGAGGCCTGTGGCGTGGGCGTCGAGTACATGGCCGATTCGGCCCCCGTGTCCTTCACGCCGGCCATCGCGAGCCTCGACGACATCGACCAGTTGGTCATGCCCGACCCCTATGCGACCGAGCCCCTGGCGGAGAACCTCAAAGCCACCCGCATCGTGGTCGAGGAGATCGGACGGGAGGCCTTCATCATCGGCCGTGCCGACCAGGGACCCTTCTCGCTGGCCGCGATGATCGTCGGCATGGAGACGTTCCTGATGGCGACGGCGCTCCCTGGCAACGAGGACAAGCTGGCGCGCTTGTTCGCCTTCGCCGAGGAGGTCGTGTATCGCTACGCCGTGGCCCAGATGGCACAGGGCGCGCATCTCACCTCCATCGGTGAATCGCTCGCCGGACCCGACGTCTGCTCACCGGCGGTCTATCGGGCGTGGGCCTGGCCGGCGGACAAGCGCCTGGTCGATCGCCTGGCGGCCGATGGCATCGGGCTGGCCTATCACATCTGCGGGGACGCCACCCGCATCGCGGGCGAGATGGTCGAGACCGGCGCGGCGGTGCTCGAGCTCGACTACAAGTGCGACTTGCCGACCATCAAGGCGGCCACGGCGGGTAAGGCGACGGTGCTGGGCGTCATCGATCCCTCCGAGGTCATCGCCCGCTCCACGCCGGACGTGGTGCGCCAGGCGGTGCGCGACGAACTGAACGTCCTGGCGCCGGGTGGCGGGCTCATCATCGGCCCCGGCTGTGCGCTGCCACCGGAGACACCGGCTGAGAACCTGCACGCCTTCGTGGAAGCTGCCCACGAGCACGGGCGCTACCGGCCCGACGGCAGCCTCATGGGGTGAAGGTCGGTCGTCCGGGGTGAGACGGGAGCCCGCGCCGTGGCGAAGTGGCACACTTGACCGACCGCCCGATGCCAGGTCACCCTCACGATGTGGTCGAGGCTGTTCACGCAACGCGAGTGCTGGAAGGAGCGCGATGAAGGGCACGGTGCTCACGGTCGACCTGACCGCGAATCAGGCGCTCATCAGCGGTGACGACGGCGTCCGCTACGCCTTTGGGGCCGGCGACTGGAAGGAGAAGCAGCCGCCGTCCAAGGGTCAGCGGGTCGACTTCGTGGCCGTCGACGGCCAGCGCGCGACCGAGGTCTACGTCGCTGCTGACACACCTCCCGCGGCGCGCCCGGATGCCGGTTGGCCCGCGAGTCTGGATCAGCGATATCGGGGCTTCTACTGCTCGACTGACGACAAGGTCCTGATCGGCTTGTGCGGTGGGCTCGCCCACAAGTTCGACCTTGATGTCCGCTATGTGCGCACGGGCATGCTGCTTCTCGGGCTGTTCGTCATCTGGCTCCCATACCTGCTGGGGTTCTTCCTCCCGAGAGTGCCGACGAGGAACGTCCCCCGTCCCGGCTGAGAGTTCGTGGGAAGACAACGAGCCTGTCCAGCACGGGTGCCTTGGGACATGGCCACGATGTGGTTTACTCGAGCGCATCGGCGCCGCCAACGTGCTGCCCGACGGCCCGCACCGCGTCGCTTCGATCGAGCGGGGCCGAAGTCGGGGACACGAGCTGCAGGCCGAGTTCCGGATGAGCGCGATCGAGCGCTCGACATCAGATGCCGGGGCCCCGGATCCTGGGGCCCCGGAACCAAGCCGAATCCAGGAAGGAGATCCACCCCATGGCTGAACAAACAACGCCAGCTCCGTCCCTGCCATTCGACGACACCAACGACTTCGAGGACGCGCGACGCGGCCTCATCGGTCGTCTCGAACCCTGTGTGGTGAAGGCTGACGATGGCCGGGTCGTGTGGGACAACTCGAGCTATGCGTTCCTCGATGGGGATTCCCCCGACACGGTGAACCCCAGCCTGTGGCGCCAGTCGCAGCTGGTGGCCATGGACGGGCTGTTCGAGGTCGTGCCGGGCATCTACCAGGTGCGTGGCATGGACCTCTAAAATATCAGCTTCATCGAGAGCGACACGGGCGTCCTGATCATCGATCCGCTCATCAGCACCGAGACCGCCAAGGCGGCTCTTGAACTCTATCGAAAGCACCGCGGTGACCGACCCGTGGTGGGCGTGATCTATACCCACAGCCACGCGGACCACTTCGGTGGCGTGAAAGGCGTCACCTCCCAGGCTGATGTCGATGCCGGTCAATGTGTGATCATCGCGCCGGAACACATGGTCCAGCATGCCGTGGCTGAGAACGTCTACGCCGGCACGGCCATGGGCCGACGTGCCGGATATATGTACGGCGCTGCCCTCGATCGGAACCCACGCGGCCAGGTCGGCACCGGTCTCGGCCAGACGACGTCGACGGGCACGGTCACGCTTATCCTGCCCACCGACTCGATCACCTCGACGGGCGAGACCCGCGTCGTGGACGGCATCAAGATGGAGTTCCAGCCCACGCCGGGCACCGAGGCGCCGGCAGAGATGAACGTCCTGTTCCCGGACCACGACGCCCTGTGCATGGCCGAGAACGCGACCCACAATCTGCACAACATCCTCACCCTCCGTGGAGCCCTGGTGCGCGACCCGCGCATCTGGTCGCGCTACCTGACCGAGGCCGTCGACCGTTTCGACGGACGCTTCGATGTCGTGTTCGCCTCCCACCACTGGCCGACCTGGGGTCGCGAGCGTGCGGTCCGGTTCCTCTCGTTGCAGCGCGACCTGTACAGCTATCTGCACGATCAGACCCTGCGCATGCTCAACGCCGGACTGACGGGCAGCGAGATCGCCGAGGAGATCGAACTGCCCCCTGCGCTGGAACAGGCCTGGCACGCACGCGGCTACTACGGCTCGGTCAGCCACAACGTCAAGGCCATCTACCAGGGCTAGATGGGCTGGTACGACGGCAATCCCGCCCACCTCTGGCAGCACGCGCCGGAAGAGGCCGGGAAACGCTACGTGGCGGCCATGGGTGGCGCTGACGTCGTGGTGGCCATCGCCCAGAAGGCGTTCGGCGAGGCCGACTACCGTTGGGCCATGGAGATCCTCGATCACGTCCTGTTCGCGGACCCATCGGACGAGGCTGCCAAGGCCCTGCAAGCGGACACCTTCGAGCAGCTCGGCTTCGGATCGGAGAACGGCACTTGGCGCAACGCCTACCTCGCGGGCGCGACGGAGCTGCGCAAGGGCAACTTCGGCACACCCACGGAGACGGACTCGCCAGATTTGTTCGCGGCACTCTCCCCGGAGCAGGTGTTCGACGCCATCGCCATCTGGGTCGACGGACCCACGGCCTGGGACGAGACCCTGTCCATCGGTGTCGATCTGACCGACGCCGGTACGAGCTATCGACTGGACCTGCACAACGGCGTGCTCGTGCACCACGCGGCGCCGATCGAAGGAGCCGATCTGGTCCTTCGGTTGCCCCAGGCAGCGCTCGTGCGTTTGCTGGCCGGCAGCACCGATGGGATGAAGGTAGAAGGTGACGCGGGCGTGCTCGGCCGGCTGATGGCGGTGCTCGAGGCACCCGATCCGTCGTTCGACATCGTCACACCCTGAGGCTGCGTCGACGCTGTCGAACGGAATGGGAGGACAGACATGCTCAAGCTGATCGAGGGACTGCCTGACGACGTCATCGGCATCGAAGCCGCCGGCAAGGTGGAAGCGAGCGACTATCGCCAGGTCCTGGACCCCGCCACTGCGACCACGATGCAGGCCCACAGCACGATACGACTGCTGTACCTGCTCGGTGAGCATTACGAGGACTACACCGCAGCAGCCATGTGGGAGGACACCAAGCTCGGCTTCCACGACCTCTCGGCCTGGGACCGCATCGCCGTGGTGACCGACCACGACGTCTTGCGGGACGCCATCAAGGTCTTCGGCTGGATGATCCCCGGAGACGTGCGCACGTACACCCTGGACCAGCTCGAGGAAGCCAAGGGCTGGGTGAGCGAACATACCGGCCGATAATCGGCTCGATGCGTATTCCGGGGTATCGAGGGAGCAGACCGTCGATGCCCTCGCAGACGCTAAGCCCGGGATCGATGACGGCGTGCCTTCGGCGTTGCCACAGCCTGGATGGTCGCCCTAATCCTACGCTCCTCTTATCCATGCGATGGATAAGGTATACATTAGTCATCGAGACCGGTGGACACGGTAGGAGGAGCGGGGCATGGCGACGAAGCGCGGCCAGCTGAGCACGCTGGTCGACCAGCTCAACCCATGGTGGCGCGAGCGCGGGGACTGGACGCAGTCGGATCGGGACCTCGCTGAAGTGCGTGGGTCAGGCCTGGGGTACGAGACGACCGCACTGCGGCACCTGCATCCGGGCGGGCTGTACACGCTCCGAGGGCCGCGTCGCGTCGGCAAGACGGTCGCGACGAAGCAGGCCATCAGCTCGCTCATCGACTCCGGGGTACCGCCGACGGATGTCGTCCGGCTCGCGGTCGACGGCTGGCCGGTGGACGACCTGCAGACCGTCCTCCGCAACCTTCCGCTGCCGGAGGCGGGCGACCGGTCGCGCTGGTGGTTCATCGATGAGATATCGGGAGTCGATGGCGACTGGGCCGCGCTCATCAAGTGGATGCGCGACAACGTCCCGGCCTTCGGTGCTGCGACTGTCGTTGTGACCGGCTCGAACGCAGGAGCGATCACTCGCGCCATCGGCCTGTGGGCCGGCCGCCGCGGGCCGGCCGAGCGACGAGACCGGACCTTGCTGCCGATCGGATTCCGTACGTTCTGCCGATTGGCACTCGAGCGTACTCCCGAGGTGGGGCGCCTGCCACTCGCAGACCTGCACACTGACATCGCGGGCGATGCCTATCGTGCCCTCCTCCCTTGGCTGGGCGATCTTGCCAGAGCCTGGGGCTCTTACCTGAACTACGGCGGTTTCCCTACCGCGGTCGTCGCGGCCTCTCGCGGGCGAGCCATCCCACCCGACTTCGTCGACGACATGCTCGACGTCATCTTCCGGGACGCTTTCTCGCAGAGTCGGATCAACAAGGTCGCCGCAGCCTCGCTCGTCGCCCGTCTGATGGCGGGGATGGCGAACCCGCTCAACCTTCAGTCGATCGCGGAGGACGTCTCGATCGGCGCGACGACCGTCGAACGCCACCTCGACTACCTGCGCGATAGCTACCTGGTCTGGCGCTGCCCGCAGAAGGATCCTCATGCCTGGCTGGCGCGACCGAAGGCCCAGCCAAAGCTCTACGCCATCGACCCACTCGTCGCTCGTCTGCCGTTCCTGCGCAACAACCAGCGCGCGGACGTCGACCCCACCATCCTCAACGAGATGATGGTGGGCGTCGCGATCCGTCGTGCCATCATCGAGACCGGGCGTGACTGGGAAGGTGATGACGCGCTGTTCTACTACCGCACCCCGGCACGCAAAGAGATCGACTTCGTATCGCGACTACTCGGAGACGTAGCCATAGAAGGCAAGTACACCAGCGGCAGCTGGCGCAGAGAGGCAGCCGCGGTCGAGGCGTCGCGTTGGCATGGCATCCTGGCTACGGCTGACGTGTTCGAGATCGACGACCCCGAGCGTGCCTGGGCGGTGCCGGCAGGCGTATTGGCCTACCTCATCGACACTTGACCGCAGCCGGCCGATGTCCTGTTGCCTCGTCGGTGTCGGCCTGGTGCCAGTCGCCACGTAGCCGGTCGGTATCGCCGACATCTGTGGCCTGCGGCGAAAGATGCCACGTTCTCCGGCTGCTGTCGCCTAATCCGAAGTTCCCAGCACCTGACAGGCCCCGGCTGAGCACGGCCGGGGCCTTCTTCGTGCTCAGCTCGGGACGCGGTAAACGTACAGATGTAGGCACTAATGGTGTTGACATGTCGGTCAGGATGTGGGAGACTGCGTGCGTGAGGAAGCGAGGCGGTGCGGTGCATGTCTCCACGACACGCAGGCACTACAAGGGCAAGACGTACGAGACCCACCTGCTA
>JBBSAV010000131.1:0-7086 GCA_038251965.1 Candidatus Limnocylindrales bacterium
GAGTCGGAGCCTGAGCCTGTCGTGGAGCCCGAGTCGGAGCCTGAGCCGGTCGTGGAGCCCGAGCCCGAGCCAGAGCCGGTCGTGGAGCCCGACCCCGTTGTGGAGACCGAGCCCGAGCCAGAGCCAGAGCCTGTTGTGGAGCCCGAGCCTGAGCCTCACGCCGATCTGGACAAGCCGACCTCGGCCTGACCGTGGGCTCTTGCATCAGATGCAATATCTCGACCTCTCAGGCACCGAAGTCGCAGGATCCTTGCATCAGATGAACGGGCCTGACGACTAGTTTCATCCACTGCACGAAAGCTGCAGGTTGGGGTGTCGACGAGTCGAGATGTTGCGTCAGATGCAAACCGGGGGGCGCCCTGAGAGCTTCAGCCCCTACGAGGCCGGCAGGCTGGGTGACGGTGTGGTTGGGTCGGCCGCACGCACCAGATCGGCGGGCTCCAGGGCCCGCCAGTCGGCCATCGCCGTGATGGCCTCGTAGGCCCGGCCCAGTCGCAGCAGCCTGGCCTCATCCCAAGCCTTGCCGATGAGCTGCAAGCCCACGGGCAGGCCATCGGAGAGCCCCGCAGGGACCGTCAACCCGGGTAGGCCCGCCACGCTGACCGGCAACGTGCAGGCGTCGAGCGCGTACATGGCCACGGGGTCGTCGAGGTTGGCGCCCAGCTTGAAGGCCACCGTTGGACTGGTCGGTGCCAGCAGCGCGTCGACCGATTCGAAGGCCCCATCGAAGTCGCCTTTGATGAGCGTGCGAACCTTCTGCGCCTTGATGTAGTAGGCGTCCCGGTAACCGGCTGAGAGGGCGTACGTGCCCAGCATGAGCCGACGCTTGACCTCCGGCCCGAAGCCCTGCTCGCGAGTGGCAAGGTAGTTAGCGAGGACGTCACCATCCCGCACCGCGTGCCCGTAGCGGATACCGTCGTAGCGGGCCAGGTTGGCCGACGCCTCCGCGGGAGCCACGATGTAGTACGTAGCGAGGCCGTAGTCGGTGTGGGGCATGTCCACCTCGACGACTTCGGCCCCGGCGGACTCCAAGGCAGCCACCGCTTCGCGGATACGGGCAGTCACTCCGGGTTCCATGCCCGCTACGAAGTATTGCCGCGGCAGCCCCAGGCGCAGGCCCTTCAGCATCGCTACGGCTTCATCGTCACTCCGGGGGAGATCGGCGGCGAAATCGGGCACAGCCAGGGGTGCCGAGGTCGAGTCGCGTTCATCGTGGCCCGCGACCGCAGCCAGCAGCAGCGCTGCATCGCGCGTGTCGCGAGCGAAAGGGCCGACCTGGTCGAGCGATGAGGCGAAGGCGATGATGCCGTAGCGGCTGACGCGACCGTAGGTGGGCTTGAGCCCGACCGTGCCGGTGAGCGAGGCCGGCTGACGGATGGAGCCACCAGTATCGGTACCGATCGCGAGCGGAACGTGATAGGCGGCGACCGCGGCTGCCGAACCGCCCGACGAACCGCCGGGTACTCGCGTGAGGTCCCAGGGGTTGGCCGTCGGTCCGTAGCCGGAGTGCTCGGTCGATGAGCCCATCGCGAACTCGTCCATATTGGTCTTGCCCACGATGACGGCTCCGGCGGCTTCCAGTCGCTCCACGATGTGGGCGTCATAGGGCGCCACGAACCCTTGGAGGATGCGGCTGCCCGCGGTCGCCTGTCGGCCACGAGCCATCACCAGGTCCTTCAGTCCGACCGGGATACCGAGGAGGCCCGGCAGCTCCGCCAGCGCCGCCTCACCGTCACGTCGCGCTGCGGCCAGACGCTCATCGGCCGCGCTGGCCGCAGCCTGTGCACGCTCACGGTCCACCGCCAACCAGGCGTGGATGGCCGTGTCCGTGGCGTCGATGCCCGCCAAGTGCGCGGCCAACAGCTCCCGGCTGCTCACCGCGCCCGAGCGCAGCAGATCAGCCATCTCGTAAGCGTGGAGACGGGTCAGTGCGGCGTCGATCGTCACTCGATCAGTCGTCACTCGATCAGTCGTCGCTCTCGTCGGCGATGACCACCGGCACGGCGAAGTGGTCACCAACGCGCTCGGGTGCGTTGGCTAGCGCTGCCTCGACACTGAAGCCCGGGCACACCACGTCGTCACGCATCACGTTCTCCAGCTCGATGACGCGAGCCGTGGGCTCGATGGCGTCGGTATCGAGCGATGCGAGCACCGCGAACTGCTCCAGGATGTGATTGAGATGCCCTTCGAGCTGCGTGACCTCGTCATCGGACAGTCCCAGGCGTGCGAGGTGAGCGACGTGTTCGACGTCGCGGCGGGAGAGTGTGGCCACCGACACAGGATAGCGAGGCTGCCGTGCCTCAGTCGGGATCCCTGCCGGCATCACCGGCAGACTCACTGACAAGCGCGCGGAAGGCGGCCTCGTCGAGCACCTTCACGCCCAGCTCCTGCGCCTTGGCCAGCTTGGAACCCGCCTTCTCGCCGGCCACGAGGTAGTCGGTCTTGCGGCTGACCGAAGCGGCGGCCTTGCCGCCGGCGGCACGGACGGCTGCCTCTGCCGACTTGCGGTCGAAAGACTCGAGCGAACCGGTGACGACGACGGTCTTGCCGGCTAGGGGACCTGCGGCCATGGCGGCATCGGGGACCTGCGGCGGGATCGCGACCACACCCACCGCTGCCAGGCCACGTAGCAGGCGCGCGGTGTTGGGGTCCTCGAAAAAGCGGCCGATGGAGGCTGCCACCACACCGCCGATGCCGGGCACCGCCTCGAAGTGGTCCGAGTCGGCGGTCGCGAGAGCCTCTGCGATGCGGGCCGTCCACGCGGCCTCGTCCTCGCCCCCTTCGATCGGCCAGGTCGTCGCGATCCACAGCGCCAGATCGATGGCGGTCTGCTCACCCACGTGGCGGATGCCCAGGGCGGCGAGGATGCGCGAAAGCGGGCGTCGCCGGGAACGGTCGATGGCGGCGATGAGATTGTCGGCGCTCTTCTGGCCGAAGCGCTCGAGATCCACCAGGTCCTCAGCACGCAGGCGGTAGAAGTCGGCCGGCCCGGTGACCAGGTCACGACGCAAGAGCTGGTCGAGGACAGCAAAGCCGGCGCCTTCGATATCCATGCCGCCACGACCGACGAAGTGCGAGAGGCCCTGGATGACCTGCGCCGGACAGAACGGATTGCTGCAGCGATGGCGCACCTCACCCGCTTCTTGTACGACCGGCGCCGCACAGACCGGGCACTCGACGGGCATCTGGAACTCCCGCTCGGAGCCGTCACGGCGTTCGACCAGCACCCGCACCACCTCGGGGATGACGTCACCGGCCTTGTGCAGCACCACGTGGTCACCGATGCGCACACCCTTGCGCCGAACCTCGTCCAGGTTGTGCAGGGTCGCTCGCGCCACGGTCGAACCCGCCACCAGCACGGGCGCAAGATGCGCCACCGGCGTGAGCGTGCCGGTCCGGCCCACGTAGGGGACGATGTCCTCGACCGCCGTCTCGACCTGCTCGGGCGGGTACTTGTAGGCGATGGCCCAGCGCGGGGCTCGACTCACCATGCCCAGTCGCGCCTGCAGATCGGTCCGGTCGACCTTGACCACGACACCATCGGTCTCGTAAGGCAGGTCGTGGCGAGGCTCCCGCCAACGCTCGGCAAAGGCGATGATGCCCTCGATATCGAGGCCAGACTCGTGGTCAGGCTGGACGGGGAAGCCCAGTGTCCGGAGCCGCTCCAGAGCCGCCGTCTGGGTCTCGGCAGCCAGCCCCCCATCCTCGAGCAGGATGTAGAACCAGGCTGAGAGCCGGCGGCCCGCCGTCACGGCCGGATCCTGCTGGCGCAGTGAACCGGCGCCGCTGTTGCGCGGGTTGGCATAGAGCGGCAGGCCGGCCTCCTCACGTTCGGCGTTGATGCGCGCGAACTCCGCCTTGGGCATGTAGACCTCGCCGCGGGCCTCCAGCGTGAGCGGCTCGGGCAGCACCGGCGGGATGGCCTCGATGGTGCGGAGGTTGGGCGTCACATCCTCGCCAGTGCGTCCGTCACCGCGCGTCGCACCGAGCACGACCCGGCCAGCCTCGTAGCGCAGGCTGATGGCCAACCCGTCGATCTTCAGCTCGGCAATGTAGCGAGGGCAGGTCTCGTCGTCGGTCAGGCCAAGGCCCCTCCGCACCCGAGCGTCGAAGGCACGCAGCTCGTCCTGGTCGAAGGCATTGCTGAGTGACAGCATGGGAACCCGGTGCTCGACATCGCCCAGCGAGCGATCCGCCGGCGCGCCCACCCGCTGGGTCGGTGAGTCGTCCGTGCTGAACTCGGGATGCGTCGCCTCGAGCTCAAGGAGCTCGCGAAAGAGGCGGTCGTATTCCGCATCGGGCATCTCCGGCGCGTCCAGCTCGTGGTAGAGCCGGTTGGCGCGGGTCAGGGTCTCACGCAGTTCGGCGGCGCGAGCCTGGGTCTGCGTATCCATCAACGCCTCTGCGTGTCCATCAGGTCCGAGGATAGGTCCATAGGCGCCACTCGTGCTACGTTGCCGCGAGCCATGGGACTCCTCGCCCGTCTGCCGCTGTACCCGCTCCTGTTGGCAGCGTACGCGGTGCTGTTCGTGTACGCCGCCAACATCAGCGAAGTCCTGCTGTCTGAGCTGTGGCGGCCCCTGGCGGTGGCCCTTGTCGTGGCCGCGGTCGTGCTGGCCGCATGTGCCCTCCTCTATCGTGACCTGCGACGCGGGGCGTTGCTGGCGGGTGCGATCGTGCTGGCATTCGCCTTCTTCGGCCACGTGGGATCGCAGCTGGAGGACGCCCTCGCGGGTGAGACGGTCCAACTCCTGGCCTGGGCTGTGCTGATGGTGGCAGTCGGCATCTATGCCTGGCGGGCACAGGGCTCGCTCCCCGGCGTCACCACGGCGCTCAACCTCTTCGGCTTGGTGCTGGTCGCCGTCACGCTCGTGACCATCGTCCCGGCCGAGTCGGGACGGGCCGTGCATGCCTCGGAGGGCGAGCCGGTCGCTGCCACCGGCGCCATCGAGGCGACGCGTCGCCCGGAGCGCGACATCTACTTCCTCGTCTTCGACCGCTACGGTTCCGACTGGTCGCTCAAGGAACGGTTCGGCATCGACAACGACCTCTACCCCGACCTGGAGGCGGCCGGGTTCCAGGTCATCCCCGGTGCCCGCGCCAACTACCACGCCAGCGACTTCAGCCTCGCGGCGATGCTGAACATGCGCTACCAGGACGACCTGGCTGCCGCCCTCGACGGCCCATCGACCGACCGCACCCCGGTGCGAGAGCGGCTCGCGCGCCACGAGGTCGGACAGTTCCTGCGTTCGCAGGGCTACCGCTACTACCACCTTGGAGCGTGGTGGGATCCGACGGCCAGCAGCCCCATCGCCGACGAGGTCCTGGCGCTGGGCAAGACCGCCGAGTTCGACACGGTGCTGCGCGAGACTACGATGCTGCCGGCGCTGGAGCGGCTGGCCGGCGTGGCGCCGGAGGATACGCACTCTCGCACACAGCATCGCGACCAGGCACTGTTCGCCATCCGGCAGGTCGAGCACCTGGCTGACGTTCCCGGCCGCAAGTTCGTCTTCGCCCACATCCTGATGCCGCATACACCCTACGTCCTGGCCAAGGACGGACGGTTCGTGCTGGAGGCCGAAGCCAAGCAGAAGAGTGAAGCCGAGCTCTACGCCCAGCAGTTGGAGTTCACCAACCAGAAGATCAACGAGATCGTGGCCAAGCTGCTGGCAGGGCCCGACGAAGAGGACCCCATCATCATCATCACGGCCGATGAGGGGCCCTACCTGTGCTACGAGGTCGACTGCGTCGACGGCAGCCCTGAGACCTACGGCATCCGCCTGGGCACGCTGCGGGCGTACTACCTGCCCGGCCTCAGCTACCAGGTCCCGGCCGACGACAGCGGCGTCAACATCTTTCGCATGATCCTGCGCGAGTACTTCGGGGCCGATCTGCCGGACCTGCCCAACCGCTCGTACAGCTGGCCGGATCCAAAGAACGACCTGTACACGTTCCAGGACGTCACCGACGTGCTGCCGCTGCCGGGAGGAAGCGCGCCGCCCGACGGCTAGCCTCCTGCGCCTCAGCTAGCCCCGCGTCAGCGAGCAGCCTAGCCGAGGACCTCGAGGTTGGCCAGGCTCGCCATGAGCTTCTTGATGCCCTTCTCCGGGAATGCCACCGTGACTTCCTCATCGTTGCGCGTGAGCTTGGTGGTCACCACCTGACCCACGCCGAAGACCCGGTGACGTACCTTCTGGCCGTCGCGGTAGCGATACTCGCCGGGCACGGTCGTCTCGGGAGGCAGGCGCCACTCGTCGGCCGGGGCAGGCACCGGCTCGACTGTGAGGTCGGCCTCCGCCCCACCGACGCGTCCGTAGTAGGACTCGCGCCGTGCTGCGAGGTCACGCGAAGTACGGAAGGTCTGACCCTCGCGTGGAGCGCCCGGCGGAGGTGTGTACCCACCACCCGGCGGCAGGCGCTTGCCACCACGGGGCCCAACCGGTGGCCGACCCACGAGACGAGTGTCGGAGGCCCGTCGCCCGATGACCGCGGAGAGGTCGTAGCCGGTCCGTTCGTCGTAGGGCCGCTGATCGTCGTCCTCCTCGAGTGAGACCAGGCGTGGGCCGTGCATCAGCTCCCCGGGGATCTCCAGCAGGAAGCGGCTGGGCACGCTGAAGCCGGAACGGCCCCAGGTGGCACGTTGTGCGGCGTGGGTGAGGTAGAGCCGGCGCTTGGCGCGCGTGAGGCCGACATATGCCAGTCGGCGCTCCTCCTCCATCTGGCGCGGATCGTCCAGTGCCCGCGCATGCGGGAAGACCCCCTCTTCGAGCCCAGAGATGAACACCACGTCGAACTCCAGTCCCTTGGCCGCGTGCAGGGTGATGAGGGTGACCTTGTCAGCGTCTCCTGCGTAGGCGTCCTGGTCGGCCACCAGGGCGGTCTCTTCGAGCAAGCGATCGAGCGCATCGACCGGGTCGAGGTCGCCATAGCGGTCGACGACCTCGCGCAATTCGATCAGGTTGGCCCAGCGGTCTTCGCCGTCCTGAGAGCCATCCATGAGCATGGCGCGATAGCCGCTCTCCTCCAGCGCCGTGTCCAGCAGCTCCGGCAACGCCATCAGCCCGACACGCGAACGCAGCCGCTCGA
>JBBSAV010000132.1:0-7018 GCA_038251965.1 Candidatus Limnocylindrales bacterium
AACGGACCGAAATAGCTGTTGCAGCCGGTCGAGCCGTTGACGGTGCCATCAGGACCGAAGTTCCCGGTCAGCATCGATCCCTCGATGGGCGAAACGACAGCTTCTGCGCCGTTGTTGAACCCGGTGACGAGCCAATCGCCCAGGTAACTCGGGATCGCGGCCGCCACGAACGTCACCGTGACGGCACCGTCAGCGTCGCTGAGCTGGAGGCCCTCGTCGACAAGGGCTGCGCCCGTCGAGGCAGCCAGGGGATCGAGATAGGCGGTCGCCTGCGCATCGAGCAGCTCGTCCCCGCAGGATGCGAGCGTGCTAAGGAGCGGGCCGATCTCCAGGGATCCATCGCTGGCCGCGTACGTTCCGGCGAAGCGGTTGCAGCCGGTGCTGCCGGTGATCGTCCCGTCGGGCAGGAAGGCTGCCGTCAGGTCGCTTTCACCACCCACGTCCACCGGGGCACCGGTGGCATCAGCGTATGACGTGACGATCCAGGCTCCTTGCACGATGGTTGCGTCCGGCAGGTTGAAGACCAGCAACGCCGTCCCGACGTCATCGACCAGCGTCAGGGTCGTGTCCTCAAGCGAGTAGCCGGCAACCAGGCCAAAGCTGGCGAGGTACACCGATTCGAGCGTGCCGGCGGGCTCCGGGCACGCCATCATGCTGCTGGCGAGTGCCCCGAACGCCAAGCTGCCGTCACTTGATTCGTAACTGCCGAAGTACGAATTGCATCCGGCAAAACCGCTGACCTCACCGTCTTGGAGGGTCATGGTGGGGACAGCATCGTCCGGCACCGCGGTGAGCACCCCTTCCTGGCTGATCTGTGCCAGCTGCCACTCGTTGCCTTCGAGGGTCGTGGTAGTTGCCCCTGTGTCTGGTTCCGGCGAGGGCGACATCGACTGGGCGAAGGCTCCGCCGGCGAGGCCGATGGTCAGGAGCATCGCGACGAGTGTCGTCACGAAACTGCGGGAAACGGGTCGGATCCAAGACATGCTGGCGAAGTCCTCATGTGCTGCTGTTGGCCGAGCGCCGGACCCTGTGTCCACCGCCAAAGCCTCATTTTCCCCCAATGTCGCGAGGCTCATGCTCAGGGCTTCCGAGCGGTCAGCAGGAACAGGGGATAGCGGCGTCCATCACGGTCGAGATCGTGGACGATGCGCGTCTCGGCCTCCACGAACCCCGCGGACGCCGCCACCTTCACCAGTCGGGTGCGATCGAAGCCCTGGTGATGGATGCCCGGCTGGTCGGCGTCGTGGAACGAGCCATCCTCCTCATCTAGGTCGATCAACGCGATACGACCACCCGGAACGAGCATGGCGTGGATCGAGCGCAGCGTGGCGGCCGTGTCCTCGACGTGGTGCAACACCAACAGCGAGACGGCCAGGTCGAAGGGCGCGCCCGGTGGCAGCGCGACGGCCGGAAAGTCGAAGACATGCGCACTGGCATCCACGATGCCTGCGGCCTCGATCTTGGTGCGCGCGACCCTGATCATGCCTTCCGACGGGTCGGTCAGCAGCACCGACCCGACGTCGTGGAGCAGGTCCAGGCCGAGGAGCCCGGTGCCTGCGCCGATGTCGATGACGCGCATGTTCGACCCCAGCGGTACGTGGGCGCGGATGGTGTCGGCCAGGATGTGGGCTCGCTCCAGCCGTTCAGGGGTGTCCCAGTCGGCCGCTTTGTCGTCGAATTCACTCATCTGGCCATGATGCCCGATGCGAGGCGGCACGCGAGCGCCGGGCATGGCACCCTTCACCTATGCGCTTGATCACCTCCGAGAACGTCGCCGGCTTCGTCCGCGATGGCGTGCTCGATGTCGAGGAAGGCTGGACGCTGGCGCCATCGGCGCTGGAGTACCTGCGACGCAATCACGTCCGCTTCGCGGGCGAGGAGTCGCGTGCGGCGGCCGCAGCGGCGGCACAGGATCTGGTCGTCATCACTGTCCAGGGCATCGACAAGCCCGGCATCGTGGCCACGGTGGCGGGTGAGGTGGCACGCCAGCACGGCAACATCACCGACCTCTCGCAGACCATCCTGGCGGGCGTCTTCGTGATGGTGCTGGTGGTGGACATGAGCGGGACCGCAGGCTACGACGAGCTGGCCGCGGGCCTCACCAGGGTCGGCGCTGAGATCGGCATGGAGATCTCGGTGCGGCTGTACTCGGTCTACGAGGCCATGCACCGCATCTAGCGGGGCAGGAAACGGACACCCATGGCACGCGGCCTGCTGGGCATGGATGAGATCCTCGAGAGCGTCCACATGGTCGGTCGTGACCATCTCGACATTCGCACGGTCACGCTGGGGATCGACCTGCGCGGCTGCCGCTCGCCAGAGGATGTGGTCGGGCGCGTCACGACCACCGCCGGCGACCTCATCGCCATCACTGACGACATCGCGGCAGAGACCGGCATCCCCATCGTCAACCGGCGCATCTCGGTCACGCCCATCGCCTGGGTCGCCGAGCGCCCCGATCGAGAGCTGCTGCTGGACCTGGCACGGGCCATGGACCAGGCTGCGGACGATGTGGGCGTCGACTTCATCGGTGGCTTCAGTACACTGGTCGAGAAGAATGCCTCGCGCATCGATGAAGAGCTGATGGCGGCGTTGCCGCAGGTGCTGGCCGAGACGAGCCGTGTGTGTGGCTCGGTGAACATCGCCAGCACCGGCGCCGGCATCAACATGGATGCGGTCAGCTTCATGGGGCAGGTGGTCAAGGAAACCGCGCAGCGCACGGCCGACCGGTCCGCCATCGGCTGCGCCAAGCTGGTCGTCTTCGCCAATGCGGTGCCTGACAACCCCTTCATGGCCGGCGCCTTCCACGGTTTCGGCGAGGGTGATGCGGCCATCTCGGTGGGTATCTCCGGGCCTGGGGTGGTGGCCAACGCGTTGCGTGACCTGCCGAGTGGAGCACCGATGCAGGAGCTGGCCGAGGAGATCAAGCGCACGGTCTTCAAGATCACGCGCGTCGGCGAGCACGTCGGCCGTGAGGTGTCTCGCCGCCTGGGTGTGCCCTTCGGCGTGGTCGACATCTCGCTGGCCCCGACGTCGACGCCGGGCGACTCGGTGGCGGAGATCCTGGAGATCATCGGGGTCGAACGGGTGGGCCTGCCGGGTTCGACCGTGGCCCTGGCGATGCTCAACGATGCCGTCAAGAAGGGCGGTGCCATGGCCACCTCCCGCGCCGGCGGCCTGTCGGGTGCCTTCATCCCGGTGAGTGAGGATGCCAACTTCGCCTCGGCCGCGGCCGACGGCCACCTGGTGCTGGAGAAGCTGGAGGCGATGAGCGCGGTCTGCTCGGTGGGCCTGGACATGATCGCGCTGCCGGGCGACACCTCAGCCGGGACGCTCTCGGCCATCATCGCCGACGAGGCTGCCATCGGCATCATCAACAACAAGACCACGGCCTGTCGGCTGGTGCCTGTGCCGGGAGCGGTGCCTGGGGACTGGGTCGACTGGGGCGGCCTGCTGGGACGAGCCCCCGTGATGTCAGTGCGTAACCGGGCCACCGTGGGCGTGGTGCAGCGCGCCGGTCACATGCCGCCACCCCTGCGCGCATTGGGGAACTAGCCGACCGGTTCGTCGGGCCGGCAATTAGGTCAGCTTCACCCTCGTGATGCCGGCCACTTGATCGAACCCTTCGTCGAACGTCGCGATCTCGCTCACGCCGTTGTTCAACATCACTGCTGCGTGGAGCGCGTCGCGCACGCTGATCCGGGGCGTTCGTGGCAGCATCGACCGCGCCCGGTCCGTGTCCGCCAGCGTGACCGGGAAGACGACTTCGCAGAGGTCGACGAAGAGGTCATACACCGAACCCGCGAGGTCGATGCGCTTCAGCGAGGCATATCGATACAGGATCTCCTGGAGCACCTCTGCGCTTGTGCAGATTGCGACCTTCCCGAGTCGGGCTCGCTCAAGGAAGCGCAGTGCTGGGTCCCGCAGCGGGTGGTCACGCCCCGCCACGTACATGGGGATGTTGGAGTCGACGAAGATCATCCCTCGCGACCGGCATCGATCTCAGCGAGCATCTGCTCAAGGTCCCCGCTAGGAGCCTGCAGGCTCGCCAGCGCAGCGAGTGCATCGTTGGGATCGGGGTCGTCTCTAAGTGCGTCCTCGATGGTCCTGCGCACCCATGCACTCGTCGACAGGCGATTGCGCTGAGCGGCTTTGCGCACTCGTCGGTCTAGTTCCTCAGGCACCAAGATCTGAAGTCGACTACTCATGTACTCATACTACTATGAGTAGCTACGCAGCTTCAAGGACGCCGGCTGTCCGCTGGTTCGGTGCCGAGCAGCTGCTGGACAAGGGTGCGCCCCAGCCAGGCTTCGTACTCGTCGGCCGTCCAGCCATGCACGTCTACCAGCTCCGTCCACACTTCAGGCATCGTGAGGGCGTCAAGGATGGCGGCCGCCTTTGACGCCGTGATACCGCCGGCCAAGTCGGGCTCCAGTGCCGAGGCCAATGCCGCCAGGCCGGCACGGCGCCGATCCAGCGTTCGTCTGACCCCCGCCCGGATGGCTGGATCGGTCACGGCCGCGTCCCGATGGATGACCACGATCGTGGCACCGTTTTCCCAGCGCTGGCGGATCGAGCGCGCGAACAATCCCAGTCGTCGTGGCGCTAGCGGCTCTTCCAGGGCTGCGATGAACTGCGTCTCTGCGGCGGGATCATGCACCACGCCCTCACGCAGAGCATCCAGGATCCCGGACTTGGAGCGGTAGACCGCGTAGACGGTCTGGACCGCCACGCCGGCCTCCTTCGCGATCGCTCGTATCGTCGTGGCGCCGTAGCCATCGCGTTCGAACAACGCCAAAGCGGCCATGGCGATGCGGCGACGCGTGACCTGGGCGCGCTCCTCTCGAAGGCTCAAACGTCCCTCTTGCGCATTTCCTTGCATCGGAATAGAGTACCGCTCTGATTGATAGAGTTTGTCTCTATTGAGATAGAGCAGAACTCTACGTGGCAAGCAAGAAGGTCCCCTGGAGGTTCAAGGCATGTCGGTCAAGGACAACAGCAAGGCAATGCGACGGCTAATCGAAGACGCGTTCACGAACGGCGATTTCGCGGTGATCGATGAGTTGGTGGCGCCCGATTGCGTCGAACACCAGCGCGGCAACCCCAATGGCGCAGAAGGCGCGAAGGAGGTGGCCCGCACGCTGCATCGCTGGATGTCCGACTTCTCGCTCACCATCGAGGATCTCATCGCTGAAGGTGACATGGTGTGGACCCGCAATCGGGCCCGCGGCGTGAACACCGGGTCGCTGATGGGACATCCACCGACCGGACTGCCCGTGGAATTGGATGTCATCGACATCGGCAGGTTCGAGGACGGCCGCCTCGTGGAGCACTGGGGCATCGCCGATCAACTCGGGCTCATGATCCAGCTGGGCCACGTGCCCGGTCGGCCATCGGGGCCGCCGCGCGAGGTCGATGCCTGATCAGCGGATCAGTCGCACCTCGACGCCCAGGTCGAGAGTCGCCCAGACACGATCGGCGGTGAGCGCAGGGTAGCCGCGAACGAGGGCCGTGGCCAGACAGGCCCGGTCTGCGAGGGCAAGGCTCTGTGCGCCTCGATGCCAGAGATCGGCCGCCGCAGCCGCATCTTCGGGACCGAACCGGACGATCTCAAGGCCCAAGCTTTCGAGATCGTCCTTGAGCTCCGTGGCATCGACACCGTGACTTCGCGCTTTCTGTACGACCTCCGACCAGTTCACGGCAGAGATCAGGCTGACCGCGATGACCGTACTCACGGCGTCTGCGCCGCGTTCGCGAGTCAGCATGGCGAGCACGGCGGAGGCGTCGAGGACGAAGCGCTCCTCGATCACCGATCCTGTTCGGTCTCCGCCCTGTGTTCGGCGATGACCTCATCGACGAGGCTCACGCCGGGCGGGATCGTGGAGAAGCGCTCCTGGAGCCGTCGCAGCACGTCGGCGCGCCGCTCGATGATGAGCCGGCCGCCTTCGACGTGTGCGACCAGGGCCTCATCCGGCACCACGCCGAACTCCCGTCGCAGCTGTGCTGGCACGAGCATTCGGCCGTCAGGCTTGAAAGAGACTGTCACCATATGCGCAGGATGTCAGGCCATGGAACACATGTCAAATAGGGCCCCGAGTGGCATAGCCTCGTACGCCCGCATAGCCTCGTACGCCCGGCCTCAAGTCCGAGCGTACGTAGCCCTCGGGGTCGGCCTTCGAGTGCCTCCGCTGACCGACCTGCGACTACGACGCGGCAGTATGTGGAGATTCCACGCTGCGGCTCGGGCGCCCGAGCCGGTGCGCCCGAGCCGCTCGTGTTCAGGCGCCATGCGCTGGGAGCGCGGCAGCTTCGGGGGCCCCGATCGTCGACTCCGCGGGTCCATCGTGAGCGAGCCGGCCGTGAGAAGCCTCACGCTCGAGTCGATCCTGGTCCTGCTGATGGCTTCCGAGGATGACTCCCGCATCGCAGTCGGCGGTGAGGGTCGCCGCTCCTCGTTCGTGCTGATACCAGTCTCGCGATCTTCCATGGATCGCCCTGAGCATGGCGTAGTCTTTCCCGGTCCAGGCCGGGCCAGATGCTGAGAGCACGCCGACGGAAGTCGCGGCGAGTCGGGGCCGGCAGCGGTGGGCTGTCATTCCAGTCGGCCACGAAGGCGTAGGAAGGGTGTAGAGACGGCATGTCGGGCTTCCTTTCTTGTGGTGGCCAGTCTTGTGGTGACCAGCGCCGGGAGGATTCGGCTCCTCTCGTTGTGGTAGTCGCCACCTTGACAGCCAGACCATGAAGAAAGCGTGAAACGGCCATCGACGTGCGCGATGCCTCTTGGCGCCGTTTGGCGCCGTCGCGACGCCAGGGAGCATCGCAGTTGCGACCGCCAGAGATGAACCGTCGCCTGACGAGGACGTGCTCAGGTCGAGCTGCCCCGCCGACCCCTGTCCGCGCACAGCGACGTTGTCCGCCAGCCGCCCGCGAGCCTGTCACTTTGGTCCGGTCGCCGCGTCACACCTCCAGCTATGGCCGACAGCCGGCGATGGCCGGCCGGAGGCTCGGCGCCGGTGGG
>JBBSAV010000133.1:0-6979 GCA_038251965.1 Candidatus Limnocylindrales bacterium
CTGGCGGTACTGCCTGAAGTGGCCCTCGCGCGTGAGCGCTCGAATTCTCGTCAGCCTCTCATTCATGCGACTCGCACCTCGATCCCCATCTGCTCGAACGGCCCCGTGTCCACGTTGGGCTCCTGCGCTTCATCGAAGCCAGGCTGGAATGTCATACCGCACGCTTCGTACTTGCCGCCGGCGGCCCGATTGTATGGCAGCAGCTCGACGTACCGGAGCGTCGGCTGCGGCGCGAGCCGCTCCGCGATGGCGGCCAGGTTCGCGGTCGTATCAGTGACGCCCGGAACCAGCGGCACCCGAGCCACGAAGGGTCGATCCAGCCGTGCCAGCGAGTCCCCGTTCGCCAGGATCGGCCCGTTGTCCTGGCCCGTCCAGCGCTGGTGCGCGTCGGGGTCGATGAGCTTGATGTCGAAGTAGAGCAGGTCGGACCGGGCCGCCACCTGCTCGAACACCGCGGGCGGAGCGTAGCCGGACGTATCAAGCACCACGTGCATGCCGCCCAGCAGGTCGATCACTTCGGCCACGAAGTCGGCCTGCAGCAGTGGCTCTCCGCCCGAGAAGGTCACGCCGCCACCGCCGGCCGCAAGGATGTCCGCCTGTCGCGACAAGATCCCCGCCAACTCGCCAGCCTCATACTCGTGGCCCACCAACCGTTCACCCCCGGTGGAGCGCATGACCTGCGGCTGGATGGACAGGCCTTCGGGGTTGTGGCACCAGGCGCATGCCAGCGGACAACCCTTCATGAACACGGTGGTGCGCATGCCAGGCCCGTCATGCACCGTGAACTCGCGGATGTCGAAGACGATGCCCCGGCTCATCGCGTCGGACCGGGGGGCTGCGGCCCGCTCACGCGTCGGCCTCGGCAGAACCATCGGCCCCGGCAGAACCATCGGCCCGGACAGGAGCGTTGGCATCGCCCACGCCCCTGTCCGGCAGCATCGATGTCAGGAGCGACTGCTCCGTGGCGTCCTCACGTGCGACCTCAGACGAGATCGCACCCACCCGCATCACGTAGATGCGATCGCTCATGCTGATGATCTCGGGCAGGTCAGAGGAGATCATGAGGACCGCTCCGCCACGGTCGGCGATGGCTTCCATGAGCTCGTAGAGGGCGTAGCGCGCCGAGACATCCACACCACGTGTCGGTTCGTCAAGGACATAGACGAGCCGGTCGCGGGCCAACCACTTGCCGATGGCGACGCGCTGTTGATTGCCGCCGCTCAAGGTGAACACTGGCTGGCGCACGCTGCGGGCCACGATGCTGAGCTCGTCGACCAGCGAGGTCGCCAATCGGCGCTCGCGTTGGGGCAGAACGAGCGGCCCTGGACCAAGCCGTGGCCACTCCGTGATGGCCAGATTGCGCATGATCGGGAGCGGCAGGATGACGCCCTGATCCTTACGGTTCTCTGGGACGAAGGCGAATCCGGCGTCCAGCCGACGGCGCATCGGCCACGACGTGACGTCCTGACCGTTCAGGAGCACCGAGCCCGATCCCGCCCGGTCGGCCCCAACGATGACGCGGGCCAGCTCCGTCCTGCCGGCGCCGACGAGCCCGGCGATCCCCACGATCTCGCCCCGCCGGACCGTGATCGAGACAGGTGCCGGAGCTCCCATGGGCAGCAGGTCGCGGGTCTCCAGCGCGATCTCACCGGGGGTCGTCCGCCGACGCTGATAGACCGAGTCGAGGTGGCGGCCGACCATGCGCTCCACGATCTCGTCCTTGTTGGTCTCGCTCGTTCGGAGTGTTCCCGTGGAGCGACCGTCCTTGAGGACCGAGACCCGGTCCGAGATGGTGAAGACCTCGTCGAGCCGGTGCGTGACGAAGATGATGCCCAGCCCGTCCGCACGCAGCCGCCGCAAGAGCTCGAAGAGCCGCTCCGTCTCGAAGCGGCTGAGGCTGGCCGTGGGCTCATCGAGGATGAGGATCCGTGAACGCTCGTTCAGCGCCCGCGCGATCTCGACCAGCTGTTGCTGCGAGGTGGAGAGTCGCTCGACCGGGCTGTCCGGGTCGATGCTGACTCCCAGCGTGGCGATGGCCTCGGCCGCCTGCAGTCGCATCTCACGCTTGTCCAGGCGACGTCCTCGACGCAACTCTCGACCCAGGTACATGTTCTCCACCACCGTCAGGTGTGGGGCCAGGCTGAACTCCTGCCAGATGACCGCGATGCCCTCGTTGCGCACCCGGGAGATGGTGGTCTCCCCGCGAAGGTGGCCCATCACGTGCAGGCTGCCACCCTCGTAGGGGAGGGCGCCGCCGAGGACCTTGATGAGCGTCGTCTTGCCGGCGCCGTTCTCGCCCACGAGCGCGTGGACCTCGCCGGCGCGGAGCTCGAGGCAGGCATCGGCCAGCAGCAGCACATCGGTGCCGCGGATGGGCCGACCCTCGTCGTCGTAGGCGTACTTCTGGATGTGTTGGGCGTCCAGCAGGATGGTCGCGGCATCCTCGCCAGCGACCGGCGTCATGTCCGCTCCCCCAGGTATCGACTGCGCGTCGCGTCGATGACAAGTGAGGTGACGATGAGCAGGCCCATCACCGCCTGGTAGAGGAGTGGCGTGATGTTGAGCAGGACGATGGAGTTGCCGATGGTCCGGATGATGATGGCGCCGATGATCACCCCCACCACCGTACCTCGGCCACCGAAGAGGCTGGTGCCGCCAACCACCGCGGCGGTGATCGTCTCGAAGGTCGTATTGAAGCCTCCCAGCGTGGGCACACCGATCTGGACGCGGGAAGTCAGCATCACCGCGGCCAGGGCGGCCATTCCGCTCCCGATGGCGAAGCAGCTGACGACGATCGTCGGGACGCGGATCCCCGAGAGCCCGGCTGTCACGCGGTTGTAACCGACGGCGACGACCGATCGGCCGAAGCTTGAGTGGTTGAGCACGATCCAGGCGAGGCCGGCGACCAGCCCTGCCAGGACCACCAGGTAGGGGATGCCGAAGAGATCTCCGGTCTGCAGGCCGACGAACAGATCGTCGGCCGGCATCGAGAGCATGCTGCCCGCCGAGATCATCTGCGCGATGGCGTAGGCGATGTAGAAGCTGCCCAACGTCGTGATGAAGGCCGGGATCCGGACCCATTGCACGAGGACCCCATTGACGAGGCCGAAGACGACGCCGGTCGCGAGGGCGACTGCCAGCGACAGCGGGAAGCTGCCAGTCTCGATCATGACCGTCACGAGGACCACCGACACCAGACCGTACGCGGCGCCCACCGAGAGGTCGATGCCTCCGACCAGGAGCACGAAGAGGATGCCGATGGCCGCGACGGAGAGGTCGCTAGCCTGGCGCAAGACGTTGCGGATGTTCTCGGGCGTCCCGAAATTCGGCACGAAGACCGCTGCCAGGACCCACATGACCAGCAGCAGGGCCAGGAGGCCCAGCGTCGGATTCCGACTGAGCTGCTCCCAGATCCCGCCGAGACGGCTGCGAGATGTCGCCGGCGTGGGCGCGTGGATGGTGGGCGACCCGCCGACCGTGGGTGCTCCGCCCGACGCGGGCGCCCCGGGAGTGGTCATGCGGCGCGCTCGCCCCGGACGCTCACGATGGCGCTGCCTAGGACATCGCGAAGGAACGGACCCTGGACGGTCACCAGGACCGCCAGGATGATGAGCATGCCGGTGACGAAGTCCTGCATGAACGGCTGCACACCTTGCAGGTTCAGGATGTTTCGGATGGAGACGAGGAAGATGGCACCGGCGCCGGCGGCCCAGAGGTGTCCGCGGCCGCCGAAGAGGTCGACTCCACCGATGACGCAGGCGGCCACGGCCGACAGCGTGAACGGCTCACCCTGGAGCGGGCTGGCGGTGCCCAGTCGAGCGGCCAACATCGTCCCGGCTGTCGCGGCCAAGAGGCCGGATACGACATAGGCACTCGATAGCACCCGCAGGACCGGTACGCCGGAAAGACGGGCCACGGCCAGGTTGTCTCCTGTCGCGCGCAGGTGCACACCCCAGCTGGTCACGCGCCAGATGACCTCCAGCACGAGCAAAGTGACGACGGCCAGGACGACCAGATAGGGCACGCCCAGGATGGTGTCGTTGCCGAGGGACACGAAATCCGACGGGAGGATGGGGCGCCCCACCAGGTCGGCCAGATAGAGAGCCAGGCCGGCCGCGATGCCCAACGTTCCGAACGTGGCGATGAATGGTGGCAGCTTCAGTCGGGAGACGATCAGCCCATTGACCGAGCCCAGCAGCACGCCGACCCCGAGGCCGACGACCACGGCCAGCGGCCAGGTGACGCCAACACTCACCAGAGAGACTTCCGTGACGCCGACCAGGGACATCACCCCGCCGACCGACAGGTCGATGCCGCCGGTGACGATGACGAGGGTCATGCCGAACGCGACGACCGACAGGATGGCAGCCTGGGACAGGATGTTCTCAAGGTTGGAGAGCGTCGCGAAGTAGGGCACCAACTGGCCCACGAGCAGCAGGGTCACGACGATCAGCACGACGGCAGCGATCGCACGTAGCAGTCGATCCCTCTGGTGGCTGAGCATCGCCAGGGCCTCCGATGACGGCTGGCGCACCACCGATTTGGTGGTGCGCCAGCGACATGGACCAGGAAAGGGCCGTTAGAAGGCCTTCGCCAGGGCCTCTTCGGCGTTGTCGATCGTCACCGTCGTGGTGCCCGAGTCGATGTACTTCTCGAGCGAGCCGGGCTCGATCTCACCGTTCGCGATGCCCACGGCGAACTCCGCCGCCATGGAACCCATCGCCATGGGGTCCTGGGTGTTGTCGGCCAGGAGCTTGCCGTCGAGCACGCCCTGGACGCCGACCGTGGAACCGTCGATGGCGAGGACCGCCACATCGGTCTTGCCTGCTCCTGCGAGTGCCTGGAGGATGCCGTCGACCATGACATCACTGGCCGACAGGACGGCCTGAAGGTCCGGGTTGGCGGTGATGATGTTCTCCATCGCGGCGAGTGCCTTGGCGTTGTCCCATTCACCGGTGGCAGAGGCAACGGGGGTGATGCCGCCCGAGGCCAGGCCCTCGATGAAGCCGGCGAGCCGGTCATCGCCGGCCACCGAGCCGGGGGCGCCTTCGATGATGGCGACCTTGAGTTCGGGGTCGGCCATCGTTGTGACGAGGTAGGTCGCCAGCTCGCGCCCGGCATTCACGTTGTCGGTCGCGATGAGGGTCTCATAGAGCTCCTCGTTGCCGGCGGCGATGGGCTGGTCGACCAGGATGACCGAGACACCGGCATCCTTGGCCTTCTGGAGCGCGGGCAGGACTGCTGAACCATCGAGCGGGCTCACGATGATGCCGTCGACCTGCTGGGTGACGAGGTCTTCCAGCTGGCTGGACTGGCTGGCGACCGCGGTCTGTCCGCCGGCGACCAGGAGTTGGACCGTGCCACCGAGTTCCTCGACCTTGTCCGTCGCCGCCTGCACCCAGGCAGCCTGGAATGGGTCATTGGTGATGGTCTTGACCGATAGCCCGATGACCGGGCCATCCTGGGCGACCGCGCCCGCGGGCACCATCGCTACCACCAGTGCTGCTGCCGCCATGACAGCCGAGCTGATACCAAGACGTCGCATGAGTGATCCTCCATCCTCGTGGTCTTTCGGCCACGCTTCTGTCTTTGCCGTGGATACCTCGGATGCCGCCGTCTGTGCGTGCGACGCTGGACTTGAGCGCTCGCGGTCGCATCGGTTCATCCCTTGCCACCTCGTGGTCTGTTCGTCGTGGTCCGGATCGTCACCTCCTCCTGCCCGCTCGCCGCTCGCCGCCCCCCTACACCGCCCCGGCGAGGTGCCGGTAGGCGGCGCTCCAGCGCACTTCCTTGGCGAAGCCGCGGGTGGTGGTCTCGGCATCGATGGCGAGCAGCTCCACGTCGAGCATGCGGGCGAAGTCCTCGATGACCTCGAGCCCGACCGCCTGGGAATAGGCGGTGTGGTGGGGACCACCCGCGAGCAGCCAGGCTTCGGCAGCGGTGGTGAAGTCGGGTCGCGGCTCCCACAGCGCCCGGGCCACCGGCAGCCTGGGCAGCTCCTCGGGCGGATCGACCGCGTCGATCTCGTCGGCCACCAAGCGCAGGTGCGTGCCCATGTCGACGAGGCCCACCACCACCCCGGGACCGGCAGCACCGCTGAAGACGAGCCGCACCGGATCCTCACGGCCACCCACGAAGAGCGGATGGATCTCACAGGATGGGGTCGCCGCCGCGATGCTCGGGCAGACCTCCAGCATGTGCGCCCCCAGGACCGCGGGACTGGCGGCCCCGAGGTCGTAGGTGTAGTCCTCCATGAAGGACACACCACCCGGTAGCCCCTCGCTCATGGCCTTCACGATGCGCACCAGCAGCGAGGACTTCCAGTCACCCTCGGCGCCGAAGCCGTAGCCGTCGGCCATCAAGCGCTGGGCGCCGATGCCGGGCAGTTGCCTCAGCCCCCCGAGGTCCTCGAAGGTGTCGACGAAGGCCATGGCACCGTGGTCGGAGAGGAAGGCCCGCAGGCCCAGCTCGATGCGTGCCGCATCACGCAGCGAGCCGCGTCGCTCGCCACCGGGTCGCAGCTGCGGCACGACGGTATAGGTCTCGTCGTACTCGGCACAGAGCCGCTCCACGTCGGCGTCGCTCATCGCGTCGACCACCGCCACCAGCTCGTTGACGGGATAGGTGTTGACCGAGGTCCCGAGCTTCGCCTGTACCTCCACCTTGTCGCCGTCGGTGTCGGCCACCTCGCGCATGTTGTCGCCGAAGCGGATGACGCGCAGGCTGCGCGCCTCGTGGGCTCCGGCACAGGCGCGGCTCCAGGCACCGATGCGACGCTGCACGCTCGGATCGGCCCAGTGGCCCGCGATGATCTTGCGGGGCAGCCGCAGCCTCGACATGAGGTAGGCGAACTCACGGTCCCCGTGGGCCGACTGGTTGAGGTTCATGAAGTCCATGTCGATGTCGCGGTAGGGCAGGTCGGCACCGTACTGGGTGTGGAGGTGCAGGAAGGGCTTGGAGAGTGCCTGCACGCCGGCGA
>JBBSAV010000134.1:0-6833 GCA_038251965.1 Candidatus Limnocylindrales bacterium
CGACGTCGGCGCCGGCCGCGGCGGCCTCAGCAGCCTTGTCGCCCTCGGCGAAGACCACCACACGCACGACCTTGCCGCTGCCGTGCGGGAGCGAAACGGTGCCACGCACCATCTGCTCAGCATGGCGGGGGTCGACGCCGAGGCGGATGTGGGCCTCGACGGAGGCGTCGAACTTGGTGGTAGAGGTTTCCCTGAGGAGCGCCATGGCCTCGTCGGGCTCATAGGTCTTGTCGTGCTCGACGAGCTTGGCGGCGTCCTGGTACCGCTTTCCGTGCTTACCCATGTGGCTGGTTCCTTTCGTCGCGGCCGCTGGCGGCCTCCCCCTGGTGACGCGGGGTGGACGTGCCGGGGTGGCGGTCCTGGGGCCGCTCTGGCCCGTCCGCTCCGGCCCGCGGACGGTGCTCCTGCTGGTGTTAGTCGACGACCTCGATACCCATCGAGCGAGCCGTTCCGGCGATGACGCGCGCGGCCATCTCGGAGTCATTCGCGTTGAGGTCAGCTTTCTTGACCTCGGCGATCTCGAGCAACTGCGCCTGCGTGACTCGGCCCACGTAGCCTTCCCGCCCAGTGGCGCCGGAGCCCTTCTCCACGCCAGCCGCCTTACGCAGCATGTCAGCCGCGGGCGGCGTCTTGAGCACGAAGGTGAAGCTGCGGTCCTCGAAGATGGTGATCCGAGCGGGGATGATCTGCCCGCTTTGGGCAGCCGTCCGCTCGTTGTAGGTCTTGGTGAACTCGACGATGTTGATGCCGTGCGGGCCCAGCGCGGTACCCACGGGAGGGGCCGGCGTGGCCTTCCCGGCGGGAAGCTGCAGGGTCAGGACGGTGCGGATCTTCTTGGCCATCGGTTCGTCTCGTTCTACCTCGTTGTCATCAGGGTGCCGGTCGCGTGACTACAGCTTCTCGACCTGCAGGAAGTCCAGCTCCACGGGCGTCTCACGCCCGAAGATGCTGACCAGGACCTTGAGCTTGTTGCGCTCGGGATTGACCTCGTCGACGGTGCCGATGAACTCGGCGAAGGGACCATCGGTGACACGCACCGACTGGCCCTTGGTGAACGCGACGCGGTACTTGGGTGTCTCCACGCCCATCTGGCGCAGGATCTGCTTGACCTCGTGCTCTTCGAGCGGTACCGGCTCATTGCGGGATCCGGGGATGTTACCGCCACCGACGAAGCTGGTCACGCCTGGCGTGTTGCGCACCACGAACCATGACTCGGGATCGAGGATCATCTCCACCAGCACATAGCCGGGGAAGACCTTCTTCTGCACGGTGACACGTTGTCCGCCACGGATCTCGATCTCATCCTCTTCGGGGACGAGGACCTGGTAGATCTTGTCTTCCATGCCCATCGTCTCGATGCGATGCTCGAGGTTCGTCTTGACCTTCTTCTCGTAGCCCGAATAGGTGTGGATGACGTACCAGCGCTTCTCCGGCTGCGCCGACTCGGTCAGATGCTCAAGGAAGCTGGTCATCTAGAAGGTATCCGTGATGAAACGGAGCACGCTGGTCCAGAGCAGGTCCCAGAATCCGATGTAGAGCCCGAAGATGCCGCTGATCACGAAGACGAGGATCGTCAGGTTGCGGACATGCTCCCGCGTGGGCCATGTCACCTTCTTCAGTTCTGACCAAGACTCGGTCAGGTATTGGCGGATCTTTCCGATCACGAGTCTTTTCGGTGCCTCATCTGGGGCTGCTAGTGGAGGTGGCAGGCGCGGCGGGACTCGAACCCACAACCCCTGGTTTTGGAGACCAGTGCTCTGCCAAATTGAGCTACGCGCCTACGCTGAGCCTTTGTCCCCTACTTGGTCTCGCGGTGAAGTGTATGACTTCGACAGCGAGGACAATAGCGACGCAGCTCGATACGAGCGGGATCGTTCCTCTTGTTCTTCTCCGTCGTATAGGTGCGTTCCTTGCATTCGATGCAGGAAAGCGTGATGACGGGTCTGTTTTCAGCTTTGGCCACTGCAGTCTAGTCCTCGACCGAGATGATGGCGCCGGCGCCGACGGTGCGGCCACCCTCACGGATGGCGAAACGCTGGCCGGGCTCGAGCGCGATGGGCGTGATGAGCTCGACGTCCATGTCGACATGGTCGCCGGGCATGATCATCTCGGCACCGCCCTGGAGGCTGATGGCGCCGGTGACGTCGGTGGTGCGCAGGTAGAACTGCGGGCGATAGCCGTTGTAGAAGGGGGTATGGCGGCCACCCTCCTCCTTGGTCAGCACGTAGACACGGGCGGTGAACTTGGTGTGCGGCTTGATGGAGCCGGGCTTGGCGAGCACCTGGCCGCGCTCGATCTCGTCACGCTCGATGCCACGCAACAGCGTGCCGACGTTGTCGCCGGCCTGCCCGGAGTCGAGGAGCTTGTTGAACATCTCGACGCCGGTGACGACCACCTTGCGGGTGGCCTTCATGCCGATCATCTCGATCTCCTCGCCCACGTGGACGGTGCCACGCTCGATACGGCCGGTCGCGACGGTGCCGCGGCCCTTGATGGAGAAGACGTCCTCGACGGGCATCAGGAAGGGCTTGTCCACCGCGCGCTCGGGGGTGGGGATGTAGGAGTCGACCGCGTCCAGCAGCGCCGCGATGGGCTTGTAGGCCTCGTCGTTGACGTCGTCGGGGGCCTCGAGCGCCGCGAGTGCGGAGCCGCGCACGACCGGCAGGTCGTCACCGGGGTACTCGTACTTGCTCAAGAGCTCGCGCACCTCGAGCTCGACGAGCTCGAGCAGCTCCTCGTCGTCGACCATGTCGACCTTGTTGAGGAAGACCACCACGTAGGGCACCTCCACCTGGCGGGCCAGCAGGATGTGCTCGCGCGTCTGGGGCATGGGGCCGTCGGTGGCCGCCACCACCAGGATGGCGCCGTCCATCTGGGCGGCACCGGTGATCATGTTCTTGATGTAGTCGGCGTGCCCGGGGCAGTCGACGTGGGCGTAGTGGCGGTGGTCGGTCTCGTACTCGACGTGGGCGATGGCGATGGTGATGCCGCGCTCACGCTCCTCGGGGGCGTTGTCGATGGTGTCGAAGGCACGGTACTTGGCCTCGCCCTTGAGGGCCAGGTACTTGGTGATGGCCGCCGTCAGGCTGGTCTTGCCGTGGTCGATGTGACCGATGGTGCCGACATTGACGTGGGGCTTGGTGCGCTGGAACTTCTGCTTGGCCATTGCCGTCGTCCTCTACTACGTCCTTGAGTTGCTGTTCGTTGGTGATCGGTTTCCGGGTTGCTGTGTGTCCGCCCTGCGGCGCTTGCGTTAGTGGCTAGACCGCCGCCTTCTGGACCAGCTCGGCCGCCAGGTTCTTGGGGACCTCGGCGTAGCGCGCGAACTCCATCGAGGAGGTCGCACGGCCCTGCGTCATGCTGCGAAGGTCGGTAACGTACCCGAACATCGAGGCCAGCGGCACGAAGGCGCTGACCACCTGGGTACCGTTGCGGTTATCCATCCCTTCGATGTGACCACGACGGCTGTTGAGGTCGCCGATGACGTCGCCCATGAACTCCTCAGGCATCGTCACCTCGACGCGCATGACCGGTTCGAGAATGGCCGGGTCCGCCTTCTGGACGGCCAGCTTGGCAGCCATGGAACCGGCGATCTTGAAGGCCATCTCCGAGGAGTCCACCTCGTGGAACGAGCCATCGAAGAGGGTGGCCTTGACGTCCACCATGGGATAGCCAGCGTATGCGCCGGTCTCCAGTGCCTCGCGGATACCCGCATCCACGGACTTGATGTACTCACGCGGGATGGTGCCGCCGACGATCTTGTCGATGAACTCATAGCCGCTGCCCTTCTCGCCCGGCTCCAGTTTGATGACCGCGTGGCCGTATTGGCCGCGGCCACCGGTCTGGCGCACGAAACGACCGTTGCCCTCGGCGGCGCGGCGGATGGTCTCGCGGTAGGACACTTGGGGCTTGCCCACGTTGGCGGCGACCCTGAACTCGCGCACCATGCGATCGACCAGCACATCCAGGTGTAGCTCACCCATGCCGGCGATGAGGGTCTGACCGGACTCCTCGTCGGTGTGGACGCGGAAGGTGGGGTCTTCCTCGGCCAGACGCTGCAGGGCCACGCCGAGCTTGTCTTGGTCAGCCTTGGTCTTGGGTTCGATGGCGACTTCGATGACAGGCTCAGGGAAGACCATCGACTCCAGGATCACCGGATGGTCCGGGTCGGTCAGGGTGTCACCGGTGTAGGTCTCTTTGAGTCCGACCGCGGCCGCGATGTCACCGGCATTGACCTCCTCGATCTCCTCCCGCGAGTTGGCATGGAGCTCGACGATACGCCCGATACGCTCCTTCTTGCCCTTGGTGGCGTTGTAGACGTACGAACCGGTCTTGAGCTTGCCACTGTAGACGCGGAAGAAGGCCAACTTGCCCACGAACGGGTCAGCCGCGATCTTGAAGGCCAGCGCGGCGAAGGGCTCCTTGTCATCCACCACCCGGACGACCACATTGCCGTCGGGGTCGAGTCCGGTGATGGGCGGCACGTCCAGCGGCGAGGGCAGGTAGTGCACGACCGCGTCCAGCATGGGCTGCACGCCCTTGTTCTTAAGAGCCGAGCCGGTGAGCACCGGCACGGCTCGGTTCTGGAGTGTGCCCACGCGCAGGCCGTGGCGGATCTCCTCGACCGTGAGCTCCTCACCGTCGAGGAACTTGGTGGTCAGCTCGTCGTCCAGCTCGGCCACGGCCTCGATCATGGCGGCGCGGTGCTTCTCCGCCTCCGCCTGCAGCTCAGCGGGGATCTCCACGATCTCCGGCTTGGTACCCAAGTCATCGTTGTAGACGATGGCGTGCATCTCGATGAGATCCACGACGCCGAGGAACCCGGATTCCTGGCCGATGGGGATCTGCACCGGGATGGCATTGGCGCCGAGGCGCTCGCGGATGGACTCCACGCAACGCCAGAAATCGGCTCCAGTGCGGTCGAGCTTGTTGATGAAACAGAAGCGCGGTACGCGGTAGCGATCGGCCTGACGCCAGACCGTCTCGGACTGCGGCTCCACACCGGCCACGCCGTCGAAGACGACAACGGCTCCATCCAGCACGCGCAGGCTTCGCTCCACCTCGACGGTGAAGTCCACGTGCCCGGGCGTATCGATGATGTTGAGGCGCATGTTCTTCCAGAAGCACGTCGTGGCCGCGGCCGTGATGGTGATGCCGCGCTCCTGCTCCTGGGGCATCCAGTCCATCGTGGCCGCGCCTTCATGGACCTCTCCAAGCTTGTAGATCTTGTCCGTGTAGAACAGGATCCGCTCGGTCACGGTGGTCTTGCCGGCGTCGATATGCGCGATGATTCCGATGTTCCGCGTGCGAGCCAGCGGGAACTGCCGTGCCATCGGTCTACAAGGTCCTCGTGATCGGGTCTACTGCCGGGGTTACCAACGGAAATGGCTGAACGCCTTGTTGGCGTCGGCCATCTTGTGCGTGTCTTCGCGGCGCTTCACCGCAGCGCCCAAGCCATTCATGGCGTCCACCAGCTCGAAGGCCAGCTTCTCGCTCATGGACTTGCCGTTGCGCTTGCGGGCAGCCTGCACCAGCCAGCGAACACCCAGCGAGGTGCGGCGATCGCCACGAATCTCGACGGGCACCTGGTAGGTGGCTCCACCGACGCGGCGGGGTTTTACCTCGATGATGGGCGTGGCGTTGCGGAGCGCGGCGTCAAGGACCTCAAGGCCGGGGCGACCGGCGGAGGCTTCAGCACGGGCAAGCGCCTGACGCAGGATGCCCTCAGCCAAGCCCTTCTTGCCATCCTTCATCAGTTTGACCACGAAACGGTCCGTGGTACGGGTAAGCGGCGGCGAGTACTTGATCTTGCGGGGGATCTTCGATCGTCGCGGCATTACTTGGGCCTCTTGGTGCCGTAACGGGAACGGCTCTTCTTGCGGTCGCTCACGCCGGAGGCATCGAGCGTGCCGCGGATGATGTGGTATTTGACGGATGGGAGGTCCTTCACGCGCCCGCCACGGACCAGGACCACGGAGTGCTCCTGCAGGTTGTGGCCGATGCCGGGGATGTAGGCGGTGACTTCCATCTGGTTGGTGAGACGCACACGAGCGATCTTGCGCAGCGCCGAGTTGGGCTTCTTCGGCGTCATGGTGCGCACCTGCAGGCAGACGCCACGCTTTTGCGGGGCACCCGGAGTCGGCACCTGGCGCTGGCGCAGACTGTTCCAGTTCTTGCGCATGGCCGGGGCCTTGATCTTCGCCTGCTTGGGCTTGCGGCCCTTGCGCACGAGCTGGCTGATGGTCGGCACGGAGCTGTCGTCTCCCTTATCGGTTGGCGTCGCAATGACGTACTGGTGAGGGCCGGGCGCGAAGCGCGCGAGTCCCCTGTCTCTTGAGTATCTGGATGTGATGTGCGGCTTCTGGGGGTCCCGGGGCGGAGGCCCCGTCTCTGGGAACCGCTTCGCGGGATAGCCGCCCGGTGTGTCGATCGACCCCAAGTCGATGCGCACGAAACCGACGCAGCCGTTTCAGCCGCGACGCCGAAGTCTAGCAGCGGGCCGTCCGCTCGTCAACGACGATGCCATTTCGTTGTGACGATGATGCCATTTCGTGTGTCGGGGGACAGCGAAAACGTCACAGTTGACGGGACAGCGACGTCGTCACTCCCAGATCCATGGACACGAGGCAGACCATCAGCCTGGACGGCCCGGCACAGCGGCGCTTCACCGTCCTCAGCTATCTGCTCATCGGTGGACTGACGCCCGAGGAGGGGGCGACCGACCCAGGGGCGCTCGGCCCGACCCATGGGGTGGGTCATCCGGCGGAGCCTCACCCATCGCGCTGCTGTCTCACCCACCGGGTGGGTCATCCGACTGCTATGAAGGAAGGGCC
>JBBSAV010000135.1:0-6815 GCA_038251965.1 Candidatus Limnocylindrales bacterium
GTACACCCCCTTCGCCGACCACCCCGATGCCGTGCCGGTGCGGCTCATCGTGCGCCGGGTGCGGCCCACCCCCGGCAGCCAGCTGGCCCTCTTCACCGACTACGCCTACCACCCCTTCATCACCGACCGGGTCGGCGACATGCTCGAGCTCGAGGCCGACCATCGTCGCCATGCCGAGATCGAGAACGCCATCCGGGACCTCAAGTACGGGATGGCGCTGAACCACCTGCCCTCGGGCCGGTTCGCCGCCAACGGGGCCTGGCTGGCGGTGCAGGTGCTGGCGCACAATCTGGCGCGCTGGGTCGCGCGGATCGGCCTCGGCGAGGGCATCGTCACGACCAAGACGCTGCGACGTCGGCTGTTCGCACTCCCTGGGCGGCTCACCCGCTCGGCCCGGCGGGTCACGCTACACCTGCCCGCCCGCTGGCCCTGGGCCGAGGCCTTCGCGCTGGCGCTCGCGAGACTGCGGGCCATCCCCATCGCGGCCTGAGCGCCACCTCCGCCGATCCGGACCCCGCGCCGCGGCATGCCCGCCAGGTCGCCGACGTGCTGTGCTGGTGCGCCAGCACAGCTCCAGCGGCCCGATCACCGGGTCTCTGAGACCTCACTCGGCCGATCGGACCTCTTCGGCGACCCCAGCGGCGGCCGATCAGGGCATCCAGGTGCTCTGGACGAGGTCTATCGGTGGATTGGGGATTAGCTGCTGCTGCTGCTGCTGCTGCTGCTGCTGTGCCGCTGCTGTCCAGGGCTGTCCAGGGCTGACGGTCTCGCTCGTGTCCGTGGATCCGAGCGTGACGAAGTCGCTGTCCCGGTGGTCGGGAGGGGATGGCTGTGCCTCGACATGTGCAGCGGCGAGCCCGTTGGTTCGGCGCGGCGGCCTTGGTACGCTCCGCCCGCCCCCAGCCGTACGTGAGGTAGCTCCATGAAGGCGATGGTCCAGCATCGCTTCGGCCCGCCGGCCGAGGTCCTGCGAATTGAAGAGGTGGAGCTGCCGGTCCTTGGCGAACAGGATGTGCTGGTGCGGGTGCAGGCCTCGTCAGCCAACCCCTGGGACTGGCACTTCATCCGCGGCGAGCCGTGGTTCATGCGCCTCGGACCGGGTGGGCTGCGCGGGCCCAAGTACCCCATCCCCGGCGGCGACCTGGCCGGGATCGTGGAACGGGTCGGTGCGGATGCCGGCCCGTTCGCGGTCGGTGATGAGGTCTACGGCTTCAGCCACGGCGCGTTCGCCGAATACACCGCGGTTCGACACGACCGGCTCGCACTCAAGCCGGCCAACTTGTCATACGAGGAGGCTGCGGCCGTGCCGTTGGTCGCGGCGACCGCCATCCAGGGCCTCCGCGATGTCGGCGGGGTCAAGACCGGTGACAAGGTGCTGATCATCGGAGCATCAGGCGGCATCGGCGTATTCGCGGTGCAGCTGGCCAAGGCCTGGGGCGCGGAGGTCACCGGCGTGTGCAGCACAGGCGGCATCGATCTGGTGCGATCGCTCGGTGCCGATCACGTCATCGACTACACGACTGACGACTACACCCGCGGCGACGATCGCTACGACGTCGTCTTCCAGCTCGGCGGCACCGCTTCGCCGGGCGCGCTGCGCCGGCTGATGGCGGAGCACGGCAGGCTGGTGCAGTGCGCTGGTGACGGCAACCGGGCCATCGGTCCGGTCTGGAACATCATCCGGGCCAAGATCAGCGACCCGTTCGTGAGTCAGCGCCTGCGTCTTGTCAGCACGGTCGAGGACACGCGCACGCTTGACGAGCTCCGTGGGCTCCTTGAGAGCGGCTCGCTCAGGGTCGTCATCGACCGTACTTTTCCGCTTGAGCAGGCCGGCGAGGCCGTGCGCCTGGTGGAGGAGGGGAGTCCCCGCGGCAAGGTGGTCGTCTCGGTCGCCTGACTGTCTCGGTCGCCTGACGGACTTGCACGTGATGCCGGACTTGGCCGTGTTGACGGCCCTGAAGCGAATCGCGCGATAATCGCAACAGCCTGCACGTGCGGCGCGTTGCGTTGCACGCCTGACCACGAAGGAGTGACGACCAATGTCGAGCATCGGTGTCCCATCCACTACCACCTGGCGGCGAGTGGCCGTCAGCGGCCTTGCTATCGGCCTGCTGGCCGGCGGGTCCGGTATCGCGGCCGCCCAAGACGATCCCGCGGAGATAGTCAGCCTGACTGACTTCCGTGGCCACACCATGGATGTGCCGGTGGGCACCGACGGGGTCGTCTTCCTCGTCGAGAACGCCATGAACACGTTCTACGCGGTGGGTGGCGCTGACCTCATCGCAGGCATCGGCGACATCTGGCAACCGGCCTACAAGGAGGCTTTCTTCGCCGGGGTCGATCCGGACTATGCCGAGACACCGCGCGTGGCCTCCAGCGATGGCGCCGTCGATCTGGAGTCGCTGGCTGCCACCGATCCCGAGCTGGTGGTGCTGTGGTCGGCTGACATCGATGATCGTGACACCACCGCCATCGAGGAGGGCCTCGGTGTCCCTGTCTATGGCGTCTTCCTCGACTCCTTCGATGACCTCACCAAGCTCACCGCCGACATGGCGGCCATCGTGGGTGACCCTGCCCGCGGCGACGAGGTGGTCGCCCAGATCGCGGCGGAGATGGCGAAGATCCGCGGCATCTCCGCGGCCATCCCGACTGACGAGCGACCCAGCGTCTACTGGATGTGGGGCGATGTCTTCGGCACGGCCGGTGTCGAGTCCACTGCCAACGAGTTGATCGACGCGGCCGGCGGCGTCAACGCCCTGGCCGGTTGGGATGACGACGCTCGCACGACCGAGCACCCGGTGCTTTCGATGGAGACCATCGCGCTGCTCGATCCAGAGGTCATCTACCTCTGGTTCAACCCGGAGATCGATCCTGCCGACATCATCGAGGGACGCTCGGTCGCCGGGGTGGACTTCAGCACGTGGTCCGGCCTCCGGGCCGTCCAGTCGGGTCGCGTGTATGAGCTGGACGATCCCTTCCTGTATGACTTCATGACCGGGCGCCAGCCCATCGCCACACTCAAGATCGCCAAGGACATCAACCCTGAGGCGTTCGCTGACATCGACCTGACGTCGGAGTACGACGCGTTCTTCCGCGAGATGTACGGCGTCTCGTTCCCCGACTATGCACCGGTAGGCTGACCTCGGACTGAGCGGTGGCCGGACGCCAGCTGAGCCAGTTCCTGCGGCCGGCGTCTGGCCCACTCGTTGGCTGGCGCGCGGCAGCAGTCCTGCTGCTGGCGGTTTCGCCACTGCCGGCCTTCGTGTTCTCGATGATGCTGGGCAGCTACGGGCTGGCCGTGGTCGATGTCTTTGGGGTCATCTGGTCGCGGCTCGCCGGTACCGAGGCCTACGAGGCCGGCGTCTACACGGTATTGCTTGACATCCGCCTGCCACGGGTGCTCTCGGCGATGCTGGTGGGTATGTCGATGTCGGTCGCGGGCGCCGTGCTGCAGGGGGTCCTGCGCAATCCGCTGGTCGATCCGTACATCCTGGGCCTGTCGGCCGGGGCCGCGTTCGGCGCGGCGCTCTCGATCGCGGTCATCCCCGGGCTGCCCCTGCAGCTGAGCGCCTTCCTCTTCGGCCTGTTGGCCATGGGCATCGCCTACTGGATGGCGCGGACTGGCGGCCGCGTACCCGTCGTGTCGCTCATCCTCTCGGGCGTCATCACCGGATCGATCTTTACGGCCTTGCTCTCGATCGTGCAGATGAGCGCCCACGAGCGCTCGCTGCAGACCATCATCCGCTGGATCATGGGCAGCTTCAACGCGGTCACCTGGTCGGTGCTCTCGACGGCCTGGATCCTGATGGTGGCCGGTACGGTGGTGATGATCCTGCTGCGCTGGCGCCTCAACGTGCTGGCGCTGGGTGATGATGAGGCGCGCTCGGCGGGCATGAACGTGGAGCGCTACAAAGCCGTCTTCATCATCTGTGCTGCGCTGGTCTCCGCGGTGGGCGTCTCGATCGCGGGCATCGTGGCACTGGTCGGATTGATCATCCCGCACATGATCCGCATGATCGCGGGGCCGGACCATCGAACGCTGCTGCCGCTGTCGGCCGCGGTCGGTGCCACGTACCTGGTGCTGGTAGATGACGTGGCCCGCGCGGCATTCGGCTTCGAGGTGCCATTGAGCATCATCACCACGCTCATCGGTGCGCCGTTCTTCTTCCTGCTGCTGCGCTCGACCAAGACGAGTGGCTGGGAATGAGCGAGGTCATCCTGGAGGTCGCCGGAGTCTCTGCCGGCTATGGCGACGTGACCGTCCTGCGCGATGTCTCGTTCGGGGTCCAGCGTGGCTCCATCGTGGCATTGCTGGGGCCAAACGGCTGCGGCAAGACGACCCTGCTGCGCATCATCGGCAAGCTGCACGAAGCCAGTGCCGGAACGGTGTCGGTGGCCGGCCGAGATGTCAGGATGACCAACCAGCACGAGCTGTCGCGCGTCATGGCCAGCGTGGCGCAGGCGCAGCGGACCTCGTTCCCATTCTCCGTGCTGGATGTGCTGCTCACCGGGCGCATGCCCTACGTGTCCATCCTGTCGGCGCCGGCCGAGGCGGACCGTGAGCTCTGCCGTGAGGTGCTCGACTGGTTCGGCATCCGCCACCTGGAGCAGAAGTCCATCACCCGACTTAGTGGCGGCGAACGCCAGCTCGTGATGATCGCGCGGGCGCTGGCGCAGCAACCCAAGGTGCTGCTGCTCGATGAGCCCACCACCTACCTTGACCTGCGCAATCGAGTGCGGGTGCTGGAGACTATCGGCCGACTGGCCCACGATCAGGATCTGACGGTGCTGATGACCATCCATGACCCCAATGAGGCGCTGACCTATGCCGATGGCGCCGTGCTGTTGCGGAAGCTGGCAGCGCTCGAAGGGCTAGATCCCGATGCGCGCGCAGCCGCGACGACCGACCCAGTGACCAGCATGATCGCGTCCGGTTCGCCCGGCGACGTGCTGACCACAGCCACCGTGTCAGAGGCCTACGGGGTGGAGGTCGATGTCATCGAGCACGCCCACCGGCGACTGATCATCCCCGCCGACTGAGCCACCGACCCGTGGCCGATCGGGCCACCGGCCCGTGGCGTTTCCCGCGTGGCGGGACACCACGACCGAGACGGCATCCATAGCACGGGTTCTTCCCGCGGTGCGGGAACGCTAGTGCCACACATGACCGCTGTGCGGGAAGAACCAGCCTCATCGGCCCTCATGGGCGCGATGGCGGTCGAGTTCGCCCGCACAGCGGGAAGTCGCGCGGCGACGTGGACGGTCGCCGCGCCAAACGCGGCGGTGCGGCCGCGTTCGAAGACGGTCTAGATGCCCAGGGCCTTGGCCTTGGCCGCACTGAACTCCTCGTCGGTGAGGATGCCCTGCGCGTGCAGGGAGGCCAGCTTCTGCAGCTCGGCCATCTGTGGATCCACTGCTTGGGTCGCGACGGGCGCAGGCGCTGCGTTCGCAGGCGGCGCTGCGGCCGCAGTCTGCTGTGCCTGGAGCTCAGCGATTTCCTGGCTCTGAGCCTGCATTTGCGCCTGCTGCGCCTGTGAATTGGCCTGCGCGGCCGCCTGCTTGTTGGCGCTCGACGCACCGACGTGGGCGGCCCCGCCGACCACCACTGCAGTCGCAAGTAGTCCTGGACCTCTTCGTCTTCGCATCATAGTGTCGTGTCCTTTCGTGACTCGCCGGTTGGCTAGGCGGAAAGCTCGCCGCTGTCGAGTTGTTCGTTGACCATCTCCAGGATCTCGGGTGCGATCGTCTCGCGGCTGATGAGGAAGCCGCCGGCATCGACGACGGCCTTCTTGATACGCACGGCCCAGCGGTGCTCGAACAGCAGCACCAGGCCGGAGGTGTCCTCGGGTAGGTCTTCAGCCAACCGGTCGACGTCCTCCGGGGTGAGCAGACCGCCGAGGTCGGCGATGAGCGGAGCGAACCCGGCGAAGCGGGGGTCTTCGGTGTTGTCGAGCTCGACCACCGTGACTTCGCCGTCGCCGTCCTTGGTGATGAAGATGACGTCGACGAGCGAGATCGTCCCGGACTCGACGACGCGGAGGATCTCGTCCGCGATGGCACCGTCAAAATTGTTACCAGCAAACCCGATGACCGTGTATTCAAGCGGTCCTAACGTCATATCTCTCTCCTGCGAACCCCGATACGTCACGCTCGTCGATTGACGGCGAGGTTCAGGGCGTCTGAACCTCGCGCGCGCGACCGTTGATGGTGGCCCGCACCACCTCGGTGAGGCGGGCCGTAGACCCTAGCGGGGTTGTTTGGCGGGCACGTATCCCAGCCGGGTGTCGTCCTTCGAGTTGGTCAGGACCAGCGTGAGCCCCTTGTCGGGATCCTTCTTGGTCTTGAACGTATCGACCTCGCCGAGCGCCGTCAAGTAGGCGTTCTCGACCGCCATCACGTCGTCGGGACAGCTCTTCTGGGTTACCACGAAGTCGCCGGTCTCGAAGGCGCTTCCGGTGGCCGTGTAGCTCGCCGAGTACGTGTTGCAGCCGGCCGAGCCGGTGACGGTGTCGGTGCTGAAGCCGGCGGTGACGTTCACGTCTTCGAGCGGGACCTTGGTGCCGTCGCCATCCTTCAGGCCGGTCATCGTCCACGCCGAGTTCGCCAGCGGATCGTCCGGTGTCGCGGTGGGCTTGGGTGTCGCGGTCGGCTTAGGCCCCACCGTCGGCTTGGGTGTCGGCTTGGCAGTCGGCTTGGGCGTGGGCTTGGCGGTGGGCTTAGGCGTCGCGGTCGGCTCCGCTGTGGGCTCGATGGTCGGCTCAGGTGTCACCTGCGGCTCGACGGCGCTCGGTGGGGCGAGGACAAGCTGCATCGCA
>JBBSAV010000136.1:0-6807 GCA_038251965.1 Candidatus Limnocylindrales bacterium
AACCAGTGGATCTTCCTGCAGTTCCTGCGAGCTGGCCTGGCCTATCGGCAGATGGCCCCGGTCGACTGGTGTCCCAAGGACCAGGTGGTGTTGGCGCGCGAGCAGGTCGAGGGCGTCGATCGCGTCTGCTGGCGCTGCGGCACGCAGGTCATCAAGCGCGACCTGGAACAGTGGTTCTTCCGCATCACCAAGTACGCCGACGAGCTGCTGTCGTTCGAGGGCATCGACTGGCCGGAACCGGTGCGCCTGATGCAGACGAACTGGATCGGCCGCTCCGAGGGTGCCGATGTCGCCTTCCACACCGCGCCATCCGAGCACCACGAGGGCGGGGCGGTGCTGCGCGTCTTCACCACTCGGCCGGATACGCTCTTTGGCGCCACCTTCATGGTGCTGGCGCCCGAGCATCGGCTGGTGGCCGAGCTGACCGCGCCAGAGCAGCGCGAGGCCGTGGAAGCCTACGTGGCCGCCGCCCGTCGCGAGACCGAGATCGAGCGACTCTCCACCGATCGTGAGAAGACCGGTGTGCCCCTCGGCGCCGACGCCATCAACCCGGTCAACGGCGAGCGCATCCCCATCTGGATCGCCGACTACGTGCTGGCCAGCTACGGCACCGGCGCCATCATGGCCGTGCCCGGGCACGATGAGCGCGACTTCGCCTTCGCCACCCAGTTCGGCATCCCCATCCGCCGCGTGGTGGCCGGTCCCGATGATGCCGACGACGCGCCGCTCGATGAGGCCTACCCGGCCAAGGACGAGGACGCCCGACTGGTGAACTCCGGCCCCTACAGCGGCCAGCCGTGGGCCGCTGGGTTCGCCGCCATCGTGGCCGACCTGGAAGCCAAGGGCCAGGGTGAACCCACCGTCACCTATCGCATCCGCGACTGGCTCATCAGTCGCCAGCGAGCCTGGGGCACACCCATCCCAGTGGTCTACTGCGCGGCCGACTGCGGCATCGTGCCCGTGCCCGAGTCCGAGCTCCCGGTGCTGCTGCCCGACGACTTCGTCTACCCGGAGGGCGGTGGCAACCCCCTCGAAACGACCGAGTCATTCCTGCGCACGACCTGTCCGCAGTGCGGTGGCGAGGCGCGCCGTGAGACCGACACGATGGACACCTTCGTGGACAGTTCCTGGTATTACTGGCGCTACCTCGCGCCGCAGAACGCTGACGCCGCCATCGACCGAGCCCTCGACGAGCGCTGGATGCCGGTCGACCAGTACACCGGCGGTGCCGAGCACGCGGTCATGCACCTGCTCTACAGCCGCTTCTTCGCCAAGGCGTTGAACGACATCGGCGTCATCGGCGAGCGCGAGCCCTTCAAGCGGCTCTTCAACCAGGGCCAGATCCTGGGCGCCGATGGCGAGCGCATGAGCAAGAGTCGCGGCAACGTCCAGGATCCCGATGAGTTGGTGGGGCGATATGGCGCCGACACGGTGCGCCTCTTCCTGATGTTCATGGGACCGTGGGACCAGGGTGGCCCCTGGAACCCGTCGGGCATCGAAGGCATCAACCGCTTCCTGCGGCGCGTCTGGACGGTCACGCTCGACTCGTCTGGGCAGGAGCACGGCAACCCCGACGCCGGCTCATTGCCCGCGGGTGAGGACCTGGCGGCGGCCGAGAAGACATTGCGGGTGGCTGCGCACAGGACGCTGGAAGGTGTCACCGCCGACCATGATGGCTTCCGCTGGAACACCATCGTGGCCAAGCTCATGGAACTGACCAACCTGCTGATGAAGTACCGCGGCACACCGGCTGCAGACACGGCGGGCTGGGATGAGGCCGTGCGCCTGCTGCTGCTGATGCTGGCGCCGGTCGCTCCGCACATCGCCGAGGAGCTGTGGTCGCGCCGACTGGCTTCGGCGGGCGGATCGTGGGGTTCGATCCACACCGAGGTCTGGCCGGCCTTTGACGAGTCGGTGGTCGCGGCAGAGATGATCGAGCTGCCGGTGCAGGTCAACGGCAAGCTGCGCGACAAGGTGAGCGTGGCACCCGGCCTGGCGCAGGATGAGATCGAGGCCATCGTCATGGCCCAGCCCAAGGTCATCGCCAACCTGGAGGGCAAGCAGGTCGTGAAGGTCATCCACGTCGGCGGTCGATTGGTCAACATCGTCGTCCGATAGCGTCCGGCTCTCTGTCTCCTCGGGAACGGAGCTGGTACACGCCGCGAATGCCGCAGGTCCCGCAGCTCGGGACCGAAGGCCATGGCGATCGTCTGCTCACCACGGCATGATGGTGAAGGTCGATCGGCACGACAGGGCGACCGTCCGATATCAGGCGATCGCGGTCGTATAGCCGCGGCTACGCATGGAGGATGAGTCGATGAGGATGCGGTCTCGATCATGGAGTGCACTCGCCGTAGTGGCGTCACTGTCGCTGGCGTTGATGACGGTCGCAGCGGCGGATACGACCTCGTACCCGGTCTCCGGGACGGGCGACCACTGTGTCGCGCATCTGGAGCACGTGACCCCCGATGGACCGGAGGCACGCATCACCCGTGAGACGTGCTTTGGCTCGTTCGCCGAGGCGATGCGTTTCGCCACTGGCAGGGCTGACATCCCGGACGGGCTCAAGCCGGCCGACCTGACCGAGGAGATGGTCACCCCTTCCTGAGGTCGCCAGATCGAGTGCTGCCCATGATCGGCCTTTGAGGCGAGTCGACCCTATTCAGTGACACCAGGACCAAGGCACATCACCGGACTTGCCAAGGAAACTGCTTCGCCGCCGTCGCACTCCTGACGGCGGCGTCGCCATGTCCAGCAGACCGTGACGCACTCGTGGGTGCACGGACCGCCACGGAGCCTGCAAGGATCTCAAGGTCCGCGGTGTATAAGAAGTGATGGACACCAGAGAAGCTGACGGGCGAGACTTCGAGTCGTTCGCGGCAGCCTGCTATCCAAGGCTGGTTGCCAGGATCTGCCTGGTGGTCCGGGATCAGGCCGAAGCGCAGGATCTCGCACAGGAGGCCCTTCTCCGAGCTTGGCGCTCGTGGCCAGAGCTGCGAGCAGACGAGGCCCAACGATGGCTGCACGTCGTCGGCCTTCGCTTGGCGCTCAACGAGCTTCGCAGGCGCCGGCGTCTATTGAGGCGGCTGAAGCTGAGCGGCGGCGCTGTGGCCACCGAGGAGATCGCGGACCCTGACCTGTGGTCGGCCTTGGGAGCCTTGTCCAGGGGCGAACGAGCGGCACTGGTCATGCACGTCATCGAGGGCTATTCGTACGCGGAGATAGCCGAAGGACTCGAGGTCGCACCAGGGACGGTGGCGAGTTGGATCAGTCGAGGAAAGGCGCACATGCGCGCCGTGCTGAAAGGTGAGGAAGATGGCCGAACACTTCGAAGACGATCTCCGGCAGAGGTTGATCCTGCTGGAGAGGAACCTGGCTGACGTGACCGTGGCCGGACCCGGGCGCATCGCCGGACGACCTCGACCTCGGCTCACACGCCTTGTATGGATCGCAGCGATAGCCCTGCTCGTCGCTGGCTTCGCTGGCGGGGCCGCTGCCAGGGAGTTCGTCCCTACCAGGGAGCTTGTCCCAAACCCCGAGTGGATCGACTCCGGGCTGTTCACCCAAGGCGGCGCATTGTACTGCTCGGGCATCCAGGGAATGGTGCCATCGAAGGCGGCCCCGCTGCTGTCCAGCCTGGGTTACCACGTGACGTGGCAGGTGGACGACAAGGCAGCTCACACCACCTCCCAGACCATTGTGCCACCGGCACAGGGACTCATCATCGAGGGGATCCAGAACGGCCGCCAGCTCGTGGTCGTCGTGGACCAGAATGGTGAGGGGCCGATACCACACTCGTGTCCGAACTAGGACGGCTCGTCGATGGCTCGAGTCCATCGATCGAAGCATCGGGCAGCCAAACGGGCCATCCGAGGACTCGATCCAAGCCGGATCGTCATCAATTCACCCTTGAGCCGACGTTGCTGGTCTTGATGAGCCTCGCCGAGGGCGAGAAGCACGGCTACGCGATCATGCTCGACATCCGTCGCATGAGCCGCGTGCGGGTCGGCCCAGGCACCGTCTATGGCGCACTTCATCGGCTTGAGAGCGACGGGCTCATCGAGGCGACGGAAGTGGCTGGCCAATGTCGCTATCGCCTGACACATGCGGGTGCGGGCACGCTCTCCATCCGCATCGCGATGATGAGCAGGTTCGTGGACATCGGCCGCCGACGCATCATCGAGCACGGCGACTGCCCGCCACACGGGACTCAGAAACTGAAGGAGGCCCAATGACGCGCGGGTGTTTGGGCCCAGCGTAGTGCGATATGAGCAGCGATGGTCGAGTGAACTCCAACCGCTGAACCCGAGTTTGCTTCTCAATGACCTGATGGGTATTCCATGGATTACTAATCAGGTCAATAGTGCTCAGGTGATCGGGCCCCACGCCGCTGAGCGCGTCCGCGTCGGGTAGCGACCGGCTGATATGGTTGCCCGATGAACGAGCACGTGGTGTGCACCGCTTGCGGCACGCCCAACTCGGGGGACGATGCCTTCTGCGGTGCCTGCGGCACGTCGCTGCGGACTTCCACCGTGCCGCCCCTGCCCTGCTGGAACTGCCGTGCGCCCAACCCGCCGGGACGTGCCTACTGTGGCCAGTGTGGTCAACCGCTGGCCGGTCCGGCGTACGCGGCGGCACCGGACGAGTCACCCAGAGTCGGACGCAATCCCGTGCTGCTGGCCCTGGCCATCGTGCTCGTGGCCTTCCTGGGCATCGTGTCGGGCTTCCTCATCCTCACCCTGATCGACGACCGCGGTGGCGGCATCAATGGCGGTGAGCCCACGGCACCGCCGACAGCAGTGCCGGACACGGCACCGCCGGACGCGACACCAACCCCGACCCCGACACCCAAGCCGCGACGGACCCCCAAGCCAACACCGACGCTGGGACCGCCGAGCAAGTTCGTCTGCACCGGGTCGATGTCGGTCGAGGGGCCGCCCGGCACCAAGTGGGACATGGTGCCGGTGTACTTCCGCACCTATCGCGACTACGACCGTGTCATCTATCAGCTCACCCGGACCGGTCGGCTGGACGACGGCATCACGCCGGTCGCCAACGTGAGTCCGCAGATCGCCGGTGAGGGCGAGTTCGTCAACGCACCGCCGTCCGACCCATCGGCCGACTCGCGCATCAACGTGGTCCTCGCCAACGGGGTGCGCGACCGCTCCCGGTTGGATGCCTACCAGCCCAACGGCATGAAGATCGTGAAGTCGCTCTCGACGCAGCGGTACGAGTCGCACGTCGACTACAGCCCGCCTTCCGACGACCCCTTGATGGCCGATGTCGGTCTGCTCTCGACGATCGATGTCACCGGTGAGGGCTGCTTCGCACTACGGGTGGTCGGCTGGGACGGCGAAGGCGACGACACGGCCGCGGTCTACGTTGACATCCAGCGCTAGAACATCCAGCGCCAGCGCCAGCATGCGGTAGCCTGAAGAGGTCCTGAACCAAGGGCCACCGAATCGCACCTCGTGAGGCACCCATGCCCGACATGACTGCGCCACTCAAGCTCGGCGCCGACATCTGGAACCAGTACACCGATTGGCCCGCCTTCAAGGCCGCGCACCTGCGAGCCGAAGAGCTGGGTTACGACTCACTCTGGACGATGGACCACATCTACCCGCCCAACCTGCCCGAGGATGGGCCCATCTTCGAGGCGCTCATGGCCATGGCGCCCATCGCCGAGCTGACGAGCCGGCCGACCATCAGCGTCATGGTCGCCTCCAACACCTACCGCAATCCGGCTTTGCTGACCAAGATGATGACCACGCTCGACCACATCAGCGGTGGCCGAGCCATCCTCTCGGTCGGCGCTGGCTGGGCGGAGCACGAGCATCGTGGCTACGGCTTCGAGATGGGCGCCAGCGTGGGTGAGCGACTGCGCTGGCTGAAGGAGGCGTTGCCGGTGATGCGCGGCATGCTCGATGGCACCCGGCCCAGCTCGTCGGGCCCGCACTACGAGATCCACAGCGCGCACAACGTCCCGGCGCCGCTCCAGCAGCGCATGCCCATCCTCATCGGTGGCTCCGGCCGCCAGGTCACGCTGCGCCTGGTGGCCGAGTACGCCGACATCTGCAACATCGGCGGCGCACCGTCGACCGTCGCCGAGGCGGATGCGGTGCTCATCGAGCACTGCGAGGCAGTCGGCCGTGATGAGAAGACCATCGAGCGCAGCATCGATGTGGGGGTGCCCACCATCCGCGATTCGCGCGCCCAGGCCTTCCGCGACAGGGACGCGCTCTTCGCGGCCCAGGACAACGAGACCTGGAAGAACCAGCCCACCGGTACGCCGGAAGATGTCTACGAGTGGCTGGCGCGCTACGTGGAGCTGGGCTACCACCACCTCGTGTTCTACTGGCCGGCGCCGTACGACGAGGAATCGATGGTGCGCATGGCCACCGAGATCCGGCCGCGCCTGGAAGCCCTCGTCAACGCCTGAGCTGCCTACCCCGCAAGGAGTTCCCCATGCCCGATATGAACGCCCCGCTCAAGCTGGGCATCAACAACTGGAACCAGTACACCGACTGGGCATCGTTCCTGGCCGCCCAGCAGCGTGCCGACCGCCTCGGCTTCGATTCCATCTGGACCTGGGACCACCTGTATCCCATCGTCGGATCGCACGAGGGGCCCATCTTCGAGTGCTACACCGCCATGGCGGCCGTGGCGACGATGACCGAGCGGGCCAGCATCGGCATGATGGTCGGCGCCAATACCTTCCGCAATCCCGCGCTGGTGGCGAAGATGATCACCACGCTCGACCACATCAGCGGTGGCCGCGCGGTGCTGGGCATCGGTGCCGCCTGGTTC
>JBBSAV010000137.1:0-6679 GCA_038251965.1 Candidatus Limnocylindrales bacterium
CCGCATCCTGCTGGTCGTGCAGCGACCGCCGGGCGGCACTGATGGGCGTGGTCGGGTCGCCACTGGACGCGAGCACCAGGATAGGCCCGGCACCGGCAGCGTCGATGGGCATGTCTGTCGAGGCGATGTCCGAAACTAGCGCCACAGCGTCAGCAACCTGCATCGCACACAGCCCGACCGGTGGCAAGTCGAGGTCGCGTGGTGGCGACCACAGCCAGCGTCCCAGCCGCGGCGCGACCTCGTGCACACGATCAGCCAGGTCGCCCACCTCCGTGGTGGGCAGGCGCCGCCACCAAGCTCCCCGATCCGCGCAGTAGACAGCCATGAAGACACCCTGGTTGAGGCCGCTCGCCTCATACGCCCGTCGCACCCCGTTCGCGATCCCCAGCAGTGGCCCACCGTTGCCCTTCTCTGCCTCCCCGAGGGCCCCCAACAGCCGACGGCGGGTCGAGCGGTCGCCGGTGAGGGAGCCAACGATGGCCTCGTAAGCGTCCGACTGCGTCAGCCGCGCGCCATCGCCGGCGGCGATCGGCTCCCGGTCCAGCGCCCTCAGCAGCCGGTCGAGTGCTGGGCCCGGCTTACCACCGTGGTGGAACGGGCAAGACGGCTCAAGCCCACACTCGGCGAGCACGGCTTGGAGCTCGTGTTCGAACGCGGCAGCGCCCTCGACTTCCCGTTCACCTGGCGAGAGGTTGGGGTCGCTGTAGCCGTCGAGGACGACGGCTCGGACATGTTCCGGGAACAGCGTGGCGTACGTCAGTGCGACCTCCGAACCGTAGGAGCTACCCAGGATGCTGATCTGCGCTTCATCGAGTTGCTGCCGCAACGACTCGAGGTCGAGTGCCGTCGCGAGCGTGCCCACGTATGGCAACACGTCCGCGTGCTGCTCTCGACAGCGCGTCGCCAGCCGATCGGTCGCGGTATCAAACGCTTCGTGTTCTGCGGTGGTGTCAGGCGTGCGGTCCAGTCCGACGAACGGGTCCCACTGGGGGATGCAGTCGATAAGCGTCTCGCCAGACGTGCCACGAGGATCCCAGCTGACGATGTCGAAGTGGTCCTCGATAGCCTTGGTGTGAGCGCCCGGCTGGACATTGAGCGTGCCACGTTGGCCAGGTCCGCCATCGATGGTCACCAGCACGCCCAGGCGCTCGGTCCGATCGGTCGCCCAGATCCTCCGCACCGGCAGCCCGATCGTCCTTGAGCGTGGGTCGGCATAGTCGAGCGGCACCTGCAGGGTCGCGCATTCCGCCGCTTGGTCCGCTTGGTCCGCACCGACGCACGCCGTCCAACGGGGTGCGTCAGGCAGGACTGCCGCGCGTACAGGATCCGAGTGCCACGCGAAGGCGAACGGCATGACGATGGCGAGGCCGGCGCCGGCCAGTCCGAGCCGCTGCGGCGTCAGGGCAGCTGTGCGAGAGCTTGTCCGGCACGATCGCCATCGAGCAACAGGACCCAGGCGCTGTCGCCGCTGGCGTAGACGATGGCGTCCGTGAGCCCGATCTCATCGGGGAGGCTGACCACGACCACGTTCTTGTCGCCGATCACCGTCTCTTCTGGCACGGGCGCATCACTGCCCCAACCGACGACCTGATCGACGATGTCCTGCACGACCGCCCCGCGCAGCGCGTCGGTCTCTGCGCCGGCCACGCGCACTGTGGCCATCTCACCCAGGTTCGGCAGAGCCGCAGGGTCGAACGCTTGGTAGTAGGTGTATTCCAGGTCCGCCAGCGCCGCACCCGCCCCAGCGGCCAGCTTGACCCAGTCGGCGACCTCGTCCGTCTCGCGCGTGGTCTCGATCTCCGAGCCGGTGACATCGACCGACCGGTACCAGGCCAAGCCCTCAAGCTCTGGAGCGGCCGCGGGATCAGACGTCCCCTCATCGGCGTTGCTCGACTGCGCAGCGGCCGTCGCCACCAGGGACAGACTCAGGGCGGCGGCCAAGGCGAGGGCAGGGCCCGAGTGGATCGTGGGTCTCAGCACGTGCATTTCCTCCGAGGCCCCCTGCGGTGAGACCCACGATCCACGCGGATGCAAGCGCGGCCGCGTGTATCGTGGGGCGCCAGGACCTCGGCACAGGGTCAGGACTTCGAGGGACGTCCGCCACCCGTAGCGCGGTCAGCCCGTTCAAGAACGACCCCGGCTACCAGCGCTGCCGGGATGAGTGCCGCGGTGGTCAGCAACCGGTTCGCGCCCGCGAGCAACAGGCCGATGGCCATGCCCACCGAGAAGGCACCCACGATGCCAAGTGTCCGGTCCGAACTGCGGCGCAAGGACTCGTTGGCCTTGCCGACCCTCGACTCCACCTCCACCGCGGCGCTCTCCAATCGCGTTTCGGCCTCGGTGGAGACTTCGCCAACCGTGTCCAGCAGACTGCGGACGGTGTGGCCGCTCTCGTTCTTGGCGTCTCCGATGGCTCGGCTCGTGCTTGCCATGTGATCCTCCTTCGTGTGTCGTGTGCACCGCAAGTGTGGGGCATGGACGTGCACAAGCGGACTGCAGTCGTGCGCCTTCTCATATCAGACCCATATCTCCGCCGTGGATCCGGCATTCGACAACGGAACGCAACGTGCTTGTGATGCCCAGTCCGCAGCCACCGGGTGCAGTCGTCACCTGTCCTCTATATGCTCAACAAAAGGCCGAAGTCGAGGGAGTCCCATGATCGAACCAAACGGCGCCGAACGTGCCCAGCGTGCAGCCAGCAGCATCGTGGGCCGTGCCCAGGATGTGATCGCGGAGAGAGGACCGGCCGTGGAGGAGGCCGTGGCAGAGATCGAGCACGACGTGCGAGGAGCGATCCGGCAGATCCAGGAACAGGTCGAGCATCTGCAAAGCGCAGCGCGCTCTGATCTGGAGCATGTGCTGGAGGACCGGACGGACGAGCAGGAGCGGGCAGTCGCCGTGGCTGTTGCGGCTGCTGGGCTGGCCTTGCTCGCGTTCGGGCTGCTGGCCCTGCTGGTCAGGACGCGTCGAAAGCGGCAGGCAGCCAAGAAGAAGCGCCGCACCAACCGCACCAACAAGGCGTCCTCGTCGGCAAGTTGATCGATGCCGTGGATGATGACGCCAGAAGGTCAGCTCCCTGGGAACGCCGCTACCCCATCCGCATCGGTCGCAAGTCCGCTCCGCTCCTCCGAGTCGCTTTTGGGGTGACGCCCGAACGAGCCTGGGCCTCGCTGACGGACGAGGAGTTGGTGGCGCGCTTCGGACGATGGGAGTTCTGCGTCGCTACCGCCAACATCAGTCGCTGGCGCCTTGAGGGTCCGTGGCGCTGGATCACGGCTGTCGGCGTGCGGCGCAGCATCCGCGGTGGTGACATCACCTTCGCCGGGAGCCCTCGCGGTGGCGTTCGCCTTGATTTCCGTGAGCCGGTGCAGTGGACGATCTTCAAGGTCCCAGCGCTCTATCTCGGTTTGCAGGACCTGATGGCATTCGCGACCGACATCAGCGCCCTGGGCATCCCCGGTACCGATGGGCGACGCCGGGATCCGGCAGCCGCACAAGACGACTCGTGGATCAGCCGCTGACCAGCCGAGCGCGGCGATCGATGCGCCGGGCGACCGTGGCTGGTCGCGAAGCGAAGGGAACGCCATCCGGGCTTTGCGTGGGCGCCTGAGATCTGGGTGAGAATGGGGTGGTGCCTGTTGCCGCATGCGTTCGCGACCGCATGGTATCCCCACGATCCTTTCATGCGGGCCGTCGGCATGCTCGGCAGGCCACGACGTCCGCCCGACCACATCGAGGACGATGATGACTGACGACACAGCTTCAGGGGCGACCATCCGGCCCGGCGTCCCCGACCGGCTCGGTGCCATCCCGGACGAGGGAGGCACCAACTTCGCGGTCTTCTCCGAGGTCGCCGAGCGGGTCGAGCTGTGCCTCTTCGATGAAAAGGGTCACGAGATGCGCGTCGACCTGCCCGAGATGACCGGCAATACCTGGCACGGGTACCTGCCCGGGATCGGCCCGGGGCAACACTATGGCTTTCGCGTCCACGGACCCTGGGATCCCGGCGCCGGACTGCGCTGCAACCCGTCCAAGCTGTTGCTGGACCCCTACGCCCTAGCCATCCACGGCGGGGTGGACTGGCAGCCGCCGGTCTTCGGCCACGAGCTTTCGGACCCGGACGCGCCCAACCAGGATGACAGCGCCCCCTTCGTCCCCCGTTCGATCGTCATCGACGGCGCCTTCGACTGGAGCGGCGATGTGCGACCGCATCGGCCGGAGCACGAGAGCGTCATCTACGAGGCCCACGTCAAGGGGCTGACGATGCGGCATCCGGCGATCCCGCCAGAGCTGCGCGGCACATACGCCGGTATGGCGCATCCCGCCGCCGTCGACTACCTCGTTCAGTTGGGCATCACTGCGGTGGAACTCCTGCCGGTCCACCAGTTCGTTCACGACGGTCACCTGCTGGAGCGAGGCCTGCGCAATTACTGGGGCTACAACTCCATCGGCTTCCTTGCGCCACATGGGGACTACTCGAGCGCAGGCACGCAAGGCCAGCAGGTAGGCGAGTTCAAGCACATGGTCAAGGCGCTCCACGCGGCAGGCATCGAGGTCATCCTCGATGTCGTCTACAACCACACCGCCGAGGGCAACCACGAGGGGCCGACGCTGGCCATGCGCGGCCTCGACAACCACTCCTACTACCGGCTGGTGGACGACGACCAACGCTACTACATGGACTACACCGGCACCGGCAACACGCTCGACGCGCGCGATCCATTCGTGCTGCAGCTGATCATGGACAGCTTGCGCTACTGGGTGGAGGAGATGCATGTCGATGGCTTTCGCTTCGACCTTGCCTCAGCGCTTGCCCGCCAGCTCCATGAAGTCGATCGGCTGTCCGCGTTCTTCGACGTCATCCACCAGGATCCGGTGGTCCGCGGGGTGAAGCTCATCGCCGAGCCCTGGGACGTCGGCGAGGGCGGCTACCAGGTGGGTAACTTCCCGGTCCACTGGTCCGAATGGAACGGGCGCTATCGCGATACGGCACGCGACGTGTGGCGAGGTGAGCCACGCTCGCTGTCCGACTTCGGCTACCGCTTCACTGGCAGCTCCGACCTCTACGCGCGGTCGGGACGGTTGCCGCATGCGAGTATCAATCTCGTCACCGCGCACGATGGCTTCACGCTGGCCGACCTCGTCAGCTACAACGAGAAGCACAACGAGGCCAACGGCGAGGGCAACCAGGATGGCGAGTCGCATAACCGCTCCTGGAACGGTGGCGCCGAGGGTCCAACCGATGACCCGGCCATCAACGAGCTGCGCTCACGACAGCAGCGAAACATCCTCACCACGTTGCTCCTGTCCCAGGGTGTTCCGATGCTGCTCGGCGGTGACGAGATGGGTCGCACCCAGCGTGGCAACAACAACGCCTATTGCCAGGATAATGAGATCAGCTGGCTCGACTGGGATGCGGTGGATGGACCCCTCCTGGACTTCACGCGACGGCTGATCCGGTTCGTCCACGAACGACCGGTCTTCCGCCGGCGCCGCTGGTTCCAGGATCGCCCGCTGCACGGCCCCGGTGTTGCCGATATCGAGTGGTTCGCGCCCAACGGCACGGAAATGACCGATGGCGACTGGGAGGCCGCCTCCGTCAGCTTGCTGGGTATCTTCCTCTCGCCCGAGGGCCTCACGGACATGGACGGCCAGCCCCTCAGCGACCACTCCTACTACCTTGCTTTCAACGCCGGTGCGCGCGATCGGCGCTTCCGGCTACCGGGTGAGCGGCTGGGCAGACGCTGGCGCACCATCCTGGCCACGGCGGCCGAGCCACCCTTCCCGGCACGTGGTCGCCTCTACCATGCCGGCTGGCGGGTCCCGGTGTCGGCCCACTCCATCAAGGTGCTGCAGCGTGACGATGACTGAGTCGCGTGCGTTGGCGGCCAGAGCGGCGCCCGCGGTGTCCTCAGCGTCTCCCGCGGTCGCAGCCACCAGCGAGGCAGCGGTGGTGCGTCGGCCTTTGCGTCGTCGTCCCGGCCGAGTCGTGCCCAGCGCCACCTATCGGCTGCAGTTGCGGGCGGAGTTCGGCTTCAGGGCGGCCGCGAACGTCTCCGCCTACCTGGCGCGCCTCGGTGTCAGCCATTTATACGCCTCGCCCTATCTGCAAGCGGCACCCGGCAGTCAGCATGGCTACGACGTGGTGGACCCTCGACGTGTCAACCAGGAGTTGGGCGGCAGCGCGGGACATCGGCGGCTCTCGAGCACCCTGGGGCGCCTGGGACTTGGCCAGGTGCTTGACATCGTGCCCAACCACCTGGCCATCTCTGGCCCGGAGAACCCCTGGTGGTGGGACGTGCTGGAGAACGGCCAGTCGAGCCGCTACGCGCGCTATTTCGACGTGGAGTGGGATCCACCCGAGGCACGAGATCGCAACGTGGTCCTGCTGCCCATCCTTGGCGACCACTACGGTCGCGTCCTCGAAGCCGGCGACCTGGGGCTGGAGCGGCATGGCGCCGCGGTGAGCCTGCGCTATCACGAGCACCTGCTGCCGCTCTCGCCACGCTCGCTGTATCGGCTGCTGGAGCCGGCCGCCGCGCGAACGCGCTCCCGCGACCTGGCCTTTCTCGCGGCGGCCCTCCGAGCACTCCCGCGCTCGACCGTCACCGACCGCGAGAGCCTGATCCGGCGCCACCGTGACAAGGAGGTGCTACAGGAGTTGCTGGAGCGCCTGCTC
>JBBSAV010000138.1:0-6609 GCA_038251965.1 Candidatus Limnocylindrales bacterium
AAGTCCGAAGCCGAGCTCTGGTCCGACGTCTACAAGTCGAGCCGGCGATACGCCAACGGGGCGCGCAAGAAGGGCTGCTACGTGGAAGATGGCGGCGACGCGGCGCTCCCGGTCTTCTACGACATCCTCGTTGAGACGGCCGAGCGGAGCGGCTTCATCCCGCGTGCCGTCGATGCGTACGCGACGACGTATCGCGCCTTCGAGCGCCGCGGCAAGGCCCGCATCCTGATCGGCTACCTGACTGATGGCACGCCCGTCTCGAGCAAGCTGATCCTCAGCAGCGGCGGTCGCGCCTCACAGCTCTATGGCGGTCTCACCGATGCCGGCAGCGAGGCGCGCTCGGGGCACTTCTTCGAATGGGAGGCCATCATCCGCGCCAAGGCGGCCGGTGCCGAGATCTTCGACATGTGGGGCCGATCGACCAAGGGCATCGCCCACTTCAAGCAGGGCTTCGGTGGCCGCGTCGTCGAGTACGGTGGCACCTTCGACCTCGTCGTCAACCCGCCGGTGCGCTCGCTGTACCAGCGAGGCCGTCGCGCCTGGGTCGGGATCGCCCGGCGCCGCCGTGGGCTCGATCCCAACAAGCCGGTCTCGGCGACACCGAGTGACTGATGGTGCTGATCGAGGCTGAGCAGCGGCTGTCCCGCTTGCGCATGCTGCTCCATCGGCGCGGGCAGCTGGCGTCGGAGCCACTGCCGGCACATGGGGGTGCTCCCGACCCGCTCATCGGCGCCATCCGCTACGACTCACGGCAGGTGCACGAGGGTGATGTCTTCGTGGCCCGGCGTGGACAGCACGACGATGGCCACGAACACGTCGTAGCAGCTGTGGCGGCGGGCGCCAGCGCCGTCATCGTGGAGCGACCGGTCCCCGGCCTCAGGGTGCCCGAGCTGGTGGTGCGCGATGCCAGGACGGCCCTGGCCCTCGCCGCCGCCTGGCGTGCCGGTGAGCCCAGCCGTTCGCTGGGCGTGGTCGGCATCACCGGCACCGATGGCAAGACGACGACGGCCTACCTCGTCCGCGCCATCCTGGAAGCGACTGGCTACAGCACCGGCCTGCTGGGGACGACCGACATCATCGTGGCCCGCGAGAGCCTGGGCAACCGTGCCCGCACCAGTACGCCTGAGGCACCCGAGTTGCAGGACCACCTGGCCGCCATGTTGGCTGCCGGCGATCGCTGGGCGGTGGTCGAATCGAGCTCGCATGGCCTGGCCCAGGGGCGGGTCGGCGGTGTCGCCTATGACGTCGCGGTGCTCACCAACGTCACCTCCGAGCACCTGGAGTTCCACGGTACGCTGGAGGCCTACCGGGCTGCCAAGCGCAGCCTCTTCGCGCGCCTCGCGGTCAGCGACGAGAACCCGGAAAAGGGCTGGGGCAAGCATGCCGTCGTGAATGCCGATGACCCCGAGGGGGAGAAGGCCGCCGTCGTCGCCACGGCCGTCGGCGCCCGGGTGTGGCGCTACGGTATGGCCGGCGACCTCGCCGATCGCGAGGCGAGCTCGCTGGACCTTGCCGCGACCGCGCTTACCGAGCAGCCCGCGAGCATGCTGGTGCGGATGGAGGCCGGGGACTGGGGCGGCACGTTGAGGTTGCGCCTGGCCGGTCGCTTCAACGTCTACAACGCGCTTGCGGCCATGGCTGTCGCCGCCGCCCTGGGTCTCGACCTGGACACCGCCGCTGCCGCGCTGGGTGCGGTCGAGGGAGTGCCCGGCCGGATGCAGCGCGTTGACGAAGGACAACCCTTCAGCGTCGTCATCGACTATGCCCATACCGCCGATTCACTGGCCAAGGTGCTCGATGAGCTGCGACCGACCGACCCGGAGGCCGGGCTCATCGCGGTCATCGGCTCCGCCGGCGAACGTGATCCCAGCAAGCGTGGACCGATGGGCCGCATCGCCGGCGAGCGCTGCCGGCTCGTCATCGTCAGCGACGAGGATCCCCGCGGAGAGGACCGCATGACCATCCTCGACGCCATCGCGGCTGGAGCGGAGGCTGCCGGGCGACGGCGGGGTGAGGACCTGCTGGTGATCCCCGACCGGCGCGAGGCCATCGCTACGGCCATGCGCCGCGCGCGACCCGGTGATGCCGTGCTCCTCGCGGGCAAGGGCCATGAGAAGACCATCGAGATGGCCGACGGTGAGATCGCCTGGGATGAGCTGGCGACAGCGCGCGAGGCCCTTCGGACACGCCTCGACTGATCTGCGGCAGGGGTCGTTTTGATGGAACCTCGAGGGACGGCGGCCTTCGCCCTAGCCCTTCCCCAGGACCGCCTTCACCAGGTTGGTCATGGGCTCATCGGTGATCCAGTTGCCCCGGTTCGAGAGCAGCACCACCGAGACCCCTGAATCGGGGAAGTACCACATCGACGACTCGTAGCCCCGGATGCCGCCACGATGCCCGTAGGCTCGATGACCGGCGAAGTAGGCCACATCCGTGCCCAGGCCGTACAGGCCCGGTTTCAGGATGGTCGTCATCTGGGCCACCGAATGCGCCGAGAGGACATCGCCGCCGTAGAGCGCTCGGGCCCACGTCGCGAGGTCCCGGGCCGACGATGCGATGGCGCCCGCGGCGTCGGCGGCCGTGACGGCGGCCATGAAGGGCACCACGGTCGCCTCGCGCGTATGGTCCATGAAGCCAGTGGCCGTGGCCCAGTGACCGTGGGCGGCGTCCGCACGCGGCTTCTGTGCCGGCTGGTAGACGGTGTCGTCCAACCCGAGGGGCTTGAAGAAGCGATCACGCAGCAGCATGTCGATGGGCTTGCCCTCGACAGCCTCCGCCACCCGGCGCAGGATGACGTAGTTGGTGTTGGAGTAGTGGAAGTCGGCACCGGGCTTGAAGTAGCCACCCTTGACGAGGCGCATCATCTCCTCGTATGTCCACACGTGATCCCGAGCCTCAAGGCCGGTCGCGTTGGGGTTCTCATACCAGGCCCGGGTGGCGTTCTCGTAGACGTCGTTCTCCCAGAAGTTGTAGATGCCGCTGGTGTGGCTGAGCAGCTGCCGCAGCGTCACCGCCTTGCTGCGTGGCGCATCCGCGAAGTAGGTCCCGAAAGGCACGTCCAGATCGACCTTGCCTTCCTCCGCCAGCTGCATGATCAGCGCTGCTACGAACGTCTTGCTGACGCTGGCGATGGCGAACTGCGTGTCATCCTTGACCGGACGATCGGGGGCCATCTCCGCCCTGCCAGCTGTCCCCAGCCAGGTCTCGCCCGATGGCAGCATGACCGCCGCCTGCAGACCAGCCACGCGCTGGTTCTTGACGGTGTTGCGCAGGATCTGGTCGAGCTTCCTGGTGATGCGCTTGTCCAGCGTCGGGTCAGAGGCGGCAACCGCGGGCGCGACCGTGGGGGCGATGGTGGGCGATGGCGTGAGCAGTGACTCGGCCGGTGGGCTCCCCAGCGATCCCAGGACCGGTGCCACCGTCGGCGCAGCTGTCATGGTGGCGATGGCCGCGGCGGTCGGCGAAGCGGTCGGCACGGTCGTCTCAGCAACGACCTCTGTGAGGCTAGTGGGCGACGCAGCCGGCGGTGCGACCGACTCGGCCTCGCGGGCCACGGTCGTGCACGACACCACGACCAACATGGCCAGGGCGAGGATGGCATAGGGGAGGCCCGCTCGGACTCGGAGCGGGGAGGGCCACGGCTTCACGAGATAGCACGGTACAACGCCAACAGCGCGCGTGCGCGCGGGCGCGTTCAGTTCGGGTGGCCCGATGATTGGGTTCGCTTCACCGACCTTCCATCGAGCCAGGGCTAGACTTGCCCGACCGCATCCCGCCACGCTGGAGACCACATGAGATCCATCCGCCTCGCCACAGCCGTGATCAGCGCCGCCCTACTGCTGCCGACGGGCGCCGCGCTCGCGCAGGAGGCCTCGCCAAGCACGGGCTCTCCGCTGCCGGCTGCTGTCGAGGAGGCCAGCGTCGATCCAGCCGTCGATGCCCTGCTGACGCTCATCCCGGTCGAGGCCGCCGGGTTGGCACTCCGCGAGGGGGCAGCGACCTTTGGCGCCGAGGAGATGCGGGCCAACTCCGCCGACGATGAGCTGGTGCTCCTCGACCAGCTCATCAGTGCCGCTGGTGGCCCCACCGAAGGGCTGGGTGTCGCGGCGGTGTTCGCCACGACGGCCGACGGCGATGGCGGCATCATGCTGCAGGCCATCAGCGTGCCGGGCATGCTGCCGCAAGATGGCGTGACGTTCTGGGCTTCGATGCTGGACCTGGCCAATGAGACGTCCGCGACAGAGGAAGTCGACGTCGCCGGCAAGACGGTCACCAGGTACACCAGTCCCGACGATCCCGGCATCACCGCCCACCTCTACGGCACTGACGACGCCGCTTGGCTGATCATCGCCAGCGACCCAGCCATGCTCGACGACCTGCTCACGCAGCTGCCCTGACCATCGACGGCCTCTCGGCACTCCGGCTCAGGTCCAGGCACCTTCGCTACACTCGTGCCTAGATGACCAGCCCCCCGACCGAGCAGACCGCCGCCGACGTCAAGCGACCCGCCAAGGGCGGGCGCTCCACGCGACGCGCGCGACCCGCCCCAGCCGAGGATCTGTCGGCCGCTGGGATGCAATGCCAGCTGGAAGAGCTGGAGCAGGAGCTGCGACAGCGCTACCCACAAGCTGACATCTCGTCAGTGGCCAGATCTTTCGCCTTCGCGCTCGATGCCCATGCCGACCAGAAGCGCGTCAGTGGTGAGCCCTACGTCAGCCACCCGCTGGCGGTGGCCAGGATCCTGGCCGAGCTGGGCCTGGACCCGGTCGCGGTCACCGCGGCGATCCTGCACGACATCCCCGAAGACACCGAGTACTCCATCGCTGACGTGGAGGAGCGCTTCGGTTCCGACGTGTCCCGGCTCGTCGATGGCGTGACCAAGCTGAGCAAGTTCAGCACCCTGACGCACGAACAGCAACAGGCGGAGAACATCCGCAAGATGTTCCTGGCCATGGCCGAGGACATCCGCGTGGTCCTCATCAAGCTCGCCGACCGGCTCCACAACATGCGCACCCTGGACTCCTTGCCGCCGGCCAAGCAGCTCCGGATCGCCACACAGACCGCCGAGATCTATGCCCCCTTGGCGGAGCGCCTGGGGATCTGGCAGATCAAGTGGGAGCTGGAGGACCTCTCCTTCAAGTACCTCGATCCTGAGGCGTACCGCGAGCTCGCCAGCCAGCTCGAGACCCATCGCAGGGCGCGTGAAGCCTACGTCGAACGGGCCATGGAGGTGTTGCAGGAAGCACTGCGCGACTCGGGCATCGAGGCTGAACTCTCTGGCCGTCCCAAGCACATCTACAGCATCCACAAGAAGATGCAGCGCAAGCGCGCCGAGTTCGGCGAGATCTATGACGTCCACGCGCTGCGCGTGCTGGTCGACAACGTGCGCGACTGCTATGCCGCCCTCGGCGTGGTGCATTCCCTTTGGCGACCCATCCCGGGACAGTTCGACGACTACATCGCGATGCCCAAGAACAACATGTACCAGAGCCTCCACACCGCGGTCGTGGCGGTCGACGGCAAGCCACTGGAGGTGCAGATCCGGTCGCATGACATGCACCGCGTCAGCGAGGTCGGAGTCGCCGCGCACTGGCGCTACAAGGAGGGTTCCCGCGCCGATCGCGCCTACGACGCCAAGCTGGCCTGGGTGCGCCAGCTCATGGAGTGGCAACGTGACGTCTCGGATGCCACGGAGTTCATCGAGGGTGTCAAGCTCGACATCTTCCAGGATCAGGTCTTCGTCTTCACCCCCAAGGGTGACGTCAAGGACATGCCCGCCGGCGCCACGCCACTCGACTTCGCCTATCGCATCCACACCGAGGTCGGCCACGCCTGCATCGGCGCCAAGGTCAACAACCGCCTGGTGCCGCTCGACTACAAGCTCAAGAACGGTGACATCGTCGACATCGTCACCACCAAGAGCGCTCACGGCCCGTCACGCGACTGGCTCAACATCGTTACCACCAGCCACGCGCGCGAGAAGATCCGCCAATGGTTCAAGCGCCAACAGCGGGACGAGAACATCACGCACGGCAAACAGGTGCTGGACCGGGAGCTGCACCGCCTGGCCCGCACCAGCCTGGACAAGATCGACCATGACAAGCTCGAGGAGCTGGCCGAACAGCACAACCTCAAGACGGTGGACGACTTCTTCGCCGCCATCGGCTATGGGCAGATCGGGCCGCAGCAAGTCGTCTCGCGACTGGGCGTCGTCGATGATGTGGACGAGGTGCAGCTGCCGCAAGTGGCGCCGCCGCCGCCGCAGCCGGGTGGCGTGCGCGTGCGCGGTGTGGGCGACCTGCTGGTGCGCTTCAGCAAGTGCTGCCACCCCATCCCGGGCGATCCAATCATGGGCTTCATCACCCGCGGTCGCGGTGTCACCGTCCACCTCGCCACCTGCCCCACGGTGGTCAATGAGCGCGCCGTGGAGCGCCTCATCGACGTGGATTGGGAGACCGCAGCGCAGCAGACCTACCCCATCGCCATCCGCATCGAGGCCTACGACCGCACCGGCCTGTTGAGCGAGATCAGCAACGTCATGGCCGATGACCGCATCAACATCATCGCCGCGAGCGTGAAAGTCCACAAGGACCATCGCGCTACCGTGCA
>JBBSAV010000139.1:0-6579 GCA_038251965.1 Candidatus Limnocylindrales bacterium
ATCCCCAGCACGACTTCCCGGGCGCCCTGGGCCGCAGCCTTCTCCAGTGCCAGATCGAGGAGCGGGATGAGCGTCTCCGCCCCTTCGAGCGAGAAGCTCTTGGCGCCGAGGTACTTCTTCTGGATGAATTCCTCGAAGAGCACGGCGTCGGTGAGCTTCGTCAGGATGCGCAGTTGCCGCTCCCTGCTCAGTGCCAGGTGATTGCGGGTCGACTCCATGCGCTGCTGCAGCCAGGCACGCACCGCCAGGCTGTCGATGTGCATGAACTGCGCGCCGATCCTGCGGGTATACGTCTCCTTGAGCCCGTCGATGACTTCGCCAAGCGTGTGGGCACCGGCCAATGTGGTATTCAGCACTGGCCTGTCGAGGTCGTCCTGTGTGAAACCGTAGTACGCCGGGTCCACTTCTGGCGCCTCGAACGGTTCCCAACCAAGCGGGTTCAGGTCTGCGAGGCGATGGCCACGGACCCGGTAGTTCCGAACCAGACGATCGAGACGCTGATGCAGGCTCGCCGCATCACTGCCGATGCGGTCACGGTGCTGTGCCGAGACGCCACCAAGTGGATCGAACAGGCTCCGGGCGACGAAGCTGGGGCCTCTCCCCGGACGTTCGGCGTGCCCATTCCCACCGACGGCGAAGTACCTCTGCCATTCGACCGGCACAGCGCCCGGATCGTCGAGGTACGCGAGGTACATACCCTCCACGTAGTCGAGGCTCGCGCTGTCGAGTCCTGGCTTTGGTGGTGTCGGATCCATGCCCGTGGCCGTCATGCCGTGATCCCTGCGCCCGGGTCCTGTGTCACCGCGAAATCGGTTACGCCCTCCGCAAACCAGTCGGTGCCACACAGGGTTCGACCGAGCTTGCTGAAATGGTGGTCACGACCGCACGGCCAGCACAGGGAACCCCTCATCGTGCGTCTTCCCGTATCACGTTAGCGCACTCTTCCCTTCGACCAGACGTTTGGACTGTGCCAGGCGGCTATCGCATCCTGGTCGCAGCTACGGAGCGACCTCGATCTCGGTCCAGTCGGCAGGCTCGAACAACGCGTCGTTGGTGAGTACGTAATCTCCATCGCCGTTGGTCAGCACACGGTCGTAGAAGGCCGGGAGCGAGACCGTGCCGCCATCAGGCGTCTCGTAGTCCTCCACTTCCTTGATGGAGTTGAGGAAGTCGTGGTGGGCTTGGTCGCTTGACTCTTGCTGTGCCGCCACGCTCGATTCGTGGCTGCGCAGGATCTCGTCCTGGTTGTCGGTCCAGATCTCCCTAGCCTTCCTGAGGGCATCCGCCTCGTCCCGCAACAAACGTGCGTTGAGCTCCGAGATCAGCGCTGCGTACCCTGGGGTTTGCCGGATGGAGAGCCTGATCGGCTCGAGCAACGGTTTTGCCTGATCCAGCGAGCCCGCCGCAGCGCGTACGCCGCTGACATCGCCGATCCACCAGAGCTCCTGCAGCATGTTGCCCAGGTACGGATCTGACGAGAGTGTCTGCTGCACGGTCCCTTCCAGGTAGAGATCCTCTTCCCAGGAGTTCCCATCCTCGACATAGGCCACCCGGACTTGGGTCGCCACGAGGTTGATCCCAGTCTGCGTCCCCATCATCTGGTCGCTCCCGAGTGCAGCCTCCACGGTCGGGCGGAACATGTCCTCCAGCATCTGACGCGCCTCTGGCCGATCGGCCACCTCCACGACGTGTGCGTCACGCGCTCCCGGGCGCTGCTGAGGCAGGAGGATCTCCGTGACGTACTCCTCGATCGAAGCTGGGATCGGCATCAGGATCGTGCCACTGTCGATCCCGCCCGGCTCCAGGAGCGGCATGGCGTCAGCCTGGACGTACGAGTACATCATGCCGGGATACACCGAGACTTCCCGACCGTCGGGTGCAGTCAATCGCAGATCAAGATGGGAGAACGAGCGGAACGTCTGTGGCGTCCACACGGGACCTCCCTGAAGATCCCAGCCCTGCGGCACAAGCAGCGTGTGCGACTCGATGTCGCCCACCGCCGCATCCCGGAGCGTGACCTGGCCCAACTGCAGCTGGGCCGGACCATCTGGAGGCGTGCCCTCCTGGGCCATCACAGCCGCTGGGGACATCATCAACGCCGCCAGCAGCGGTATGAGCCTGACGGTGATGACGGGGACACGCTGCATGCTTTCTCCTTGCGCTCCGAGGAGAGGAGCGCCCTGGCCGGTAAACCCCCACGGCGTGGGACGATACCACCCCCCACGCGCAGGATCGACGGAAGGCGCCCCGTCTCCGGCTGCACGGGAGCTCACGGTCGATCGAGCTGGTGCCAGAATGGGTCATCCACATGCACGGGGATGGAAGGGACGATGAATATCGGTCGGCCGGGTCTCGCTCTGCTTCTGGTGTCGCTGCTCGTGCTCGGCAGCACCGTGGTGCAGGCACAAGAACCATCACCCAGCGTGGTCGCCCGCGACCGTGTCAGCACCATCATCGAGGGCATGACCGTGCGCGAGAAGGTCGGCCAGCTATTCATGTGTCGCGTCTACGGTGACCGGGCCGACGGCCCCGCCCCTGCCGCACGTGCAGCCAATCGCAAGTACCTGGGCGTCGACGATGCGCGGGAGCTCATCGAGCGATTCGGTGTGGGCTCGATCGTGTACTTCGAATGGACCGGCAACTTCGGCCCGCCGCGCAAGGTGGCCAAGCTGTCCAATGGCATCCAGCAGGCCGCGCTCGACACGGGCACGCCGCCGCTGCTCATCAGCACCGACCAGGAACATGGGGAGGTGGTGCGACTGGGACCACCTGCCACGCAGCTCCCGGGGTCCATGGCGCTTGGCGCGACGCGTGATCCCGACCTGGCTCGCGACGCTGCCCGCGTGACCGGCGAGGAGTTGCGCGCCGTGGGCATCCGCCAGGATCTCGCGCCGGTGGCCGATGTCAACGTCAACCCCGCCAATCCGGTCATCGGCATCCGCTCGTTCGGTTCACAGGCATCGCTCGTCTCCGACATGGTGGCGGCGCAGGTCCATGGCTTCGAGGACGACGCCGGGGTGGCAGCCACGGCCAAGCACTTCCCCGGGCACGGGGACACCGATATCGACAGCCACACCGGTCTGCCCACCATCGGCCACACCGAGGAGACCTGGTGGAACGTCGACGCGCCGCCGTTCGAGGCCGCCATCGATGCTGGTGCGGACGTCATCATGACCGCCCACGTGGCGGTGCCGGCGCTTGACCCCAGTGGTCGTCCTGCCACGCTCTCGCGCCCCATCCTCACGGGCATCCTGCGCGAACAGATGGGCTTCGACGGCGTCATCATGACCGACTCGTTGACGATGGCCGCGGTGCGCGAGCGCTTCGGCGACGAGCGCGTCCCGGTGCTGGCGCTCAAGGCGGGTGCCGACATCCTGGCCGATCCCCCGAACCTGCCACGCGCCTATCGCGCCGTGCTGGCGGCGGTCGAGAAGGGCGAGCTCAGCGAGGACCGCATCGACGAGTCGGTGGAACGGATCCTGCGACTCAAGGAGCGCCTGGGCCTGCTCGACGACCCCATGGTGGATGTGGATGCTGCGACGGACGCGCTGGGGACGTCGGCCAACGAGGCCGTCGCGCAGGCCGTGGGTGATGCCTCGGTGACGGTGCTACGACTCAGTCCAGGGCGTCGGATACCGGTACCGGAGGGCTGGTCGGTCCTGCTGACCGGCTGGGACGATGCCGGCGTGCGCACGCTCGAGGACGATCTTCGCGCCGGCGGTCGGACGGTCGAAGCCACCTGGACCGGCGAGGCACCCACGAAGCGCGAGATCACGGCGGCAGCCAAGGCGCAACGACGACACGACGTCACCGTGGTCGTGACGGCCTATCTCGGCGCTGATCGCCGTCAACGCCAGTTGGTGCGCCGACTCGTCAAGGGCGGCCGCACCATCATCGTCAACGCCCGCTCCCCCTATGACGCAGCGTGGTTCCCCTACGCCCCGGCCCAGGTGGCGACATACGGATCAGCCCCGGCGTCGATGAGCGCACTCGCCCGGATCATGGAAGGCGAGGTCAGCCCCACCGGCCACTCGCCGGTAGCTATCCCCAACCTCCGCCGAGCTGAGACCCTCTTCCCCTTCGGCACCGGCGTCACCCTGGCGTCGCCATGAGCTTGCCCGCGCCGGTCCAACGTTGGATCGACGCCCTCGGACCGCCGGCGACCCCATGCGAGACCGCGGTCATCGAGGGCAAGTCCCGCTTCCGACGCGGGGGCCAGGGCCCGTGGCTGCCCATCGAGGCGGTGATGTGGCACGAGCTGGGACGCAACCACGTCGTCGACCTGCGTGTCGGCCTCGGCCCGCTCACCTTCATCCGCGGACTGGACGGCTACGTGGACGGCACTGGCTTCAGCCGCATCAGCCACACGCTGGACGTGGGGCCGGAGATCGACCAGGCCGCGCTGCTGTTCATGTGGTCGGAAGCCATCCTCTTCCCCGCCACCTGGATGGAACGCGAGGACGTGGTCTGGACGCCGCTGACCGACGAGTCGGTGGCGGTCACCTTCACCCAGCCGGCCGTGCCGGACGGCGCGCAATTGGCCTTCGACCCGGTCACGGCCATGCCGACGCGCTTCATCACCGATCGATTCAAGGGCGTGGGCGGAAGAAGGGTCGAATGGCGGGTCGACTACGAGGACTGGCGCCCCACCGAGGACGGCGTCCTGTTGCCGGCGGCCGCAGTGGCCGTGTGGGGCGATGAGCCCGGTCCCTGGTTCCGGATGGAGATCAAGCGCGCCAACCCCGGTGTCGACGTCAGCGGGGCGATGGCGCGGGGTCGTGCATTGCTGGCGGAGATCGCCGCCGACCCCACCAGGAACCCGCGCTAGCGCGGAAGCAAGGTGCGCGGTCGACTGATCAGTCCTCGTCGACCTGATCAGTCCTCGTCGACCGCGAACAGCTCACGACGGGGCAGACCGCTCTCCTCGGCCACCATGCGCGCGGCGACCGAGCGTTTCACACCTTCGGCCACCAGGCGGTCCACGCGAGCCCGACCTGCTTCGAGGCTGACCGCCGCTGCCTGAGCCTGGGTAGAGCCGGCGACGACGATGACGACCTCGCCCTTGATCGGTGCCGTGGCGAACTCGTCAGCCAATGCCGTCAGCGAGCCGCGACGGACCTCCTCGTGCAACTTGGTGAGCTCGCGGCAGACGGCGGCCGCGCGTTCGGGCCCACAGACCGCGGCCAGGTCGGCCAAGGTCGCCGCGGTGCGACCGTGCGCCTCGAAGATGACGGTGGCACGGTCGTCGCTGGCGATGCGAGCCAGGCGCTCCCTGCGTTCACGACCCTTGCGCGGCAGAAACCCCTCGAAACCCCACCGCGGCGCGGCGATACCAGAGGCCACCAGAGCTGCCAGGACTGCCGAGGCACCCGGGATCGGCACGACGCTGCCGCCGCGTTCGACCCAGGCCGAGACGAGCACATCGCCGGGGTCACTGACGAGCGGCGTGCCCGCGTCGGTCACGAGCGCGACGTCGTCGCCGGCCCCCAGCCGCTCCAGCAGCTCTCGGGTGCGCCGATCATCGCTGTGGGCGTGGTAGCTCAGCATCGGCGTATCGATGTCGAAGCGTGACCACAACTTGCGCGTGACGCGTGTATCCTCTGCCGCCACGACGGCCACCGATCGCAAGACCAGAAGCGCGCGTGCGCTGATGTCGCCGAGGTTGCCGATGGGGGTGGCCACCACGAAGAGCGTGCCTCGCACGCGCTTCCCTGTTGCCTTAGGCACGCGAGGAGCGAGGACGGCGACGCGGGTAGAGGTAGTCGATGCCGGCGGTGCGAGGCCCGATCTTGGCGATGGGCGGGACTTGGCGCTTGAACTCCGAGCCCGCCACCATGCGATCGATGCGGTCGACCAGCTCGGGCGCGAAGCCATCGGCCACGACCTCGTCGATGGAATGTCGTCGGTCGACCAGTCGGTACAGGATGCGGTCGAGCTCGGCGTAGCTGAAGCCCACCTCCGCCTCGTCGGTCTGGCCCGGCCAAAGGTCGGCCGAGGGTGCCTTGGAGATGATGGCGTCGGGTACGTTGACCGCCGCGCTGAGCTGCCGTACCTGGGACTTGTACAGGTCGCCGATGGGATTGAAGGCGCTGGCGCTGTCGCCCCACAGCGTGCTGTAACCGATGAGCGTCTCCGTCTTGTTGCCGGTCCCGATGACCAGCCCACCCCACGTCACCGAGTGGTCGTACAGCACCATCATGCGCGTCCGAGCCATGAAGTTGCCGCGTCGTAGCGGTGCGGCGTCCTGCCGCCCCTCCTCGAAGTAGGCATCGACGACGGCACTGATCTCGACCAGCTCGCTGGCGCAGCCGAGACGCCGCACGACTTCTTCAGCGTCACGCCTCGAATCGGTTGAGGAAGTCTTGTAGGGCATCAGCACCGAGAGCACGTTCTCCGGCCCGATGGCGTCCGCCGCCAGATATGCCACCAGTGCCGAATCGATACCGCCGGAGAGCCCCAGCAGCACCTTGTTGAAACCGGCCTGGCTCAGCTGTGCACGGATGAACTCGCCGATGATGCGTCGGGCGGCACCGGTGTCGATGGCCAGCTCCCCTGGCAGCTCGAAGGCAGGGGGGCCGC
>JBBSAV010000140.1:0-6492 GCA_038251965.1 Candidatus Limnocylindrales bacterium
CACCACGACCCCACCCAGGGCATGCGCCAGGGCAACGACCAGGGCACGCAATACCGCTCGGCCATCTATTGGGCGACGGAGGAGGAGCGGGCCACCGCCGAGGCCTCACGTGACGCCTACCAGCAGCAGCTGGACGCCGCCGGGTTCGACGCCATCACCACCCAGATCGCACAGGCCGGCGAGTTCTACTACGCCGAGCCCTACCACCAGCAGTACCTGAGCAAGAACCCCGGCGGCTATTGCCCCGACCACGGCACCGGTGTGGCCTGTCCCGTGGGCCTGAAGGTCAGCGCGAGCGGGTCCTAAGATCCGCCCGTCGGGCCGGAACGTATCGAAGGCAGATGGCCCCCGACTCGAAGGACTTGGTCTCGAGCAGCGTGAGTTCGATCCGATCAGAAAGGCCGGGGAAGAACCTGATGCCGGCACCGAGCACGACCGGGTGTACGACGAGCCGATACTCGTCGATGAGACCCTGCGCCATGAAGGCGCCGGCAAGGGTCGCGCCACCGATCCCCATGTCACCGTCGAACTCCTCCCGGAGCTTGGCCAGCTGCTCCGCTGGATCACCGCTTACGAGACGACCATTCCAATCCACGCGCTCAAGGCTGCTCGAGAAGACCATCTTCGGCTTGGGCGTCCAGATGCGGGCGAAGTTGAGCTCGGGCTCTCCGGCCGATGGGTCGGACTCCGCGGTGGGCCAGTATGCCGCCATGAGCTCATACATCCGCCGCCCGTAGATGAACGCGTCCAGGCCGCGCGCCTCGTCGTTGAACCAGGTGTGGAGCTCTTCGTCGACGATGGCCCAATCGAGGCGATGGTCGGGCGTCTCGGCAAAACCGTCGAGTGAGACGTTCAAGGAGTAGATCAGCTTTCCCATCGCGGCAGGGTAGCGTCGAAGGAGCACCAGCGCGAGTGCATGACGCGACCCTGAGATACTCGGCCGGTGGAAGTCATTGCCAGCGCTCGCTACGGATCGTGGAAGAAGATCGGCGTTGTCATCGGTGCGGGCCTCGCCACAGGAGCCATCACCCAGCTGGGCCAAGCCTGGCTTCCCGAGGGCTTGACGCAATGGGCGAACGCGATCTCGCCGTGGCTGCTGGTGGCGTTCCTGGTCGGCTCGGTCATGCCGGGCAACGTCCAGGCTGCCATCGCCGGCGCGACCACGCTCGTGCTGGCGCTGGTGGGCTACAACGTCATGCTCCACCTCCAGATCGGCTACTCGTCCTCGGTCAGCGCCACGCTGTTCTGGGCTATCGGTGCCTTGGCCGGTGGCCCCGTCTTCGGCATCGCCGGCCGAACGTGGCGCATCGGCACCCGCAGGCAGCGCGCCGTAGCACTGGGACTCCTCGTCGCAGTGTTCGTGGCCGAAGGAGCCCGCAATGGCCTCCAGCTCGCTTACCCGATCGCCGGCGCCACCTTCATCATCGTCGGCCTCCTGCTGCCGCTGATCCTGGGCCGCACGCGTGAGGTCGTCGGGTGGGCGTACGTGGCAGCCGTTCCCATGGTCGGCCTGGGTGCGCTCGGCTACCTCGCCTTCATCTGGATGTACGGGCTGATCACGGGGACGTAGCCACCCCATCATCAGGAGTCGAGCATATGCCGAAAGAACAGTCGGTCGATACCTACCTCGCATCGCTCGCGCCCCAGATCCGGGGTCCGATCGAGACCCTGCGACAGACCATCCGAGGCGTCCTCCCCGACGCTGAGGAGGTCATCAGCTACGGCATCCCTGCCTTCAAGTCGGCTGGCCGAGTCGTCGTCCACTACGCCGGTTGGAAGAGCCATCTCAGCCTCTACCCTATCCCGGAGGTCGACGCCGAAACCGAGACGCAGATCGCGCCCTATCGAGCCGGCAAGGGGACGCTCCGGTTCGCGCTGGACGAGCCCCTGCCCGTGGCGCTGGTGGTGTCGGTCGTGACCCTGCTCCGGGACCAGCGGCATCGCCTTGAGGACGGCCAGGACGTCCAAGGAGCGTAGGACACAGGCGTATCATGATGGTCTGATCGTGCGTCGTACTGCGAGGTGACCGCCATGATGCGTTTCGGACCACTCTTCACTGCGGCCTTGTTGGTAACGCTGCTGGCCACGCCGGGTCTCGGCGCTGAGGAGGACCTCGGCCGAACCCGACCACCCGCCCTCGAGGGATCATCGCTGACCTGGTGCGGCGACGTGCAGCCCATCCCCATCGACCCCAGCCTCTTCAGGGACACGCCTGTCTACGTGGCCAACGAGCAGCCCACGCGGGAGGTCAAGAAGTGGGCCGAGCAACAGCCCGGCTACGAGGACATCTGGATCGACCGTGACCACCTCGGCTGGCTGGTGGTGGCCTTCACTCAGGATGTGGAAGCGCGCCAGGCCGACCTGCAGGAGCGCTTTCCCGATGACGGCGTCGTGGCCGTCGAGGTCCAGCACCCGACGAAGGAGTTGCGGGCGCTCCAAGACCGCCTGACCGACGAGCTGCGGGGCTCGCTCGATTCGTTCGCCGTCGGCGTCGATGTGACCTCCAACATCACTGACCTATCCGTTCCCTATGTCACCGAGGAGATCGTGGCCGACCTCGAGGCGCGATTCGCGGGTGAACCCTTCTGCATCGACGGCCTGGACCCCGCCGAGCGGCCCGTGGCCGGTCCGCAGCCGACCGAGGGTGACGGCTGGACCATGGTCGGATACGAGCACAAAGACGCCCGCGGACAGAACTACCGCACCGGTATCGCCACCAACGAGGCGCAGTACCAGCGTCTGTGGAAGCGGTCAGGCATCGAGGGCGGGGCGCCTGCGGTCGACCTGGTCGAGGACGTCGTGCTGTGGTTCGCCGTGGGCCATGGTTCGGCCTGCCCCAACCTGCGACTCGATGATGTCGTGGTCGATCTTCAGACAGCGACCGTGTATGCGGACATCGTCGACGTCGACGGCAACGTCGGCTGTACCGACGACCTCATCGGGACCTATCAGTACGTCGTCGCGCTGGACCGGGTTCGGCTGCCGGCCGGACCCTTCGTCGTCCAGCTGGACGCACCCCGCGACCGCAACGACGTCAGTCGCGACCAGACCGTGGTCGACATCGGCCTGACCGCGCCGGGGGCCACCGCGACCAAGGGCCAGATCCACGCGGCCGCAGCAGCCCGCGTGCAACCGCCGGGGCGGTCCGGGACGGGCGTCGAAACGATAGGCACGTCCCCATACCTGATGGACGTGAGCTGCGGCATCGGCTACCTCGGTGAGGTCAACGACATCGACTGGATCACCGACCAGTCGGCCGTGCCAGAGGCGTGGCGATCGCTGGTCGACTCGAGGGGTGAGGTGCTCGTGAACATCGCCCTCCGCGCCAAGCCCGAGCCGCATATCGACGCCACGGCCAACGGCCTCACCATCCGGTATCTACCGACGACCCAGACCCCGCCGCCCTGCGAAGCGTAGCCGAGGCGCTCTCCGGTATGGCGGGCGATGCGCTGATAGGATGCTGCTGATCGGGGGGCTGAGTCACAGACACGGCCACGTGGCCAAGGAGTGATGCTCGATGGAACCAGAGTCCGACCTGCCGGTCGACGACCCCACCGTCACCGATCCTGATCTCTACCACGTCGTGATGGAGAACGAGCGCGTCCGAGTCCTGGAGTATCGTGACCGGCCCGGTGACATGACGACGATGCACCATCACCCTGACAGCGTCATGGTGACGTTGAGCGCCTTTCGGCGGCGCCTCCAGGGAGGCGAACAGGCCGCTGACGTGGAGCTTGGACCGGGGCAGGTGCGCTGGTTGGGAGCCCAGTCACATGCCGGCGAGAACACCGGCGAGAGCGACACGCATGTGATCCTCGTCGAGCTCAAGGAACCGCGACTGGCATCGACCGCGGGTGACCCCGGTGGCCAGCCGATCGGGCCGACCGAATCCTGACCTGCCAGCCGGACCACGGAGGGGCGGATGGACGGTCCGCGGTTCCTCGACATTCGCTACCGTGGGCCCATGAACGACTCCACACCCAGCCCACTCATCAGCGCCGGCGATCTGCTGGCTTCCATCGACGATCCCAGCCTGCGCATCGCGGACGTGCGGTACTTCCTGGGCGAGCCCGAGCGTGGTCTCGCCGAGTACCAGCAGGGCCACATCCGGGGCGCCATCTTCGTCGACCTGGACCGTGACCTTGCAGCTGTGCCGGGCAACGGCCGCCATCCCCTCCCCGATCCGACCCGCTTTGCCGACCGAATGGGTGAGCTGGGGTTCGGCGACGAGCACACCATCGTCATCCACGACGCCCACAATGGCCAGTACGGTGCGCGCCTGTGGTGGATGCTCGACCAGATGGGGCACCAGAGTGTCTTCATGCTCGACGGGGGCCTGAGTGCGTGGAAGGCTGCCGGCGGCGAGCTGACCGTCGCGAGGACCTCGCATCTGCGTGCCACCATGACGTTGGCGACCGAGTGGCCGGACACCATGGACCGTGAAGGGGTCGCGGCCAGCAACGGCAGCGTGGATCTGGTCGACGTCCGCGCGCCAGAGCGGTACACCGGCGAAACGGAGCCCATGGAGAAGGTCGGCGGTCACATCCCGGGCGCACGCAATCGACCCTGTGGCTCGATGATGACCGCCGATGGCCGCATGCTCCCCGCCGACGAGGTCCTGCCTCTCATCCGCGGAGAGGGCGCACGCTCCGAGCGACCGCTGGTCATCGCTTGCGGCAGTGGCGTGACCGCCTGCTTCGGCATGCTGGCTGCGCGTGTCGCGGGTCTGCCCGACCCCATCCTCTACCCGGGTTCGTTCAGCGACTGGGTCGGCCATGACATGCCGGTCGCCACCGGCCCCGAACCGGATGGGCCACTCGCCGGCTGAGCCGGCCCCCGCCAACCCGCGAGCTCAGCGTCGGAACGACGCCAGCAACTGGACCGGGCCACCGCCGATGCGGCCGTTGAGCACGACGAAGTCGGCCAGACCGTTCTTGTCGTAGTCGAGCGAGAAGACGTCGTCGGCCTGCCCCTTCTTCGTCTGGGGTATCCGGACCGACGCGAAGTCCCGACCCCCTTTTCGACTCACCAGCAGCCGGTCTGGCTGGTTCTTGTCCCGGTTCCCTCGGGCGATATACAGGTCGTCCTTGCCGTCACCATTGGCATCGCCCGCCGCCAACGCCCACGCCCCGCCCACGCGAGCCTGGTAGATCCTGCGGTAGCCACTCGTGGTCCCCTTGCTCACGACCACCTTTTGTGAGGTCAGCTGGATGAGGTCCCGTCGGCCGTCACCGGTCACGTCAGCGAATGCGACATCGATGTCGCCCATGGGTCTAGCCCCCAGGCTCACCGTTCGGTCACGAAGCCGGCCGTTCTCGTTGCGCATGATGCGCAAGCCCGCAGGGCGCCCGTTGACACCGTAGTGGGTACACATCGCCAGGTCGGTGTCACCGTCGCCATCGATGTCGGTCGCCTCAAGGCAGCGCCCACCATGTGATGTGTCCAGGCCCACGCCGGGAGCAGGCACGAAGCGGCCACCGACATTGCGGTAGAAGCGGTTCTGCGCCGGCAAGCCATCTTCCCGGTCAGGTGCGTTCGTGATGAAGACCTCCGGATAACGGTCGTCATCGAGCCGGAAGATGGCCACGTGCCGACCGCGTCCGAGTGGGTCGGAGATGCCGAGCGCATCGCGAGCAAGCGTGCGCGTGTCCTCCGCGGGCGAGAGCGAAAGCTCGTTGCGCCGAACGGCGATCCCGCGCGAGCCCCCGACCGCACACAGGATGTCCCGCGTGCCGTTGCCGTCGACGTCACCATGGTCACAGCCGTGGCGGTCGACGGGGCTGAAGGCGCTATCAGCTGGGGCGTCGAGGAACCCGTCGGGGCCGTTGAGCGCCAGGCGCGGCATCGTCCCGCCGTGGCGGCTGTAGAAGACGTCCTTATAGCCATCGCCATCGAAGTCGGCCGCGAAGCCATCGTAGGTGCGGGTCCACTCGCGGAGACCGGAGGCGGCCGCCATGTCACGGACCTTGAAGGCGGCATCATCGCGCGGCGCAGGCAGCTTGCGGGTGGGGACGGCCGAGGGCACGATGACAAGGGCATCGAGCGCGTCCATCTGCTCCTGCGGCGCGGCGGCACGGCGTCGTCGGATATCGCTGACCTCGACCTTGCGGCGGAGCGTCTTCTTCGACCCAGGGGTGATCGGCAGCCCGTCATCACAGGAGCGCAGCACCAGCAACGTTCCTCCGACCGCTGCCGCCGCGACCGCACCGTCACCGGTCGCGGCCACGGCCATGACCTCCGAGCGCAACGAATCGGTCGCATCGAGCAGGCTGATCGACCAAACCCCACCGATGCGCTGCGCCACGAAGCCGCGAGTCTCGCGGTTGGCAGTGGCGGTCTGCGTGCCGGCCACGATGAGGTGGCCATCGGCACCGGCCGCGACCGAACGGGCCAGGGCGCCGAACCCCTCTGCCCAGGGCAGCGGCACGTTCGACCAGCGCTTGCCGTCCCAATGCTGCAGCACGACTCGCGGCTCATCAGTCTTGGTGGGGA
>JBBSAV010000141.1:0-6206 GCA_038251965.1 Candidatus Limnocylindrales bacterium
ACGAGCTGGACGACGGCCGCTGCCACCACCACCAGCGCCAACCACGCGGCGCCCGCGGTGACCCGGGTGAGGAACGATGCTTGGTAGCTGATCGGTTGGGCGAAGACCAGTTCCAGTCGTCCCGCGTCCTCCTCGCTGGCTGTGAGGCCGTTCGCGAAACTGATCGCCGTGCCTGCCATCATCAGCGGCACGAGTAGGTCATAGAGGTTGCCACGGAGGAACCCGGCCGGTGTGCCGAAGTGCTCCAGACCGAACGCCTGGACCATGGTCGCGGGCATCTGATCGATCGCCTGGGTGATTCCTGAGGCACCCTGGAAGGCAGGCCAGAAGGCGACCGTGGCCAAGATGAGCACGCCGATCGCCAGGCACCAGAGGACCGCGCCGCGACGAATCGTGCGCATCGAATCGACCACGAGCTGGAGCGTCCGCATCAGGAGGACTCCTCGTATAGGCCGAGGAACGCCTCTTCGAGGTCGGGCTCCTGGATCTGCAGGTAGCTGACGGGCTGATCGGCGAGGAACCGCAGCAGCGGTCGCACCGATCCCTGCAGCACGGCTGCGGACCGATGACCCTCGGTGGAGAGTCCGTCGAGGTCGGGCAACGCGGCAAGCTCGGTCTCTGGGACAGAACCATCAAACCATATGTGGAGGCTTTCGAGGTCTTCAGGCGTACCTACGAACGCGTCATGAGCGAACAGCCGACTGGTCGGCGATATCACAAGGGCGAGCCGCTCGCCAACATGGGCTGGGTCCGACATACTACGAGACGGCTACCAAACGCAAGCGGCTGCGCGACTCTGAGGCGGCCGCGTCCCTTGAGGACCTGCGTGTTATCGGCCTTGTGACTCGCAATGGCACCGCGGAGGATCTGCGACGAGCCGTGTTCACCCACCTGGCAAAGCAGCACTACGAAGTCGGTGCCGGTGTGTCCTCACCGCCGCCAAGCTCATCAGCGAGACGGGCGACGTCGGCCGCCTCCGCTCGGCCGACGCCTTCGCCATGCTTGCCGGGGTCGCCCCCATCCCGGCCAGCTCGGCGCAGGTCCAGCGCATGCGGCTCAATCGCGGCGGCAACCGCCAACTCAACCGCGCGCTCCACGTGATCGCCACCGTGCGGACGAGCCAGCGCTTGAGGGCCTGGATGATCAAGGAGTCCGGGCCGGCACCGCGCAGCATGGATCGTTTCGCGCACGTCATCGAGAAGGGGGTGCTGACCGTGGATACCGGGAGGATCACGCTCGGACCGCTGCCGCTCGCGCTCGGCGCGCCCGGTCTGGTGCCTCCCCGGTCGCCGACGCGGTGCCTCTGATTGGTGGCGAGGGATCGATCGGTCGAGCGCGCACCGGCCTGCCCCAGCAGACACGCGCATGGCTCTCGCCGGACCGGGACGCGCGCCGAACGGTCGGACGCACGATGAGCCATCCGATCAAGGACCATGCGCTCATCGGCGATCTGCGGACCGCCGCGCTCGTCGCCCGTGACGGTTCGATCGACTGGCTGTGCGTCCCCCGGTTCGACTCGGGCGCCGTCTTCGCCGCGCTGCGCGGGGAACCCGGTCACGGTCGCTGGCGAATCTCGCCGGCCGGTGAGGTCCTGGCGGTCCGGCGTAGCTACCGCTCGGGGAGCCTCGTGCTCGCGACCGAGTTCGACACCGACGACGGAACGGTGCGGCTGGTCGACGGGATGCTGCCCGGTCGTGCTACGCCATCGGTCGTCCGGATGGTGGAGGGCGTGCGGGGTCGCGTCGCGATGCGGATGGAACTCGTCGTCCGCTTCGACTACGGCTCGATCGTGCCCTGGGTCCGTCGGGTCGACGGTCGCCTCCACGCCGTCGCCGGCCCCGATGCGCTGCACCTCGACACCGACGTCGAGACCCGCGGTGAAGGCCTCACGACCGTCGCCGCTTTCACCATCCAGGCACGCGGCCGTATCCCGTTCAGCCTGAGTTGGAGCCCGTCGAACGAGCCGGCCCCAGCGCCGCCCGATGCGCGAGCAGAGCTGGAGGCCGCTGAGCGCTGTGGCGGGCATGGTCCGACCGCTGCACCTATCGGGGTCGCTGGCGGGGTCAGGTCATCCGCTCACTGATCACGCTCAAGGCGCTGACCTACCTGCCGACCGGGGGCATCGTGGCCGCCCCGACGCGTCACTCCCGGAGCAGCTCGGCGGCGCACGCAACTGGGACTACCGCTACTGCTGGGTGCGCGATGCGACCTTCACACTATACGCGCTGCTCCTGGCTGGCTACGAGGAGGAGGCTCGCGACTGGCGCGACTGGCTGCTCCGGGCGGTGGCCGGCGATCCTGCGCAGTTGAACGTCCTCTATGGGGTGGCCGGCGAACGCCGCCTCCCCGAGTTCGAGTTGGACTGGCTCCCTGGGTACGAGCGGTCGGTGCCGGTGCGCGTCGGCAACGCGGCTGCCAGCCAGATCCAGCACGACGTGGTCGGCGAGCTGATGGACGCGATGCATTTCGCCCGACGGAGCGGCCTGGCTCCGGATCCGGCCGCCTGGGCTGTCCAGCGCAAGCTGGTGGAGTACTTCGAGGAGCATTGGCGGGATCCCGATCGCGGCATCTGGGAGGTGCGCGGCGACCCCCGCCAGTTCACCCATTCCAAGGTGATGGCCTGGGTCGCCTTCGACCGGGCCGTGAAGGCCGTCGAGTGGTTCGGGCTCGATGGACCGGTGGGGCGTTGGCGGGCGATCCGCGACGAGATCCACGCCCAGGTGTGCGAGATGGGGTATGACATCGAACGCGGCTGCTTCGTCCAGGCGTACGGCTCGCGTGAGCTCGATGCCAGCCTGCTGATGATCCCATTGGTCGGATTCCTGCCCGCCACCGACCCCCGCAGGGTCTCCATCCCAACGAGGTGACCTTCTGGTTCATGATGCAGGTCGGGATGATCCTGGGGTTCCTGACCGCCTACCCGGTGAATTGGTGGCTCGTCCGCTCGGGCATCAAGGAGCAGATGTGAACGGCACGGGTGCTGAGTGTGGCCAGAATCGGAACACTTCGGCCGCGCGTGAAGGCGGCCACGTGGTCGTCAGCGGGCAGCCCCCGCCGGAACGTGGGTACCCACCGGTCTGCCGTCATGAGGCTATCCACAACAAGACGCCCATCCGAGCGCCAGCATTCGCACAACGGTCCTACCTCGACTCGCGCTTTCCGGAGCTGCCGTAGCGGCGATAGTAGGGACGCCAGATGACCCGGTACAGGCGCAGCCAGCGGGGCAGGTTCCGCAGGCCCGGGATGAACGGCAGGAAGAAGACGAGCAGGACCATCGTCATCGCGAAGACGACGACGATGAGGTCGCTGTAGTCGAAGCTCGCCCGGATCGGCCCGGGCACCTGGTACCACATCGTGAACCACCACAGCCAAGGCTGCCCCGGCCAGTCGCCGATCTGGTTCATGACCCCCCACTGGTCTCCCAGCAGGTTGTAGCTCTCGGCAACGCTTGCCGCGTACGTGCCGTCGGCGATGTAGAGGAGGGATCTCGTGTAGTCCGTGGCGTACTGGCGGTCGGGCCCGTTGACCGACTGGGAGTCAAGGGCGCCTGACCGGGCGCCGGTCAGCATGGCCGAGAGCAAGGCCGGGATAGGGCCGGCATCGGCGCTCTGAGCCCCCGACGGCGCCGAGGTCGGGGACGCGTCGGGCGTGGCCGATGACTCGGGCTTCGGCGCGAGGGTGACGGTGGTGCCGTCGATGGAGATGCCCGAGTCGAGGGCCACAGCACCCCACGCCGCCTGCTCATCGGCGGTCGCGGCCGTCCACCGCTCGAGAGCCTGCTGCAGGCCCGCTTCGAACGGAGCCCAGGCGGTCAGCGGTGCGATGACGAGATCTTCCGACGAGTCGACCGGGGTCGTCACCCCGAGCCAGGTCTGGGGGCTGAACGGTCCGATCGACTGCACATTCTCGGTGTCGCTGGTGTAGGGCGGGCCGTAGGTGGCGCTCCCGGAGGTCCCGGTCAGCTCGGCCAGGGTCGTGCTGACGAAGTCGTCCGGGGCAGCCTTCGCCCAACTCTGGAACGAGATCGCCTCGACCTTCGGTGAGCCGAACATGGCCGAAAGGCCGACGGTGAGCAGCGCGACCACGGTGAGGGCGATCAGGCCCTCACTGATGAGGTCATAGCGAACGCGGGGACCCCGCCAGCCGCGCTGTGCGCGCTGGTCGTCCTTGCGGTAGCTCACGTGGCTCCCTCTCCCTCGGTGAGGTGCTCGTCGAGGGCGTCATAGGGCGGAACCACGCCGCGTCTGCGAACCCACAGGACGTGGATCCCGACGATGCCGATGGCGGCCAGGGGGAGCAGCGCGACATGCAGCGTGAGGGTCTGGCCGACGTTGAGGAGGTTGGCAAGGAATCCCAGCCCGGTCGCGTTGACGGCGTCCTTGCCCTGGGTGGTGACCCACTGGGCCTCGAAGTCCTGGAGAGACGCGTAGCCGGTGAGCGCGGTGACGACGCTGACGAAGAATGCCGTCACACCCAGCATCCAGGTGAACGCCCGCCGGCCGCGGAAGGCCCCCATGAGGAAGACCGCGATGAAGTGCGCGAACATGAAGAGGAAGAAGAGCTCGACCGCCCAGTAGTGGAGCGAGTCGAAGAATGCCCCGACGCTCGTTCCGGTCCACCACTCCGGCCCGAAGAGCGCCAGCGGGATGCCGGTGATGACGAGCATCACCAGCGAGGCGAGGGTCAAGATCCCGGCAACGTAGAACCAGCTCCTGACGTAGGTAGGCTCCGTGTCGGGGAGGAGGCGCCGCGGGGGCCAGGCGCGCAGGAACCATCGCCGGCCACGCCAGTCGAGCGTGTTGCGAAGAGTCGGCGGCAGCTTCTGTGGATCGTCCTCCAGGAGGATCGGCTGGTTGCCCCAGCCGCCAGGCTCAGACTCCGCCATGGCCCTGCTCTTCTGCCCCCTCGTATCCCGTGTAGTCCACCTCACGGACCGGGAATGGGATGACCGCCGCGAGGATGAGGAGACCCACCAGGACGAGGTACCAGATGAGGTTCGAACTCTGGAGGGTGAACCAGTCGCCGTTCGTGATCACGGCTCCCCGCCCGCAGAGATCGATCAGGCCCGTCGTATCGCACGGGGGAATCGGTACTGCCATCCGCTACCTCCTCATGTCGCGCCGGGCATCCCCCTCAAGGCCGCCCTGATCCGAGAACGATCCGGCCCCGCACGACCACGGATCAACGACCCGAGGCGTACCGTCAGGTCTTCTTGGGCTGGCTCGACAGCACCTCTCATTATCTCACACCGTCAGCGTTCAAGTGGTCCCCGCGGGCGCTGTCGAGGGACAGCGATAACGTCACGGCTAACGGGACAGAGACTCTGTCACTCTCGGATCCATGGACACGAGGGAGACGATCAGTTTGGACGGACCAGCGCAGCGGCGCTTCACCATCCTCACCTACCTTCTGGCCGGCGAGCTGACGCTCGACCGGGCTGCAGCCATCCTGGACCTCTCGAGCCGGCAGGTGCGCCGACTGGTCGAGCGGTTCCATCAGGAGGGTGGTCAGGAAGGCGAGCGTCAGCCGGTCGAGCTCGCAGGGCGCCAGTCGTTCCTCGGTGTACCTGGTGGCGAGCCGCTCCAGCCGTGCGATCCAGTAGCCGAGAGACGCGGGCCGATCAGCGATGTGCCCGACGCTCACGATCGATGACGCTCCAGGAGGTGGCCACGATGCGGACGAAGCCCTGCAGCCCGAACGTGATGGGCACGATCAGGAAGTACAGGACTGCCGGCGCGATGAAGTCGGGGTCCTTGCTGAACAGCCGCCCGATGGACGCCCCGAACACGGCCAGGAGTACGGCGAGCGCCAGACCCCAGAGCATCGAGAAGCGCGTGCTGTAGTCGACTGGGACGAGGGCGTTGGCCCCGCCACAGGGACACCGACGTTCGGACCCCGTGTCGCGTCTTGCTCCTCGGCCAATGCACATCAGGCGAACGCGATGGCAGCGCGGCCGTGCCAGCACCATGGAGGATCAGCCAGGTCGTGACCGGCGCGGATGTACGCGACAGTCTCCCCGAAGACAGACTCGCTGCGGTCGGTCGGCGGGCGAGGTAGTGGGTGGGATGGGCGAGCTGATCGGGCAGTGCAGTCCGGGCGCTCAGCGTCTGGCAGACGTCGTGAGGACTCCCTCACGCGCTGATCGTGGTCGAGGCTTCGGCAGGGTCATGATCCGCCCGATAGCCGCAGGGTCCTGATCTCCCACG
>JBBSAV010000142.1:0-5991 GCA_038251965.1 Candidatus Limnocylindrales bacterium
AGTGGATGCGCCCATGCTCCGCTGCTTCACCCACCCCACGGGTCGACTGTCAGTGGATGCGCCCATGCTCCGCTGCTTCACCCACCCCACGGGTCGACTGTCAGTGGATGCGCCCATGCTCCGCTGCTTCACCCACCCCACGGGTGAGCTGGCGCCGCGGAGCTACGCCTCGTCCGGTCGGAAGATGCCTCGGGCCGTGCAGGCCTCGCAGATCGGCCGTGCAGCCTCGATGTCACCAAGCGTCGCCGGCGCATCGTCGATGCCGTAGAGGCACATCACCTCGTATTCGCTTCGGACGCCGCGACCGGGCAACGCCTGCACGCGATCGACGCGACGGAAGACGCAGCGTCGCAGCCGTCCCACCGGGGTGACGCAGACCGGCGCCGGGACATCGCCCATCGGTACCGGCACGCGCATCTCCGGCAGCGGCGGGCGCACCGCGGGTGCGGAGGGCATCGGAGCGGCGATGGCGTCGAAGGTCGTCGGCCGGCGCCGAGCGATAGTCACGGGCAGATCCTTTGTAGGCGGCTGGGGAGGGAAACCGACGCTATCGGGTCCGCGCCGCGATCGGCAATGGGCAATCGGTACTCCGGTCGTTACTTCCACCAGCACCCCGACCTGGTCGTGGGGAGGGGTGTGCAAATCGGCCCTTGACGGAGCCCACGGATTGGGTATGATGCCAATCGAAGTGGCATGAAGTGGTGTGAAGTGGGGAGGAAGGGTGAACCGGGCCGGTCGACTCACCGCCGTGGTGGTCGAAATGGGGCAGGGGGAGCCATCTCGCCGTCAGCGCAGGAGTCGGGAGATACCCGGCCGCTGACCACCAGCGACGTCACGGTCGGAGCAAGCCCAGCCCGATGTTCACAGGTGAGTACCGCCACACGGTCGACGACAAGGGACGTCTCGCGGTCCCGGCTCGTTTCCGTCTGGAACTCGCCCAGGGTGGGCAGGTGAGCAAGTGGATCGACGGTTGTGTAGCGCTGCATCCCCGCGCCGAGTGGGAACGACTGGCAGTGCAGATCGACGCTCTGCCCATCACCGATCCGGGCGCACGGACGCTTCGAAGGCACTTGTACGGCTCCGCGTTCGAGGTGGTCCTCGATCGCCAGGGTCGTTTTGTCCTCCCGCAGCCACTACGTGATGCGGCGGGGCTCGAGTCGGAGGTCGTGGTGGTCGGGGCGGGAAACCGTCTCGAACTGTGGTCGCCCGATCGGTGGAGCACGTACAGCGAGCAGATGGACCAGCCGGAGGCGCTCGCGGAGTCCCTCCAGGGCTTGGGCATCTAGAACCATATGAGCCTCCAGGGTCCGGGTGGACCGTCGGGGCGGTCGGATCGTTGATGGAACAGGAAGTAGGGCACCTGCCTGTGATGCTAGAGGAGGTCATGTTGGCTCTCTCGCCGCACCCGGGCAGTTTCCAGATCGATGCGACTGTCGGCGGTGGAGGGCACGCCATCCGGATCCTGTAGGCCGCAGATCCCGACGGCCGACTGCTGGGGATCGATGCCGATCCCAGGGCCATCGACCGGTCGAGGCAGCGCCTCGCGAGGTTTGGCGACCGAGCCACCCTTCGGCAGGCCAATTTCGAGTCCATCGCCGAGGTCGCGTCGGACGCGGGCCTGAGGCCGGTCGATGGCATCCTGATGGACCTTGGGGTGAGCTCCCAGCAGCTCGACGGTGATGAACGCGGCTTCAGCTTTCGGTCGACCGACGCCCTGGATATGCGCTTCGACACGAGCTGCGGCATCCCCGCCAGCGAGGTCATCGCCAGCTACGACGAGGCTGACCTGGCCGCGATCTTCAAGCGTCACGGTGAGGAGCCGCACGCCCGCCGCATCGCTCGCGCCATCGTCGCTGCGCGCCAGGTCCGCCCCATCGACACGCCGGCGCAGCTGGCCGAGATCGTGGCGCATGCCACGCCCCAACCGCGTGACGCGCGCCGTCGGCGGCTGCACCCGGCCACTCGCGTCTTCCAGGCCCTGCGGATCGAGGTCAATCGCGAGCTGGAGACCCTGCCGGCGGCGCTTGAGTCCTGTCTCGACCTGTTGAAGCCGGAGGGTCGGCTCTGTGTCATCAGCTACCACTCACTCGAAGACCGCATCGTGAAGCGCTTCCTGGCGCGGGAACGGCGCGGTTGCACCTGTCCACCCGAGTTCCCCGTGTGCGTTTGCGGCAAGACACCTCGTGTCGTGGCCGTGGGGGCTCAGCCACAGTTCCCCAGCGAGGCGGAAGTGGCGTCGAACCCACGCGCTCGCAGCGCCAAGCTGCGGGCGGCCAGGAGGCTTCCAGCATGAGTAACACCCACGGCAGCTCCAGACGACAGGCATACGGGCGCCGCATGAAGGAGCTGCGCACGCGCCGCGATCACGACCTTGACATCGACCTCGAGGGTCCCGGCGGCCCCGGCGGCTGGAGCCGCGGCGGTGCCTGGGAAGCCGACCAGTCCCTGTCACGAGTGACCTTGAACCTTGATCAGCGCGCCGGCGGGGCGCGCGCCCGCTGATGGCCGTCTTCCAAGGTGCTCGCCTGCCCACCACCGCGCTGCCTGCTGCAAGGCCCGTTGCGCGCCCCCGCCTGGCTGCCCCGGCGATCCCCCGTTCCGCGCCGCCAGCGGTCCGTGCTACGCCGCGCGTTCGTCCCGCGGGCATGTTGATGGCGGGCATCCTGGCGGCCACGATGCTGGGGCTGGTGTACCTGACACAGACCCTGGGCGCCAATGCCGCCAGTTCCGAGATCCGTTCTCTGGACAACCAGCGTGAGGCGTTGGGCATGACCATCGGCCGACAGGCGCTCAAGGCCAAGGACCTGACCAAGGCCGACACCGTCATCTCGAATGCGCGGAACTTGGGCCTTCGCGAGCTGGACGAGAGACTCGTCCTCTCGGCACCCTGACGTCCGATGCTGGGTCGTACCGACAGCCGCCTGCGCATGGTGGCCATCCTGCTGGTGTTCGCGGTCTTTGGCACCGCCACGGGTCTGCGCCTGGGTTACTTGCAGGTGGTGGCCGCCGATGAGTTGACCGCCAAGATCATCCGCCCTCCGAGCACGACGACCGAGTCCGTGCGGGCCGATATCGTCGACCGCAACGGCACGTTGCTGGCCATGACTTCGTCGTACGACGAGCTGGTCGCGTATCCAGACCAGATCGACGCCGACGAACAGGCTGCCATCGTCGACACCCTCGGCGCGCTGCTCGGCCTCGGCGCCAAGGAGCGTGACCGATACCTCACGCTCGTCGCGAGTGGCAGCCACTTTGAGAGCCTTCGGCGCCGAATCACCTTCGAAGAAAGTGAGGCTGTTGGTGGCGCCATCGATGCGGGCCTCCTACCGGGCATCGCCCTGGAGCCCAAGTACTCACGCTGGTACCCGGACGACGGGGCACCGGCCGGGACGACGCTGGCGGCCAACATCCTCGGCTACGTCCGAGGCGACGGTCGGGGCGGTGAAGGCATCGAGCGCTTCTACGACAAGCGCCTGACGACCGTCGATGCAGACAGCCTGGACCTGGCCAGCATCGAGGGACTGCCCGGCAGCCTGGCGGGCCTCCAGCCGGCAGCGCTGGAGCTGACCATCGACGCCGGCCTGCAGAAGAAGGTCGAAACAATCATCAACCTCGTCCGCATCACGGACGAAGCCAAGAGCGTCAGCGTCATCGTCATGGACCCACATGACGGCGCCATCCTGGCGGCCGGGTCATCGCCCAGTTACGACGCCAACCAGTTCGCGGCAGTCTTCAGCAAGAACAATGAACTCCTTCGCAACCGACTCTTCAGCGACCAGTACGAGCCTGGTTCGGTGATGAAGATCTTCACCGTCACCGCCGCCCTTCGCGAGGGCAAGGTCACGCCGAACACCAAGATCCATGATGAGGTAATGCTGCATTACTGGGACGCCGACATCCAGAACGCCGACCACCAGAGCAACGGATATCGGCCGGTGAAAGACCAGATCGCGGAATCCCGCAACGTGGTCGCGGCCAAGCTGGCAAGGATGCTCGCGCCGCGAGACACGCAGAAGGCGGCCCACAAGCTCTACGATTTCTGGGCCACCGTGGGTATGACAAAGCCGACCGGCGCGGGAGTCGCCAACGAGATCACGGGTACGTGGCACGATCCCGATGGGGAACCGTGGCCGGCGTTCGATTTGGCCAACCGCTCGTTCGGCCAGGGTGTTGCCGTCACGCTGCCGCAGCTCGCCCGCGGCGTCTCAACCTTGGTCAACGGCGGGTACCTCGTGCAACCGCACTTCGTCGTCGACGGGGAAGCGGCTCGCGCCGAGCCGGTGGCGGTGCTGGAGGCGAAGTACGCACACCAAGCAAGAGCCATCCTTGAACACGTCACCGGGTCCGTGACCCGCTATGCCGAGCGCGCCCTGATCCCTGGCTTCCAGATCGGCGGCAAGACCGGCACGGCCCAGATCTGGGACACGCGCAAGGCTAAGTTCAAGGAGCGGCGTTTCAACCACAGCTTCATCGGCTACGTCGGTGGCCGCGACAGCGAGTACGTGATCGCGGTCCGTATCGAGGAGCCGAAACCTCGATGGGTCAAGCAGGGCAACCTCCCGTTGGCGATCGAGTCCACCGATCTCTTCCGGAGGGTGGCCCTGGCGACCATCGACCAACTGGATATGCGGAAGTCGAAGGACAAGAACGCCGGGCGGCCCATCATCGGCACCGCTGCTGCCGCGGCTCTCGATCCGATCCGCGATCGCGAGGCGCGCAATGGGGCCAGGCAGGACGCCCGGCACCAGCAGCCTGAGGAGGCCAAGGCGGACAAGGTCGACAAGTCCAGACCGAAGAAGGGGCGCGGACTCGACACCGCGTCCGACCCGGAGTCGTCAGCCAACGAGTCCCCGTAGTTGTGTCAGCATGGGCCGCCGTGACAGAGGGGCCGAAGCACATGCCAGCCAGCGCGGCGTCGTCGTACGACGACGCGACCCGATTCGACCCACATGAACTCGCCGACGCTGCACGCGGTCGGTTGATCCACGCCGGTTTGCCGACGGCCAGTGGTGGCGCTGTCGATTCGCGTCTTGTCCAGGATGGGAACATCTTCTTCGCGCTCCACGGTGAGCGCACCGATGGTCACCGCTTCCTTGAAGATGCCGTCGCCGCGGGTGCTGCTGCGCTGGTGGTGAGCGAGGAGCTGCCAGCCGAGCGCCTCGCCGCCTTGGCGACCGGCGAGTGCGTCTCGATCGTTCGCGTCGATGACACGGCGGCCGCGCTGCGTACCGTGGCTGCCGTCTACCGCGACCGCTTCGACCCGCTGGTGGTCGGCATCACCGGCTCGCTGGCCAAGACGTCGACCAAGGAGCAGGTCGCCGAGGTACTCGAGGAGGACTTCAGCGTCCTGCGCAACCCGGCCAACTGGAACAACGAGATCGGGCTGCCCATGACGCTGCTACAGCTGCGTCCCGAGCACGGGGTCGCGGTGCTCGAGATGGGCCTCTACACCACTGGCGAGATCGCCCTGCTGGCCCGATTGGCACGCCCGTCCATCGGTGTCGTGACCGCGGTGCGCGGCGTGCACCTTTCGCGTGCCGGCTCCATCGAGGCCATCGAGGCCGGCAAGCGTGAGCTGGTCGAGGCGCTGCCGGGCGATGGCTGGGCCATCCTCAACGCCGACGATGCGCGCGTGCTGGCCATGGCTTCGGCTACACCTGCGCGGGTGTTGACGTACGGCTTCAGCGACGGTGCTGACGTGCGGGCCACCGAGGTGCGCTCGCTGGGAGTCGATGGCATGCGCTTCGAGCTGCGGCTCGCCGGCGGCAGATACGACGTCATCACACCCGTGCTGGGTCGGCATGGTGTCCACAATGCGCTCGCGGCCGTGGCCGTGGCGACGTGTGCCGGCATGGACGCCGTCGATATCGTGCGCGGGCTCGGCCGCACGTTCACGATTCCGCACCGCTCACAGCTGCGCCAGGCCGGTAGCTGGACCATCCTTGACGACTCCTACAACGCCTCTCCCGACGCGGTCCTGGCAGCTCTGGG
>JBBSAV010000143.1:0-5956 GCA_038251965.1 Candidatus Limnocylindrales bacterium
CCCACCGGCGCCGAGCCTCCGGCCGGCCATCGCCGGCTGTCGGCCATAGCTGGAGGTGTGACGCGGCGACCGGACCAAAGTGACAGGCTCGCGGGCGGCTGGCGGACAACGTCGCTGTGCGCGGACAGGGGTCGGCGGGGCGGCAGACCCCCGGGTCTCGACCAGGCTGAACCTACGGGCTGACGGACACGCGCGGAGGCTTGTGGCCAGGAATGGGGCTCGTCCTGCCACCCTCCGTGTTTGGTTCTAGTCCTCGGTGGTACCACCCTCTTCGTGGGACTCAGCGGCCGGCTCGGCCCTGGCTTCACCCTCGAGGAAGGGGTTGTATTCGGACGCGTCCTCAGCGTCGTCCGCCTTGACCTCGATGCCCTCGAGGAAGGGGTTCTCCCCTCCCTCGTCGTCGTCGGTAGCGGTGGTCGCTCCGTCGGCCAGGAAGACGTTGTATTCCTCGCCGAAGCCCTCCGGCAGCTCGCCGCCGGCGAGTGCCTCCGCGGCCGCGATGCGAGCCTCTTCGCGACGTCGCGCGATGTTGGCCGGAGCACCGGTGCCCGCGGGGATGAGCTTGCCGATGATGACGTTCTCCTTGAGACCCACCAGGTTGTCCTTGGCGCCGTTGATGGCGGCCTCGGTCAGCACCCGCGTGGTTTCCTGGAAGGACGCTGCGGCAAGGAAGCTGCTGGTGTTGAGCGATGCCTTGGTCACGCCCAGCAAGACGGTCTCGGCTGTCGACGGCTCGCCACCCTCGGCGAGCACGTTCTCGTTGATGTCCTCGAAGTCGAAGCGGTCGACGAGTTCGAACGGCAGCTGCTCGCTATCACCGGGCTGGTCGATGCGGACCTTGCGCAGCATCTGCCGCACGATGATCTCGATGTGCTTGTCGTTGATGGTCACGCCCTGGCTGCGGTAGACCTTCTGGACCTCCTTGACCAGGTATCGCTGCACCGCGTCCCGGCCGCGAGTCTCCAAGTACTCCTGCGGGTTGATGGGACCTTCGGTGATGGCATCACCCGCGCGGATCTCCTGGCCATCCTCGACCATCAGCTTGGCGTTGTGAGGGATGGCATACTCGCGTTCGACGACATCCTCGCCGGCGATCTTGATGCCTTCCGCGGTGAAGGTGACGAGGCCGCTGTCAGGGGCGCGAACCTCCAACACCTCGTCAGCCTGCTCAAGGCGCGCGACCAGCTGGTCGACCTCGACGGCATCACCTTCAGCCACCAGCCGCTCATGCTTCTTGGTGAGCTTGAGGGGCACATCGAACGCCTCGCGGCTGGTCACCTTGACCCGGCGGATGCTGTCCTCGCCCTCGAGGATCTCGACCACGCCGTCGATGTGGCTGATCTCGGCCTTGCCCTTGGGCATACGGGCCTCGAATAGCTCCTCGACGCGCGGCAGGCCGGCCGTGATGTCCAAGCCGGCGACACCGCCGGTGTGGAACGTTCGCATGGTCAGCTGCGTGCCGGGCTCACCGATCGACTGCGCGGCGATGATGCCGACCGCCTCACCGGCCTCCACCAGCTCACGCGTGGCAAGGTTGACGCCGTAGCAGGTGCGGCAGACGCCGAGGCGTGACTGACACGTCAGCGCCGAACGCACCATGGCAGCGCCGACACCGGCGGCGTCGATGGCCCGCGCGACATCCTCGCTGATCATCTCGCCGGCCTCGACCATGGGCTTGTCCTTCTTCTTCGCTCCGGGCGCCACCACCGGACCAGCGGCGAAACGACCGGCCAGCCGACGCCCGAAGGCATCCGGCTCGGAACCGGCGAACTCCTCGGTCTCGACTCGCGTGATCCAGGTGCCCTCCTGCGTGCCGCAATCGTCGTCACGCGTGATGACGTCCTGGGCCACGTCCACCAGGCGCCGGGTCAGGTAGCCGGAGTCGGCGGTTCGGAGGGCGGTGTCAGCGAGGCCCTTGCGGGCACCGTGGGTGGAGATGAAGTACTCCAGCACGGTCATGCCCTCGCGGAAGTTGGAGCGCACTGGCACATCGATGATGCGTCCGGACGGGTCGGCCATGAGGCCACGCATACCGCCCAGCTGGCCGATGTTGCCCTTGTTACCACGGGCACCAGAGGCGGTCATCATGGTGACCGATCCCTCCGGGTCGAGGTTGTCCATCATCTTCTGGCTGACGTTGTCAGTGGTCTCCTTCCAGATGGCCACCACGCGCGTATAGCGCTCATCCTCGGTGATGAGGCCGCGCTGGTACTGCTCGTCGACGCCGATGACGTCCTGGTCCGCCTTCTCCAGCAGGGCCACCTTCTCGACCGGCACCTTGATGTCGTCGATGCCGATGGTCATGCCACCCTGGGTGGCGTAGCGGAAGCCGACGCGCTTGATGCCGTCGACCAGGTGCGCCGTCTCATTGCGACCGAGCAAGCGGTAGCACTCTGAGACGACCTCGCGCAGCTGCACGCGAGCCATGGGCCGGTTGGTCCGCTCGGTGTAGCGCAGCTGCGGGGGCAGGATCTGGTTGAAGATGAGACGGCCGATGGTTGTCTCGATGGTCGCCTCGACGAGCCCATCGCTGGCATCGTCCCAGACACCCACGCGTACGACGCGCACCGGGGTGTGCAGCTTCATGCGGCGGACCCGGTGGGCGGCAAGACCATCGACCTCATCGCGCGTGTCGATGCCGCCGAGCTCATAGGCTAACAGGGCCTCGGCATCGGTCTCGAAGGTGGGCATGGGGCCCTTGATGGGCGTGGCCGCGTCCATGGTCAGGTAGTAGCAGCCCAAGATCATGTCCTGGGTCGGTGCTACCACCGGCGCGCCGTCAGACGGACTGAGCAGGTTCTCGGTGGAGAGCATCATGCGCCGGGCTTCATCCTGGGCGTCACGGCTCAAGGGCACGTGGACGGCCATCTGGTCCCCGTCGAAGTCCGCGTTGAAGGCGAAACAGACGAGCGGGTGGATCTGGATGGCCGAGCCCTCGACGAGCTTGGGCATGAAAGCCTGGATGCCCAGGCGGTGCAGCGTCGGTGCGCGGTTGAGCAGCACCGGGTGGTCCTTGATGACGTCCTCGAGGACATCCCAGACCACATCCTCGACACGCTCCACGAGGCGCTTGGCGCTCTTGATGTTGTGGGCGTAGTTCTTCTCCACCAGCTGCCGCATGACGAAGGGCTTGAACAGCTCCAACGCCATCTTCTTGGGCAGGCCGCACTGGTGCAGCAGCAGGTCGGGGCCGACCACGATGACCGAGCGGCCCGAATAGTCGACACGCTTGCCCAGCAGGTTCTGGCGGAAGCGCCCCTGCTTGCCCTTGAGCATGTCCGAAAGCGACTTCAGGCGATGGTTGCCGGTGCCGGCGATGGCACGGCCCCGACGACCGTTGTCGATGAGCGCGTCGCAGGCCTCCTGGAGCATCCGCTTCTCGTTGCGGATGATGATCTCCGGGGCACCCAGCTCCAGCAGTCGCTTGAGCCGGTTGTTGCGGTTGATGACGCGGCGATAGAGGTCGTTGAGGTCGGAGGTGGCGAAGCGGCCGCCGTCCAGCTGCACCATGGGGCGCAGGTCGGGCGGGATGACCGGCAGCACCGAGAGGATCATCCACTCGGGGCGCGCGCCGGAGCGGCGGAAGGCCTCGATGAGACGCAGCCGCTTGATGGCCTTCTTGCGGCGCATGCCGCTGCTGGTGCGCACCTCTGAGTGCAGGGTGGCGCTGAGTGGCTCGAGCTCCAGGCGGGTGATGCGCTCACGCACCGCCTCCGCGCCCATGCCGGCGGCAAAGAGCCGCTGGCCACCACGGATGCCGCTGCCGTACTTGCGATCGAGATCGCGGAAGTTCCAGCCGTCCATGGAGATCTCTGGCAGCAGGTCACCGGCCCGCAGCTTGGTGATCTCATCGCGGGCCTTGCGGATCTCCTCCTTGAGGCCCTCAGCGTCCACCTTGAGGCGCTCCTGCTCGGTCTCGATGGCCGCGCTCATCTCGAGCTTGGCGTCCTCGATACGCTGAGCGACGGCCTCCTCCTCCTGGGCCTCCTTCGCCTTGATGTCATCGTTGATCTTCTCGACCAGCTCCGCAGTCAGCTTGCGCAACTGCGTGGTGGTGGACTTGGGGGCCTTCTCACCGGCCGCCACCAACACCTCGCCGGTCTCCTCGAAGACGACGGGGTCCACGGCAGGCGCAGACCCGAGGGCCTTGAGCACGGCTTCGGTGGCCTGCTGCGCTTCGACCAGCTGGGCCGTGCGCGTCTCGCGCTCCTGCTCGCGCTCCTTCTTGAACTGCGCCAGCTCGGCATTCAACTCATCAGAGAGCTTGTTGATATCTGCCTGCAGACGGTCCTCGAGATCGTTGAGTGCCTGTCCGCCGCTGCCACGCCCCGCGGCCTCATCCTCGAGCTGCTGGAGCAGCTTGGCGCGTGCGTCCTCATCGACCCAGGTGACGAGATACTTGGCGAAGTAGAGGACACCCTCAAGGTTGCGCGGGCTGATCTCGAGCAGGATGCCCAGTCGGCTGGGCGTGCCCTTGAAGTACCAGATGTGGCTGACCGGGCTGGCCAGCTGGATGTGGCCCATGCGCTCACGGCGAACCTTGGCGCGCGTGACCTCGACGCCACACTTGTCGCAGATGATGCCCTTGTAGCGGATGCGCTTGTACTTGCCGCAGTAGCACTCCCAGTCGCGGGAAGGACCGAAGATGCGCTCGTCGAAGAGCCCGTCCTTCTCCGGCCGCAGGGTGCGGTAGTTGATGGTCTCGGGCTTGGTGACCTCGCCCTTGGACCAGTCACGGACCTGCTCAGGCGACGCCAACGAGATGCGGATGGCGTTGAAGTTGTTGACCTCGAGCATCATTCTCCTTCAGCCGCGCCGTCGCTCGGGCGGTGCGGGGTGCGCGGGTGGCTCGAAGCGGACTCCGAGCCAGTATCCGCAGGGGCGTCGGCTAGTCCTCGAATCCAGCGAGATTGATGCCGTCGAGACTCGGCAGCGAATACGCCGACGGATCTTCGGCGAAGTGGATCTCTTCTTCGTTCTCGTTGAGGATCTCCACGTTGAGCCCGAGGCTCTGGAGCTCCTTGATGAGGACCTTGAAGGACTCCGGCACACCGGGCGCCTGGATGTCCTCGCCCTTGACGATGGCCTCATACGTCTGGACACGGCCCATGACATCGTCGGACTTCACCGTCAGCAGCTCCTGGAGGATGTTGGCAGCGCCGTAGGCCTCCAGGGCCCAGACCTCCATCTCGCCGAAGCGCTGGCCGCCGAACTGTGCCTTGCCACCAAGCGGCTGCTGGGTGATGAGGCTGTAGGGGCCGGTGGAGCGAGCGTGGATCTTGTCCTCCACGAGGTGGTGGAGCTTGAGCATATAGATGTAACCAACGGTGACCTCGCGGTCGAAAGCCTCGCCACTGCGACCGTCTCGCAGGGTGGTCTTGCCGGTGACCGGCAGTCCGGCGGCCAGCAGCTCCTGCTCGATCTGCTTCTCGCTGGCACCATCGAAGACGGCCGTGGCGGCCTTGATGACGCGGCCCTCGTTCACCCCGCGCTCATGCAGCGCCCAGCCCAGATGGGTCTCCAGGATCTGGCCGATGTTCATGCGGCTGGGCACACCCAGCGGGTTGAGGATGATGTCTACCGGGGTGCCGTCGGGCAGGAAGGGCATGTCCTCCTGGGGCAGGATCTTGGCGACCACGCCCTTGTTGCCGTGCCGGCCGGCCATCTTGTCGCCGACGCTGATCTTGCGCTTGGCGGCGACGCTGACGCGGATGAGGCGGTTGACGCCCGGAGGCAGCTCGTCACCGTTGTCGCGGTTGAACTCGCGGATGTCGACGACCTTGCCACGCTCACCGTGCGGCAGCCGCAGGCTGGAGTCCTTCACCTCGCGCGCCTTCTCGCCGAAGATGGCGCGCAACAGGCGCTCCTCGGCGGTCAGCTCGGTCTCGCCCTTGGGCGTGATCTTGCCGACCAGGATGTCACCCGGCTGGACCTCTGCGCCGACATACACGATGCC
>JBBSAV010000144.1:0-5797 GCA_038251965.1 Candidatus Limnocylindrales bacterium
CCGGTGGCCGAGACGAAGGCCGCCAGCCGCAGGCCGGGGTCCGCCCTCGTCATGATTTCGAAGACATGCTCGATCGCCCGCCCGGTCAGCTCGTAGTGGCCGATGTGGTTCCCGAACTCGCTGAACTGGTTGAAGATGACCGTGTCGGGGTCGCGGTCAAGCTCGGCGCACTTGTCGTAGATCTCCTTGACGTTGGACTCGGTACCGGGCGTGCGGATGATGTCGTCTGGCGACGCAACCCATGAGGCCAGCCAATCGAAACGTTCCTGGCTCATGCCCTCCGGCAGCACTGCCACGCCGTGCGCCTGCATGATGCGGCTGACGGCCACACCGCCACGGCAGTAGTTGCCGGTCGAGGGCCACACCGCGCGCTGGCTGGCCGGGTCGAACTGGCCGGTGACGATACGCGGCGCCAGACAGCCGAAGGCAGCGATGAGCTTGTGCGAGTGGATCATGGGGAAGCGGTCGCCCAGCAGCACCACGATGGGCGATGGCACACCCGTCAGCTCTGGTGGCAGCACCACGTGCGCCGGGGTTGGCACCGGCATCGTCTCGCCGGTGTCGTTGTACCAATGGGCGCGGAAGAGGTTCAGCGGGTCAGGCCCGTCGGGGTCCACGCGAGCCACACGAGTCTGCATGTCCAGCTCGATGCTACGCGGGTCCGCTAGCTGGGCGAAGGTAGGCATGACGATGCTGGCTTGGCGGAACCGTCGCACGGAACTGTCATAGACATCCTGGTCCACCACGTCGCGTTCCAGTCCCAGCCGTCGCATCGTCACCCTCCTGAGGTCATCTCAGTCTGCAGCCGTCGCCAAGGTAGGCCTGGGCCTTCAAGTGAGCGACGGGTCCGAACGGGCCGTGCCTACGGGTCGTGCGGCACGAGCGCCATCGGGTCGTTGAGTCGTACGCTGTGACCTGGACGTGGGGTTTCGCTAGGGCCAGATGGCCCCGCCTCGTGCACGAATGGCAGGACTGGTGGACTTCGAACTCAACGGTGTGACCCGGCAGGTCACGGTCGAGCCGGGGATGACCTTGCTGCAGCTGCTCCGCGAAGGACTGGGGCTGCGCTCGATGAAGGACGGCTGCGCGCCGGAGGGCTCCTGCGGGGCCTGCACGGTCATCGTCGATGGTCGCGCTGTCGTGTCCTGCGCCCAGCCGGCCGACCGCTTTGCGGGTCGGTCGATCGAGACGCTTGAGGGGCTTCCCGATGACTCGCGCGAACTGTGGGCCGACGCCTTCGCCACCACCGGCGCCTCGCAATGTGGCTACTGCACGCCGGGAATCGTGATGAAGGCGGAGGCACTGTTGCGCCGCGAGGCCGAGTCTGGGGGCGACGGACGACCTGAGCGCGACGCCATCACCAAGGCGTTGGCCGGTAATCTCTGCCGCTGCACCGGCTACCTCTCGATCATCGATGCCATCGAGCGAGTGGCGGCCGCCCGCGCCGGCGGTCCACGTCCTCGACCCGAGACGGGCACCGCGGTCGGTGACGGTGCCCCCAAGTACCGCGTGCGTGAGCAGGTGCTGGGCCTCCAGGAGTATGTGGCCGACCATGTCTTCCCCGGCATGCTGCATGGTGCGCTTCGCTTCAGCGATCACCCGCGGGCGGTCGTCAGGTCGATCGATACGCGGGCCGCGGAGGCGGCGCCGGGCGTCATCGCGGTCATCACCGCCGCCGATGTACCGGGCAAGCGCAACCAGGGCCTCATCCGCGACGACTGGAACCAGCTGGTGGCGGTCGGTGAGACCACCCGCTACATAGGTGACGTGTTGGCTGCCGTGGCAGCGGAGACGCGGGCGCAGGCTCGAGCGGCGGCCGAACTCATCAGGATCGAGTACGACGTCCTGGAGCCGGTGACCGACCCCTTCGAGGCCATGGCCGAGGGGGCCCCGCAGATCCATGCCGGTGGCAATGTGCTCTCGACGTCCGTCATCCGGCGAGGCGATGCTGATGCCGCCATCGTGGGTGCGGCGCATGTCGCCTCCGACTCCTTCACCAGTGCCGCCATCGAGCACGCCTACCTGGAGCCCGAGTCCAGTCTGGCCGTGCCGCAGACCGGCGGTGGACCTCGCCTCCACGTGCTGTCGCAGGGCCAGGGAGCTTGGGAGGACCGCCGCCAGATCGCCTCGTTGCTGGGTCTCGATCCGGCCGATGTGCTGGTCACCCAGGTTGCGACCGGTGGCGCCTTCGGTGGCAAGGAGGACCTCAATGTCCAGGGCCACGCGGCACTGCTGGCGCTCAAGACGGAGCGGCCGGTGCTGGTGGCTCTCTCGCGCGCCGAGTCGCTGCGCTTCTCGGTCAAGCGGCACAAGTTCTGGATGGACTACACCGTGGCCTGCGACGCTGACGGGCACCTGGTGGCCGTCAAGGCGCGGTTCGTGGGCGACAACGGCGCCTACGCCAGCGTCGGCGGCAAGGTGCTCGAGCGCGCCGCCGGTCACGCTTGCAGCGCCTACAAGGTGCCGGTCGTGGACGTGGAGGCGCGCGCGGTGCATACCAACAACCCGCCCGGCGGGGCCATGCGCGGCTTCGGCGCCAACCAGGCCAACTTCGCGGTCGAATCGCTGCTGGATCGGCTGGCAGAGCAGGTCGGCATCGATGGCTGGGAGATCCGCTGGCGCAACGCGCTCGCCGAGGGTGACCGCTTCGGTACGGGGCAGAAGCTGACGCAGGGCGTGGGCCTGAAGGACACGCTGCTCGCGGTCAAGGAGCAGTACCGGGCGGCGCGCTATGCCGGCATCGCCTGCGGCGCCAAGAACACCGGCATCGGCAACGGCCTCACCGAGTACGGTCGTGCCGTGCTGCGGCCTGACGGTGACGGGCGACTCACGTTGTTCCACAGCTGGACGGAGATGGGGCAGGGGACCCACACCGTCTTCCGCCAGATGGCGGCGGCGGAGCTGGGTTTGGATCCCGCCGGCATCACCGTCACCGTCGATACCAGCCATGAGCTTGACACCGGCATCACCACCGCCTCGCGCGCCACCATGCTCGGCGGCAAGGCCGTGCTCAAGGCCTGCGACGTCTTGCGCGCGGAGATGGAGGTCCGTGGCTGCACCATCGATGAGCTGGCCGGCCAGGAGTTCCCGGCTGAGATCAAGATCGACTGGACCACGCCGCTCGATGCGGACACCGATGAGCCCATCACCCACTTCGGCTACGGCTGGGCCACGCAGGTCTGCATCCTCGACGACGAGGGCCGCATCGAGAAGTTCATCGCCGCCCATGACGTGGGCAAGGCCATCGATCCCCTGATGCTGGAAGGCCAGGTGGTCGGCGGTGTCCACATGGGCCTGGGCCACACGCTGAGTGAGGCCTTCGAGCTCGAGGGTGGCCGGCCCACCACGGACACCATCAAGTCGCTCAACATCATCGGGGCTGCGGGCATGCCGCCGGTGGAGACGATCCTCATCGAGGAATACCAGCCTGAGGGGCCGTATGGCGCCAAGGGCATGGGTGAGGCCGTGCTGGTGCCAACGGCATCTGCGGTGGCCGGTGCGCTCTACGCCTTCGATGGCATCCGGCGCACCAGTCTGCCGATGCGGGATTCGAGCGCCGCGCTCGCCGCGGTGCCCAAGCTTCGTCGCCGCAAAGGAGACGGACCTGAGCGCAAGGGAGACTGACATGAGCCTGCTCATCGCCAACGGCACCGTGGTCACCTCGCTCGATCCGGTCGCCGTCCAGTCGGCTGATGTCTTCATCGGTGGTGGCCACGTCGTGGGCCTGGGTGATCCCGCCACGGAGGAAGCGGCCGAGCGCGTCGTGCAGACCACCATCGACGCGTCGGGCTGCCTGGTCATCCCGGGCAACGTCAATGCCCATATGCACCTCTACTCGGCATTGGCGCGGGGCATGCCGTATGCGTTGGAGCCACCGACGAACTTCCTCCAGATCCTGCAACGGGTGTGGTGGCGCCTGGATCGAGCGCTCGACGATGATTCGGTTCGTGCCTCCGCCTTGGTCGGTGGCATGGAGGCCCTGCTGGCGGGCACGACCACCCTTATCGATCATCACGCCTCGCCGAACGCCATCGACGGCTCACTGGACATCGTGGCTGAGGCGCTTTCCTCGTTGGGCCTGCGCTCGGTCTGCTGCTACGAGGTCAGCGACCGCGATGGTCCGGCACGAGCGTTGGCAGGCTTGGCCGAGAGCCGCCGCTTCGCACGGCGTGCCGGCAGCGGTGAGCTGCCGCTGGCGCGTGCGATGGTGGGTGCCCATGCCTCCTTCACCCTGTCAGACGAGACGCTGGCGGCCTGCGTGGAGATCGCCCGCGACGCCGGCATCGGTATCCACATCCATGCAGCGGAGGATGCGGCCGATGAGGTCGATGCGGAGCGCCGTTACGGCATGCGCGTGGCGGCGCGGCTGGCCGATGCCGGCCTCCTCGACGAGCGCACGCTGCTGGCTCACGGCGTCCACCTCGATGAGGACGAAGTGCGACTGGTGCGTGCCGCCGGCGCCACGCTCGCACACAACGCGCGTTCCAACATGAACAACGCCGTCGGGCGCACGCCGCTGGCCGGTCTGGGCGACCGTGTCGCGCTGGGCACCGATGGCATCGGCTCGGACATGTTCACCGAGTCACAGACGGCCTTCTTCCGCCACCAGGAGGACGGCTCGCCCGGCTACGACTGGCCGCTGGCACGCCTCTCGGTCGGTGCTGGCGTCGCCGGTCGTTCGTTCGGCGAACCGCACTTCGGCCGCATCGAACCAGGCGCCCCGGCTGACATCGCCATCCTCGACTACGACGCGCCCACGCCCATGCACACCGGCACCCTCGCCGGCCATTGGATCTTCGGGCTCGGTGCCCGCTCTGTCCGCGATGTCATCGTGGCCGGCCAGCCGGTCGTGCGTGACCGCCGGCTGACGATGGTCGACCAGGAAGCGCTCGTCGCAGATGCCCGCGTTCAGGCAGGGCGCCTGTGGGGGGAGCTCCAGACCATCGACATCCATCCCTTCGACCCCGGGGCGAAGTAGGCCATGAGCGATCGCTTCCGTCCCATCTCCATGGAGCAGTTGACCGACTGGGTCTTCGACGAGCTGGAGCAGCAGGGCTCGATCTTCGGCGTCCCGCGGAGCGCGTTCTTCGTGCCCGCTGAGGCCGACCGCTTCCGGACACAGAGCTACGGCACGATGCTTGAGACACCCTTCGGGGTGGCCGCCGGGCCGCACACCCAGATGGCACAGAACATCGTCGTCTCCTGGTTGGTCGGCGCTCGCTTCATCGAGCTCAAGACCGTGCAGACGCTCGATGAGCTGGACGTCAGCAAGCCCTGCATCGACGTGCAGGACGAGGGCTACAACGTCGAGTGGAGCCAGGAGCTCAAGGTCTTCGAGTCGTTCGACGAGTACCTGCGTGCGTGGGTGCTCATCCATGCCCTGCATCACCGGCTCGGCTTCCCCGGTGAACGGCCCGGGATGCTCTTCAACATGAGCGTGGGCTACGACCTCGCCGGCATCGGCAAGCCCAATGTGCAGTGGTATCTGGACACCATGGCTGACGCCTCGGCCTACCTGCCCGACTACCTCGATATCGTGGCCCGACGCTGTCCCGAGGTGCGTGAGTCGGACATCCCGGCGCGGATCTCGGACACCATCACGCTCTCGACCATGCACGGTTGCCCACCCGATGAGATCGAGGCCATCTCGCTCTATCTGCTCAAGGAGCGGAAGCTGCACACGTCGGTGAAGTGCAACCCCACGCTGCTGGGCGCCGATGGGGTGCGCACCATCATCAACGACGACCTGGGGTTCACCGACGTCCCGATACCGGACGAAGCCTTCGGGCACGACCTC
>JBBSAV010000145.1:0-5748 GCA_038251965.1 Candidatus Limnocylindrales bacterium
AAGCGGTAGCGGGCAAAGGCGAAGCCGAGCATGGCCGAGTAGAAGCCACGCAAGAGGAAGGTGTTCAAACCAAGGTTCATCACCGAGTAGACCACGATGAGTCCCCACAAGCTGTTGAGCAGCCCCAGGTCACGAGCCAGGATGAACTGCGGGATCAGCAGCAGCATGCCCGGCACCATCATGGTGAACAGCAGCAGCGCAAAGAGGATGCGCCGACCGGGGAAGCGGTAGCGGGCAAAGGCGAAGCCGAGCATGGCCGAGAGCGACACGGAGATAGCCGTGCTGGTCGCGGTCACCACCACGCTGTTGACGAAGTACCGTGCGAAGTCGCCACTCGACCAGGCACGCGTGAAGTTGTCCAGCGTTGGCGCCTCGGGAATGAGTTGCGGTGGGATCTCAAGCACATAGGCGTGCGGCTTGAAGGCCGTGCTGACCATCAGGGCGAACGGCGCGATCATCAGCAGCCCGAAGGCCAGCGCAAGGCTGAACGAGATCCAGCGCTGGATCCTGACGCGCCGGTAGCCGCTGATCACGACCCCTCCTGCTGGCGCGCGAAGCGGAACTCGACCACGCTGATAGCGGCGACAACGCCAGCGACCATGAACGACAGCGCCGCACCATAGGCCAGGTCGATCTCCTGGAAGGCCTGCTTCCAGGTATACGTGAGCACCACATCCGTGCTGTTCAGCGGCCCGCCCAGCTGGCCCACGGCCGCGGTGGACATGACGAAGATGCTGATGAAGGCAGAGAAGCCGCCGATGGTGAGCACGATGAGCAGGAACGTCGTCGTGGCGCGCAGGAACGGCAGCGTCACGTTGCGGAACCGGGCCCAGACACCCGCACCGTCCATGGCGGCCGCCTCGTGCAGCTCCTCCGGCACACTCTGCAGCCCGGCGAGGTAGACCACCATCGTCCAGCCGATGCCCTTCCAGATCCCGAGGATGGCGATGGCCCAGAGCGCCGTAGCCGGCTCAGCGAGCCAGGCGACGTTCTTGTCGATGATCCCCAGGACATCCTTGAGGAACCAGTTGAGCACGCCCGACTGCCCGTTGTAGAGCCAGACGAAGATCAGCGACACGATGACCCAGCTGCTGATGACGGGCAGGTAGTAGACGAGCCGGAATACGGAACGTCCGTGGATCTTCTCGTTGAGCAGCAGCGCCGCGCTCAAGCCCAGCACCAGCTGCCCAGCCACCGTCACCACGGTGTACCCCACGGTCGCGCTGAGCGAGCGCCAGAAGAGCGGGTCACCCAGCGCCCGGATGTAGTTGTCGAGCCCGACGAACGACGTCTCCCCACGGAGCTTCCAGTCGGTGAAGCTCATCACGAAGGACTTCACGATGGGGAAGGCTGCCCACATGGCGAAGAGCAGCAGCCCCGGCAGGATGAGGCCGTAGATGGGGAGCAGCCGCCGAAGGCGACTGCTCCAGGGCTCCGCGAGCACGGTGCCCGCGGGTAGGGGATCGGGCCGCCGCCCGAAAAGCGCTACGGTGCGGCGACCCAGCCCCATATCGTTCGAAAGGTTCCCGAGGCGGGGTGGCTACTGGGCCAGCAGGCCGTCGACGATGCCGGCCGCCTCATCGAGCGCAGCCTGGACCTCCATGTCACCGCGCAACGCCTTCAGCACGGCGTTGCCGATGGCTTCGTCGATCTTGGGCCAGGACGGCACCGGTGTTCGGGCGTTGGCCGTCTGGAGTTGCTGCATGAAGGTGGGATAGTAGTCGGGCAGATCGGGATTGCCGACGAGACTGGACAACACCGGCATCTGGCCGACCTTGCCCATCGCCAGCTGCGACTCCTCCGACAGCATGTGGCGCACGAACGCGAGGGCCGCGTCCTTGTTCTCGGTGGTATTGAAGACGACGATGTCCTCGCCACCGACCACCGACTGGCTGCCGGCCGGGCCGGCGGGCACGGGCGTGAAGCTGAAGCTGAGATCAGGGAACTGGTTGGCGAAGATGCCCGGCATCCATGGCCCCTCGAGGACCGTGGCGGTCTGGCCGTTGCCGAACTGGTCGGAGGTATTGGTGCCACCACCAAGGATGCTTGGAGACAGGTAGCCCTTGTCAAGCCAGTCCTTGAGCATCGTCACCGCGGCGACCGTGCCTTCACCGTTCAGATAGCCGCTGGCGGTAGTCAGATCCTCGTCGGTGACCGCGCCACCCATGGACCAGATCCAGGGCAACACGCTCCAGGCTCCGGTGCCACCTTCGGCGTACCCGTAGACGCCTTCGCCCATCGTGTCGGACACCGTGGCGAGCATGGCCTCGAAGTCCTCGACCGTTGCCGGAGCCTCACTGATGCCGGCGGCCTCGAGCACCGCGTCGTTCATGAAGATGATGCGGGTGTTGGTGTCAAGCGGGAGGCCGTAGTAGTGGTCGCCCCACTTGTTGGTCGAGAGCGGACCCGGGAAGACCCCAGCCGCCAGGTCGGCGAAATCGGGCATCTCCTCGTCGAGGGCCAGGAGGACGTCCTGGTCGGCGAACTCGGGGACCCAGATGATGTCAGCGCGCAGCACGTCCGGCAGCACGCCGCCGGCGAGGCCGGTGATGAGCTTCTGGCGCAAGTCGTCGTAGGGGATCTCCTGCGTCTCCACCGTGACATTGGGATAGGCCGCCTGGAAGGCCGGCAGCACCTCATCACGGAACGTGGTGATCTCGCTGCCATCAGCCCCATACCCGTTCCAGAAGGTGACACTGCCTGACACCGACTCATCGGGTGCCATGGACTCGTCCTGTGCGACAGCGACGCCGCTGAGTGCCAGTGCCAGCACGGCTGGCAACGCCACGGCGGCAGATAGCCGCCTCCGATCGGTCAGACCCATGATCGTGTTCCTCCTTGGCCTACGAGGCCCGTGCGGTTGAGGGTTCGCCCCTCAGCGTGGTCGGCGTCCCGGCGGGATGTCGATCGTCACGCAGATGAGCCGGTGTGAAGAGCTCACGCAGGACCAGGCTGGCCGCTCCGCGTGCCCATGCTTCGTCTCCCCAGGGCTCGAAGACGAGATCGGGCTCGGCATCGGGCATGAGGCTCTGGAGGACTCCGTCGCGGAGCCCGTCGAGGTAGTGGTGTCCCAGTCGTACGCCTTCCCCTGAGACGACGACGCACTGGGGGTCGAACAGCGTGATGGCGGCGCCCACGGACCGACCCACCAGCCCGCCTGCAGCACGCAGGATCCGGGCGATGCGCTCATCATCCTCGGCAAGACCTGCCACTTCAGCCGGCGAGACCAGGCGGCCGGTGACGGCCAGCACGTCGCGGACGATGGCCGGCTCCGCCGCTTCCGCTTCCAGGCAGCCGCGCTTGCCGCACCAGCACTCGCGACCATCGGGCATGGCTTGGGTGTGGCCGATCTCGCCCAGCGCTCCCCTGGCGCCGCGGACGATAGCGCCGTCGACGACCGCGCCCATGCCGATGCCACGGCCGACCGAGATGACGAGGAGATGGTCGAGGCCTCGCCCGGCACCGTAGAGGTGCTCAGCGACGGTCAGCGTGTTGACGTCATTGTCGATGAGGACCGGAACGCCCAGGCGTTCACCGAGCTTCCCCGCCAGCCCCGAGCCGATCCACTCGGGCAGCGGGGTGCGCACCACGTCGCCAGTGGCGGGGTCGACCGCGCCGGGCATGCCGATGCCGATGCCAAGCGGCTTCTCCCCGGACAGGCCCGCCCGGGCGAGCAACGAGTCGAGAGCGGATGCGAAGAGGTCGGCGACCTCGTCGAGCGTGGCATGGGCGCCATGTGGCAGCGTCACCATGCCCAGTGGCTCGGCATCGAGATCGGTGACGGTCACGGTGAGCGACTCGGGCGCCAGCTTCACACCGACCACATGGCGGGCCGCTGGGTCGACGCGCAAGCGAGTAGCCGGGCGGCCAACGATGCCACTGCGGTTGCGGTCTCTCGCCTCCGGCCTCTCCTCGACCAGCAGGGCATCGGCAAGCAACGAGCCAGTGATGGAGGTGACCGTCGATGGGCTCAGCCCGGTGATCCGAGCGATGTCAGCGCGTGAGATGGCACGGCGCTCGCGAACGAGGTTCAACACGAGGGCTCGATTGAGGTCGCGGATCAGCCCGCCTCCTCCTGTTCTCATCAGTCGTGCGCGCCCTCCGCTTTCATTCGCTCGCCGAACGAACTAACCATAGCAGACCCGACAAGTCGGCACCAGGGCGTTCTTCCGTTGGTGTCGTTCCGTTGGTGTCGGCGCCGGTCGGGGTAGACTCGCGCGGCATGTCTCTCGTCGCCCTCGACGGCCTCACCAAGCGGTATCCCGGGGTCACCGCTCTCGACGGTCTCACGCTATCCATCGAACCCGGCATCATCGGCCTCGTCGGCGCCAACGGTGCCGGCAAGTCCACGCTCATCAAGATCCTGCTGGGGCTGCTCGACGCCAGCAGCGGCTCCGCCAGCGTGCTGGATCTCGACGTGAAGTCCCAGGGCCTGGCTATCCGTCAGCTCGTCGGCTACATGCCCGAGCACGACTGCCTCCCGGGCGACATCAGCGCCAGTGATTTCGTCAACCACATGGCGCGCATGAGCGGCCTGCCGCGTGCATCGGCCCGTGAGCGCACCGCGGAGGTGCTCCGGCACGTGGGCCTGTTCGAAGAGCGCTACCGGCCCATGGGCGGCTACTCCACGGGCATGAAGCAGCGCGTGAAGCTCGCGCAGGCGCTGGTGCATGACCCTCGCTTGCTGCTGCTCGACGAGCCCACCAACGGCCTGGATCCGGCGGGCCGCGAGGAGATGCTCGACCTCATCGAGCGCACCGGGACGGTCTTCGGCATCGCCATCATCATGGCCAGCCACCTGTTGGGCGAGATCGAGCGCGTCTCCGACTACCTGGTGGCTATCGATGGCGGCAAGTTGCTGCAGGCGGCGGCACTGGGCACCTTCACGCAGCACACCGGCACCCTCGTGGTGGAGGTGGATGAGCGACCCGCCGACTTGGCGGCGCGCCTCCATGCTGCGGGCTACGTGGTGCGTGTGGACGGTCCCTTGGTCCTGGTGGTGATCCGTGGCGATGAGACGTACGACCACGTCCGCGACAGCGTGGCCGACCTGCGCCTGGCACTCATCCGCGTGGAGCCGCGACGCGCCAGCCTGGAGGATCTCTTCCGCGACGAGTCGCCCGCCGTGGAGTCACCTGCAGCGGAGTCAACCAGCGGCGGAACGACCGTGGAGACCGCGTCATGAACAGCACACCCCTGGGAAGCCGCCAGGGCGCTGACCGCGGTGGCTCCATCTACGACCTCGGCTACCGCGGCTACGAGGGCCCACGTCTGGGCCGGCGCGCCGCTGTCACGGCATTGCTGACCCATACCTTGCGCACGGCCTACGGCCTGGGCCGCAATGCCCGCTCCAAGATCATGCCGGTGGGCCTGGTGCTGCTGGCGACCCTGCCGGCGCTGCTGGCGGTCGGCGTCATCGTGCTCTTCGCCCAGTTCGCCCCCGGTAGCGAGGCGTCGGGCGCTGTGGATGCCCTCTCGCCGGTGCGCTATTCGACGCTTTTCCCCTTCACCGCCGTGCTCGTCTTCCTCTTCAGCGCCTCACAAGCCCCGGAGCTGTTCGGGCGCGACCAACTGGCGGGCGTGCTGCCGCTGTACTTCTCGCGCGCCATCTCACGGTCCGACTACGCCATGGCACGGATGCTGGGCCTGCTCATCGCCTTGCTGGTGCTGGTGCTGGCACCACAGTTGATCCTGTTCATCGGCCGTGTGTTGGTGGCGCCCGACGTGATGAGTGGCCTGGGCGAGGAG
>JBBSAV010000146.1:0-5401 GCA_038251965.1 Candidatus Limnocylindrales bacterium
GGCCTCCAGCAGCTCCAGGTCGGGACCGCTCATCTGGCCGTCGCGGGCGATGGCGGTGACGGCGAACCAGCGCAAGCCGGCGGCTGCCAATCGCTGCGCCAGGCTGATGACCTCGGCACCGCGGGCGCCATCCACCCAGCCATCGCCGACCGCCTGGCCATCCCGAACGTCCAGCGCGGCCACGATGCGATCCGGGCCATAGCGCTCGGCGAGGATCTTGGCCAGCAGCGGGCTGCTGATGAGCGCACTGCCCAGCACGACCCGATCCGCACCGGCGCGAAGTCCTGCCGCCACGGCGTCGGCGTCGCGGATCCCGCCGGCGATCTGGCAAGGAACGTCCACGGCAGCCACGATGCAGGCGATGACGTCGGCTTGCATCGCCCTCCCCTCGCGCGCGGCATCGAGATCGACGATGTGGATGCGCTCGGCTCCCTCATCCGCCCAGCGTCGGGCCACCTCCACGGGATCGTCCCCATACTCGGTCACCGCGTCATAGACACCCTTTGACAGGCGCACCACGCGCCCACCCAGCAGGTCGATGGCGGGAATCAGCTCCATGGGTACTCGCCTCGGTCGGCCGTCGTTCGGGCGTAGTAGCGTTGTACCATGCTACTATGCTAGCATAGCGAAACGACCTCGCGCAGCGACGGACTCGCATATCCGGGAGACCATGAGCACCGACCCCACCGAGTGGCGCTCGGAAGACACGAGCGACCTCATCGACACCATCCTCGCCTTGCCTGACCGACTGGCCGCGGAGCGCTTCTTGCGTGATCTTTGCACGCGACGTGAGTTGCATGACCTGGCCCAGCGCTGGCACGTGGTGCGCCTGCTCGATGATGGCATCCCCTACACGGAGATCTCGCGGATCACCGGCGCCAGCACCGCCACCGTGACGCGCATCGCACAGTGGCTGAACCATGGCACCGGCGGCTACCGCGAGGCGCTGGACCGAGCCGAAACCCGGGAGACCCCAGCATGATCGCCAATGCCGAAGAGCGGGTCACCGCCTTCCCGGGCAGCGAATCAGGCCGGCTGCGCCTGGCCATCCCCAACAAGGGCCGCATGCAGCAGCCCTCGCTGCAACTCCTGCATGACGCCGGTCTGCGCTTCGAGGATGGCACGCGCGCCCTCACCTCCAAGGTCGAGGGGTTCCCACTGGACATCCTCTTCGTGCGCACCGACGACATCGTCGAGTTCGTGGCCGACGGTGTGGCCGACCTGGGCATCACCGGCACCAACCTGCTCATCGAGAGTGGTGCTGACCTTGAGACGCTCGTCGAGCTGGGGTACGGCTACTGCCGACTGGAGGCCGCGGTCCCCAACGACGCACCCGCGCGAACGCTTGAGGACCTGGCCGGGCTTCGACTCGCGACCAGCCACCCCAACGCGACGCAGACCAGTCTGACGAAACGGGGCATCGAGGCCCAGATCGTGACCATCAGTGGTGCCGTGGAGGTAGCGCCCACGATGGGCCTGGCGGACGGCATCGTGGACCTCGTCTCGAGTGGCTCGACCATGATCATGAACGGCCTCCGCTCGGTGGGCGCACTGTTCGCCAGCCAAGCCATCCTGGTGGGTCGAACGGACGCCAGTCCTGAGGCCGCCACCATCGTGGCCGAGGTGCGCACCATGTTGGAGGCCGTCATCGCCGGCCGCGGGGTGAAGTACCTGATGATGAACGCGCCGACCTCGTCGCTGGCGGCCATCGAGGCCATCCTGCCGGGCCTCGAATCACCCAGCGTGCTGCCCCTCGCCCACGCGGGCATGGTGGCCGTCCATGCCGTGGTCGGTGCCACCGATGTCCACCGCATCCTCGTCCCGCTACGCGATGCCGGCGCCACCGGCATCCTCGTCATCCCCGTGGAGAAGCTCCTGCCATGATTGACCGATCGACCGCTGCATCGACCGCCGCTGCCCCGACCCTGAGACGTCTCCGCCTGGCAGACACCACTGATGCTGAGCGTCGAGCCCTGACCGAACGCGCCTCGACCGCCACGCCCGATATCCGCGCCAGGGCGCGCGTCATCGTGGACGCCGTTCGCGAGGGCGGTGATGCTGCCCTGCGGGAGGCCAACAAGCGCTTCGGTGGCGGCCTCACCGAGCCAGCCGATGCGCCCGTGCTGCGAGTGCCCGCGGACGAGCTCACGGCCGCGCGCGACCGCCTCCCGGCTGACCTTCGCGCTGGCCTGGAGCAGATGGCGCGCAACATCGAGGCCTTCCATGCCATCGAAGTGCCGCCGCCGGCCCAGTGGGTCGAGACGGAACCGGGCGTGGAAGTCGGCCGTGTCTGGCGTGGTCTTGATCGCGTGGCGGCCTACGTGCCGGGCGGCACCGCCGCCTACCCTTCGTCGCTGCTGATGAGCGCCATCCCTGCCCGCCTCGCCGGCGTGGGGCAGTTCGTCGTTGCCAGTCCTGCCGGTGCCAACGGTGAGCTCTCGCCGGCCCTGCTGGGTGCGGCCGGGCTCATGGAGGTGGACGAGTTCTGGGTCATGGGCGGCGCACAGGCCGTGGGCGCCCTGGCCTACGGCACCGAATCGATTACCCGGGTGGACAAGATCGTGGGGCCCGGCAATGCCTGGGTCACCGCGGCCAAGCTTGAAGTGCTCGATTCGTGCGCCATCGACATGCCCGCCGGTCCGACCGAGGTCATGGTGGTGGCCGACGATTCGGCCGACCCGGTGCACGTGGCCGCCGATCTGCTGAGCCAGGCCGAGCACGGTCCCGACTCCCCTTCCCTGCTGGTCACGCCCTCTGAGGCACTGGCCGATGCGGTCGAGGTGGAATTGGCCCGCCAGCTGCCGACGCTGCTGCGACGCGACACCCTGGCCGAGTCGGTCAAGGCCGCCGGCACCGTCGTGATCACCGCCGACATCGATGAGGCGTTGCGGTTCGCCGACGAATACGCCCCCGAACACTTGTCGGTCGTGGTGGCCGACCTCGATGGCGTGCTCGAGGCCTTGAGTTACGCGGGCTCGCTCTTCCTCGGCCCCTACGCGCCCGAGTCAGCCGGCGACTACGCGGCTGGATCCAATCACGTGCTGCCGACTGCGGGTGCCGGACGTGCCTACAGCGCGTTGGGCGTGGAATCGTTCGGCCGTTGGATGCAGGTCAACCGCGTCACACGCGAAGGCCTGCGGCGCATCCTGCCGGCCGTGGCCGCCGTGGCCGAGGCCGAGGGGCTCACTGCTCACCGCCGCGCGGTCGAGATCCGATTCGAGGGCCAGGGCTGATGTCACTGGAAACGACCGAGGCGCTGGTCGCCGGGTCGGCCGTCTACACCTGGGAGCCGCCCAACCGCGTCATCGCGGCGCGCTATGGGCTAGACCCCGCGGACATCCTGCGCTTCGACACCAACACCAGCCCTGCGGTGCTCTCGTACCTCCCCGAGGCGCTGGAAGGCCCCTGGGATCCGCCGCTCCATGAGTACCCTGATTCCACCTATGCCGAGTTCGCCGAGGCGGCCGCGGCCTACGTCGGTGCACGTCCCGAGGAGATCCTCATCGGCTGCGGTGCCGACGAGGTGCTTGACATCATCGCCAAGACGTTCTTGGGTCCTGGGGTGGGCTCCGTGGTCCCGGTGCCGACGTACTCGATGTACGCGGTGCTGACGCAGCAGCGCGGCGCCCGCCTGATGAGCGTGTCGCGTCTCGGTCCCGAGGCCGGCTACGTGCTGGACATGGAGGCCATGCTGGCCACACTCGGCGAGGCGGCCGTGGTGTGGCTGTGCGCCCCCAACAACCCCACCGGTTCGCCCGAGTCCCGAGCTGACATCGAAGCCCTCCTGGACGCGGGCGAGGCCCTGCCCGATGGCGGCCCCATCATCGTCATGGACGAGGCTTACATCGAGTTCTACCCGGAATCTCTGGTGGAGCTTCGTGACCGCTACCCAGCGCTCATCGTGGTGCGCACCATGTCGAAAGCGTTCGCGCTGACCGGACTGCGGGTGGGTTACGCGGTGGCGGCTCGATCGACCATCGCGCGACTGGAACGCTTCCGTCCGCCCGGCAGCGTCAACACCGTCTCTGCTGCCATCGCTGCCAAGGCGCTGCGCCGACCGGATGTGGCGGCTGCCAACGCCGCAGCACTGGTGGCTGAACGAGAGTGGCTGTCGGCTCGGCTCAGCGCTCTTGGGCTCGCCCCCCAGTCGAGCGTCACCAACTTCCTGCTCTGCCGCATCGGCAGCCCCGCGCAGGCGGACGACGCCAACGAGGCGCTGCTTCATGACGGCATCGTGGTTCGCACCTTCGGGCCGGACACGCTGCTGGCGGGACACTTGCGCTTCACGGTGCGCAGCCGCGAACAGAACGAACGATTCCTCGATGTCATCAAGGCCTGGACCGATGGGAGATCAGCATGAGCGAGCCACGACGCAGTGAACGCGTCCGCGAGACCAGGGAGACGCGCATCAGCGTCAGCGTCGACCTCGACGGCAGTGGCGAAGCCGCCATCGCCACCGGTGTCGGCTTCTACGATCACCTGCTGAGCTCGCTTGCCCACCACTCGCTCATCGACATCGAGATCAATGCCGTCGGTGATGTCGAGATCGATGATCACCACACGGTCGAGGACGTCGCCCTCGCGCTCGGTGGCGCCATCAGCGACGCGCTCGGCGATCGGGCCGGTATCAGCCGCTTTGGTGCGGCGCGTGTGCCCATGGACGAGGCGCTGGCGCAGTGCGCGCTCGATCTCTCGGGTCGCCCGTATGCGGTCATCGACCTACCCTTCCGGGCCGACCGCATGGGCCAACTCTCTACGCAGATGGTGGAGCACGCGCTGGCCTCATTCGCCCAGGCCAGCGGCACCACCCTGCACATCGACGGCGTGGGTCGCAACGACCATCACCTCGCCGAAGCGGCCTTCAAGGCGTTGGCTCGTGCGCTGCGCATGGCCGTCGCACTCGATCCGCGCCGGTCGGGCGTGGCCTCGACCAAGGGCTCATTGCCGCCGTCATCGGGTGGTGGCGCGTGAGTGAACCCATCCGCGTCGCCGTCATCGACTACGGCGCCGGCAACTTGGTGAGCATCCGCAACGCGCTCACGAAGCTCGGTGCGCAGGTGCGTGTGGCTGAGACGGCCGACCAACTGGACAGCGCTGAGGTGATCCTGGTGCCCGGCGTCGGCGCCAGCGAGGCGGCCATGGGTCGGCTGCGACGGCAGGGTCTGGAGGGACCCATCATCGAGCGTGTCCGCGGCGGCACCTGGTTCGTGGGCATCTGCCTCGGCCTACAGCTGCTCTTCGAGCGCTCGCACGAGGACGGCGCGCAGATGCTGGGCCTGCTCGAAGGCGAGGTAGAAGTGATCCCTGACGCGCCGAGCCTGCCGCACATCGGTTGGAACCGACTGGAGATCCAGCGTCCGCACCCGGTGCTCGAGGGGCTGCCTGACGGCACCCCGGCCTA
>JBBSAV010000147.1:0-5273 GCA_038251965.1 Candidatus Limnocylindrales bacterium
AGCCCCAATCCACCGATAGACCTCGTCCGATGAGCTGCTGAAACGAGGAATCGGGCGCCCGCTGAACTGGGAAGATCGATCTGTGAACAACGGACCCACCCAGATCAAGGAGCACCCGATCGATGCGATCATCGCACAGCCTCGACCGACTCGACACGACCTTCGACGATGAGCACCTGGTGGCCGATGCTGGCCTGGTCCTGCCAGCCACCCTGGCTGATCATCTGGGCCTGCGTGAACTGGTCGATGAGCATCTCGACCTGGGCGATGCGGTGGGCCGGGCCAACGTCGGTGACAAGCTGCTGACCCTCATCATGTCGGCCCTCGCGGGTGGTGACTGCATCGACGACAGCGATGCGCTGCGGGCTGGTGGCACGGGGCGCGTCCTCGGCTTCACGGTCAAGGCACCCTCGACGCTGGGCACGTTCCTGCGGGGCTTCCGCTGGGGCCACGTGCGCCAGCTCGACCGGGTGAGTCGGGAACTGCTCGGTCGGGCCTGGGCCGCCGGCGCGGGTCCGGGTGACGGACCCCTGACCATCGACCTCGACTCGACCATCTGCGAGACCTATGGTCTGAAGAAGGCAGGGGCCAAGCACCACGGCTACACCCACGTCCGGGGCTACCACCCGCTGCTCGCGGTCGCCGCGGGCACCGGTGATGTGCTCATGGGCCGCCTGCGGGGCGGGACCGCCAAGAGTGGCCACCGGGCCGGCCACTTCCTGCGCGAGACCGTGTCGCGGGTGCGGGCCGCGGGGACCACGGGCCGGATCACGATGCGGGCCGACTCGGGCTTCTACGGCTACGAGGTCGTGAAGGCCTGTCGTGACCTCGACGTGCGCTTCAGCATCACCGCCCAGCAGCATGCCGGCATGCGCCGCCGCATCGAGGCCATACCCGAGGAGGCCTGGACGCCCATCCCCTACTGGCACGAGGGCGGGGCCGACGTGGCCGAGACGACGTACACCCCCTTCGCCGACCACCCCGATGCCGTGCCGGTGCGGCTCATCGTGCGCCGGGTGCGGCCCACCCCCGGCAGCCAGCTGGCCCTCTTCACCGACTACGCCTACCACCCCTTCATCACCGACCGGGTCGGCGACACCCTCGAGCTCGAGGCTGACCATCGTCGCCATGCCGAGATCGAGAACGCCATCCGGGACCTGAAGTACGGGATGGCGCTGAACCATCTGCCGTCGGGTGTCTTCGCTGCCAACGGGGCCCCGCTGGCGGTGCAGGTGATGGCGCACGACGTGGCGCGCTGGACCGCGCGGCTCGGCCTCGGTGCTGGCATCGTCACGACCAAGACGCTGCGGCGGCGGCTGTTCGCTCTGCCCGCTCGGCTCACTCGCTCGGCCCGTCGGCTCACCCTGCACCTGCCGACCCACTGGCCCTGGGCCGAGGCCTTCGCGCTGGCGCTGGCACGGTTGCGGGCCATCCCCATCGCGGCCTGAGCCACCGTCCCGCCGATCGGAGACCCGCGCCGCGGCATGTCCGCCGGGTCGGATCCACGCTGGATCGCCGTGCCGAACGGCCCCGAAAGCCCGGTCATCGCGTCCTTGGGCGCTCACCGGGCCGATCGGACCACGTCCGACACCCCAACGGTGGCCGATCATGGCGCCGGGGCGACCTCGATGGGCTTCATCGGTGGATTGGGGCTAATGCGGAGCTCGACCGTATCGATGCTGAAGACGCTATCGCCTTCGATTAGCCCGTCGAGTTGCAACGCGTTCGCTTCGCTCCGAACCCGGTATTCAAGGAGGGTCCTGATTTCGACTGACGACGCGACGACCTTCCTGTCGTCTGAGCTGATGTTCAGATAGTCCCCGACTTCCTCAGTCAGCTCGGGAAAGAGCACGTGAGTGCGACCGTCCGAGATGACGTTGAGGATTGCTGCGTCAAAGACGTCGGGATGGGGAAATGGTCTTGACAGGTTCTTCATCGTTCCCCCATATCCTCGTGGCTAGACGAGCCATCGTGGCTAGCGTAGCGCAGCGGATTCTTCGTGCGAGACAGAGGGCTTCGCGATGTCTTGACGCAGTCTGGGGGCAACGGAGGGAAGCCCGACAATCGGACGCCAAACCCAGGTAGGGATTGGTCGTATTACGGTCAACAGGCGGGAAGCTCCCACGGCGCTCTCCGACAAGAGACGAGGCCCGGGGCTTTGTCGCCGGCAGCTTGCGTCAATGCCGCGCAGGCAGCGTACTGTACGACCGAGCCGACCACCGCGAGAGCCGTCGACCGTCAATGACGGCAAGACAGCCCGACGACCCTCATTGGCCCTCGATGGTGATCTCCCATTCCACGGGCTCGGAGAGTCCGAACTGACACCAGGCCTGTCCGACCTCGTACACGTACCGTCCGCCGTCGAGCCCATAGACATAGGTCTCGCCCTCGGTCTCCGAGCCGGAGTCGATGGTCGTGCGAATCTCGCCGCCGAGATCCTGATACGGCGATGCCGGATCGACGATGCCCTCGGCCGAGAACGTGCAGTCCTCGTCGGAACGCGGGCTCGTCAGGACGTACCTGACGACGTAGTCACCACCCTCGAGCCCGAACGAGGGAGAGGTGCCGAGTCCGCTGCCGGTCACCGTGATGGGTGGGACACCGAAGGGCGAAGGCGCGGACTCGAGCGTCGCATCCCAGACGCAGTCGCCTCCGACATCGAGGTAGTAGCGACCGGCCGCCGAGACGTAGAACCAGGTCGAGTTGCGGTACGGCTTACCCTCGTACACCCAGGCTCCGTTGTAGCCGACGTCGGCGCGATAACTGTCGTCGGTGGCCACCAGCGCGAAGGCGAGGCCGCACGCCATCGATCCGTTCGCATGCGCTTCGTAGCTCAGTCGATGGTCACCTGGCTCGAGTTCGAATGGAGCCGTACGCTTGGTGCCTTGGCCGGAATCGGCGAAGATGGTCGCTGGCGGCTTGGGTGAGCCAGTCGGAACCGCTACGACAGGCGAGTCGCTGGCAGTTGGGGAGGCCGTGGGCAGGGGCTCGCAGGTGGCCAACGAGTCGAAGATGTTCATCGGCTCGCTTTGGAACCCACCGAGTGCGTTCTGGTCCTCGACATACGCGAGCGGATGAGCCTTCCGGATCGTCGCATCGGCGATGAGGATCATCGGCAGCATGCCCATGCCCATGACGCTCTCGGCGTCGGCCATCAGTGGGATCGTGTCCCTGAACGTCGCGATCCTGTAGCGCCAATAGGCCATGTACTCCTCGTGTGCGTCCGCGTAGCAAGGCTCAGGCGTGACCGCCGCGAGTCGCGCGACCTCGGCGTCATACCGCTGGACCGTTTCTTCGAAGCGCGCGATCGACTCATCGACCGTCGATACGGTCCCAGCGGAGTCAGAGAGTGCCGCCTCGGCGTCCGTGAACGCCGCGATCGCTGCACGGTACTCGGGGTACTGCACCGGCTCAGCATCCTGCGCCGCGACGGGCCATGGCGTTGACGCCATGACCGCGACGAACAGCGCCACGATGGTGACGACCCGTACTCGGAACATAGACCCAATCTCCCGTGCTGCCCAGATATCCGCTTTTCGCTGGGTCCAACCTAGCATCCCCGCAGGGGAAGGCTGGCGGTACCGGGGCGCTGCTGTCGAAGGCGATGCCCTCGTGACCATCCGACGCGCCCGCCGCGGATCCTGAAGCCACGCCTCTGGCTCGCACGACTGGTGGCCACCCTACATCGGTTCGATATCCCGAACAACCGTACGGTCCCGCGCTTGACGCCCACCTGACCGAGCCGTAGACCGGAGACGTGCACGGACGTCCTCCCCTCCTCCACTCGCGTCGGGCCGGGTCCCCAGCCCGGCCGACGCGCTCCCGCCGATACGCCCCTCGAGCTCGTCTTCTTCGGCGCCGCCTGCTACCTCTTCGGCCTGGTCAGTGGTGCCGTCGTCATTCCCTGGCTCGTGGACCGGGGACTGTTCCCGGTCCGCCGGCATGACCGATGATCGTCGACCACCGTCGGAGTACCGCTGGGCCCGGCAGGTCTCGGCGCTCCTGCTCATCGCGGTCGTGGTCGTCATCGTCCTGGACGGCATCGTCGAGGGCTATGACGTGAACCCATCGGTGCTCGTGCCCTTGCTCCTGACCGCGGCAGGACTGTTGTCGGTCGACCTGCCCCGGGTGCGGCACTGATGCCGTACCGCTCGCCCTTCATCACCGAGACCGACGAGCCCGCCTTCACCGACTGCCAGTTCTGCTCTGGCTTGATGCTCGTCGCCGAGTGGACATCGGGCGAGGCCATCCACGATCGCCACGGCAACACGCTCGAAGCCAGGTGCCTGAAGCGCCTCCGCGAGCGCATCCGGGTCCTCTCGGGTGACACCGTTGGCGGAGCGAGCCTGGCGGACCTGGCGCGGGGTGTCGCCAAGCGCTTCCCCGACCTGCCATCGGTCCCTCGTACGACCGCACCGGTCGACCCGCTCCGGCTGTCGTTCGATGAGCTGTGGACGAAACTCCGTGCTGGTCACGGCGCTGTCTTGAACGGCAATCCCATCAAGGTCGCAGACCCGTCGAGTCCTCTCCGCTCGATGCAAGCGAAGGACGACTACGACCACGCCATCTTCGTCCACACCGCGAGGGGCGATCGCGCCTTCGTGATGGACCCCCTCGGTCGTGGTCGCAACCAGGGCCAGTGGGTGCCGAGGGTGGACCTGCGCCAGTTCGCTTCTCGGTTCACGACCGCCACCGGCTCGCCGTACTGTGCGGTCGTCAAGCGCGGCCAGCAGTCGAGCGTCGAGCGGCTGCGACGGGAGATGCGAGATCAGACGCAGTCCGTCTGCAACGAGCTCGCCACCGCCAAGGCCACGATCACGACCGCCCGGGTCCAGGCCCTTCGGGATGCCGCCAAGACCATCGCGGCGGTGCCCCGATGAAGGGAGGCTGAGCCGTGGACCGCTTCTTGCGCTACACCACCCAGCGGGAACCGGCCCTCAGCGCGAGCTTCCTGGCGGCCGTGCTGCTGGCCATCGCTGCCCGCTACCTCGAGCTGACCGACTAGGTGGCTGGTGTCAAACGGGCTGCACGGACGCCGGAGATGACTGTGCAGCGGTCGCTCCCGGGCGGTGACGGCGCAGCGGCGGACTCGGTCATGGGGACATCCTGACGCATCACCGGGTGCAGCGGCTGACCATGGACGACCAGGGAGGCCCACACCGGGTGCCTGGTGATCAGCACCTGCTCCCTCCTTCTCGCTCAGGTGGGCCGTACGGCCCAGCCGGTGCCAGAAGGCACCAGGCCGAGCACCGCGAGACGCGCCAGGTTGACCG
>JBBSAV010000148.1:0-5122 GCA_038251965.1 Candidatus Limnocylindrales bacterium
CACACCACCGGACATGCGGGTCCGCATCCGGCGGTTCGCCAGTGCTCCCGGAGGCGAGCGGTGCGCGTGCCCAGCGGGACCAGGCCGAGGTCGGCCCAGTACGCGTTGGGCAGGGCACGCTGGAGGACGGGAGACCCCGAGACCCGCCAGTAGCCCTTTGAACCGGCTGGCCGCCCACTGGCGTGCCTGCCACTCGGGGATACCGAGGGCCACGAGGTCGCGGCGCCGCGCGGCGAACCGCTTCCACTCCTTCCAACGCACCTGCCGCGACCGGCGGCGGAGCCACTCGTCGGGCTCGCCGAACACCGAGGGTCGCCGCCGGCATCGTCGAGCGGGCCTTCCCCATCCGGGACCTGCTGGTCCCTGGCGTCGCGTCGGGCGAGGGCATCGCCGGCCACTTCGTGCGCCATCCCGAGGAGCCCCGGGCCCTGGCCCTCGAGCCGGAGTTCGCGCGACTGCTGGCTATCATGTCGCGGGATGGCTCGACGCTCTCGGCGGTCCTGCGCAACGCCTGGGACGACGTCCCTTTGGGACATACGCGTTCCCGCGACGAGGCGCAGGTCCACCGCCACCATCTCGGCCTGCTCGGTCACATCACGCCGCCCGAGCTGCGGGCGCGCCTGACGAGCTCCGATGCCGCCAACGGCTTCGCCAACCGCATCCTCTGGCTGGCCGTGCGACGCACCAAGCTGGTGCCCCGGCCGACCTCTCCCAGTCGAGGTTGCGCAAGTGGATCTTGCGGGCGCCTGCTCCCTCTTCGGCCTCGTCAGCGTCGCCGTCGTCATCCCCTGGCTCGTGGACCGGCGCCCCGGCATGTGGGCTTGGCCAGGGAGCGGCGAAGCGACTTCTCAACCCGCGGCTCAGCGCCCGATCGACGGATCGCCGACGCGACCGAGGAAGAGGATGGCGCCCGTCGGGACATCCCGGAGCGCGAAGAGGAACGGTCGGTCCACGCGGACGGTCACCGCCTCGGCGGCCATCGCGGACTCGCGCATCGCGACCGCGGTCGCGGCCAGGCGTGATCGCATCGGGCCGAGGACCCTGCTTCCGGTCGCATGCCAGGTCCAGGCGTCAAGCAGCGATGGCCTCCCTTCCGCGGACCGTCGCTCATGACTGCTTCACGAATCTCGGCAGATGACAAGCCGTGAAATCGGCCGACCGGGGGTAGCTAAATGGTACTTGGCCCCGTCTCGACCATGGGTCCGTTGTGGCACGAGCGCCGATGCCGCAGCCTGAGGATCGACCCGGCCCATTTAGACAGCGGCCGACCATCGGGAGCCAGGAGCCCATGTCCAGTCGAGCAGCGAACCTTCCACATCGCAGGCAAGGCATGAGCCCTTGACGGCATCCGGACGCCGCCGAAGTTCGAGCTGCGGGGCACCATCGAGAGCGCAGCGCTAAGAAAAAGGGAGTTGTAGGTATGAAGACGGTGTATGCAGTACGGGCCATCCCGCTGCGGGACGTGGACGGGGCAGTCATCGGGTGGGTCGGGGTCGATCTGGTGGCGGACGGGACCAGGCCGTCCGACATGGTCCTGCTGGCCGACGGCACGGCATGCGGCCAGGTGGAAGCGTTGGTTCGTGTGGCCCGCGACCCCGGGCTGCTCTACCCGACCGAGGAGGCGGCGGTGCACGAGGGCCTGACAAGGCTGCGCGAAGCCGACGCCCGGCGGGAAACTGAGGGTCAAGCTCTTCGAGCCGCCGATCAGCACGGACGCGGATCGATCCAGACCACGAGGAACTCCTGATGACCGACCGGACCGTGGAAACCGACGCTGCGATGATCGACGCTGCTTTCGTCCGGTTCGCGGCCGACCCTGATGCCATCGCCACGACCCGGCGGCTGCTGCTGCGTGACCGTGTCGGCGCGGCCCTTGTCGGCCCGCTCGGCTCGCTGCTGCCGCCAGAACTCCCACCACCGCTCGAACGCGACTGGATGGACGCCGTTGCGGTCTTCGTATGGGTCGGTGAAACGGCGAGGAGCGGACATCGCTCCCTGGCATCACTCCTCGGACAGGCGGCCTCGGACCCGGAGTACCGGGGGGATATCGAGTCGGGCCTCCAGCTTGCACTGACCGCACCACGCGAGGACCTACCACGCCATCTCCGCTGGCTCACCCGCATGTTGGGCGACGCAGCCACCCGCATCTCGTGGGGCCAGATCGTCATCGACCTCGGTCGATGGGACGACCACGATGACGAAGTGCAGAAGACGTGGGCGCGTGACTACCTGCGAGACCGTCGGGACGACGGTCTCGAGGACGGCCCGTAGGGCGGCGAGCCGAGGTGAGACCGGGATAGTCGCGCTGCGGCAGCCCTCGATGGTGACGTCGAGCAGGACGACCATGACAGCAACGAGGCCGATCGGCACGTTCATGGCCGAGGTGAGCCAACGCAAGGCCAAGCACCTCTTGGGCTGGCTCCGGCAGAACCGCAAGGTCATCTTCCAGCTCATCGCGTTACGCGCGGCCTTCCCCGGATACCCGGTCGGCTCGGGCGCGGCCGAGGGGACGATCAGGACCGCCAACGTGCGTATGAAGGGCCTCGTCTTCAACTTCCAAGAACAAGACGGTGCTCGTGCAGGGTCTCGGTTTCGACGATGAAGGCGCACCCGAACCAGAGGCGCGCGACGCGTTCGAGGCGCTCGCCGATGTGCTTTCGAGCTTCGAGGACGAGGTCGAGTCATCCCTCCCCTACCAGGTGCCGCTCTATCGGGCCATGCTGACCGAGGCTTGGCCCGAGCTGGAGGGCACGGTCCTACCGTGGCCCTGGGAGGACGTGTCCGTCGACACGTTCGGTCCCGACCCGGGACCTCGCCACCTACCCGACGCTGGAGCGGGAACAGGTGTCATCACTCGCCACCATCCCCAACGGTGGGCAGACCTTCATCCTCGTCGAGGCACCGGACGGTGCGACCATGGACCTGACCATCCGACCACTCCCTGCCCGACGAGATCCCGGCTCTCGGGTAGCTACCCTACTGGGTGGCTCGGCTCGTGAGGGTCGGGCCACCCACGCCGCAGTGGAGCCGCTGGATGCGCGAATACTGTTCACACAGCGGATCGCCAGCGTCCCAGTGCGCTTGACCTTCGAGGAAGCCAGCGCGCTCGCCGGATGGGTGGTGTACCTGGAGGACGCGACCGCCGAGGCGGTCGATCGCGCGGTCGCGGCCTCGGCAGGCCTCGCGCAGCACGGCCTCCCGCCTGTCCGAGATGCGCGAGCGCATCGGGCGCGCGCCAGCCGCGTACGCGCGTCGGCTCGGACATCTCCTCTCCAGCACGAACGCGCCATTCTGGGACTGCCACGAACTCCAGCAGATCGTGGCGGAACTCCAGGGGCGCGCTGACGAAGCAAGCATTTGCGAACACAGCTTGCGCCTTGGGTGCACCGGCGCGGCGGACCGGTAGCTTGGCTGCGGCACTGCAATCCGTGGGCAGGCTGTTGCTGCGTGCGACTCAAGCCACTCTCGTGGTCGACGGGAGGATCTGGTGGAGGCAACGGATGGAAGCAGCGCCGGCGAACACACCCGGACGAATCGCCGCCGGATTCCGCAGGTTCGAGAGCGAACGCGGTCATGAACGGACGTCGACGGGCGCCCACGATGTTCGAGTCGCCGACCTCCCGCTGACCTGACGCTCGTCGCTTGCTCACGGACCGGAAGACGAAGTCCGGGAGGCCGAAGAGCTGAAGGCCGGAAGGTGCCCGAACTAGCTGCGAACCAGGCGACGGTCACCGCGACCGACTCGGTCGATGACGATCGCTCGATCGATCATGGGGAGCGGTGGCTAGGCGAGGAAGGCGCTGAGTACACGCTCATCGAGGGCAACGCCAACTACATCGAGGGTGCGCTGGCGTACGAGGACATCGATCTTCCTCGAGGGCACACGTATCGACTGAGACTCGGGGCCTTCGACAACCTCGGGCAGTCCACGTGGTCCCCCGACAGCGACCCGCTCGCGGTGCCCTAAGCCCCAATCCACCGATGAGCTGACCACCGAGAGCTGCTGGAACGAGGAATCAGGCGCCCTTCGTGCTGGGATGATGGCTTTGATACGAACCCATCAGCCCGACCAGAGGAGCACCTGATAGATGCGATCATCGCACAGCCTCGACCGACTCGACACGACCTTCGACGACGAGCACCTGGTGGCCGATGCCGGCCTGGTCCTGCCGGCCACGCTGGCCGATCATCTGGGTCTGAAGGCCCTGGTCGATGCGCACCTCGACCTGGGTGATGCGGTGGGCCGGGCCAACGTCGGGGACAAGCTGCTGACCCTCATCATGTCGGCCCTCGCGGGTGGTGACTGCATCGATGACAGCGATGCCCTCCGCGCCGGTGGTACCGGCCGGATCCTCGGCTTCACGGTGAAGGCGGCATCCACCCTGGGGACGTTCCTGCGGGGCTTCACCTTCGGTCACGTCCGTCAGCTCGACCGGGTGAGCCGGGAGCTCCTGCAGCGGGCCTGGGCCGCCGGCGCTGGACCGGGCGGTGATCCCCTGACCATCGACCTCGACTCGACCATCTGCGAGACGTACGGCCTGAAGAAGGCAGGGGCGCAGCACCACGGCTACACCGGTGTCCGTGGCTACCACCCGCTGCTCGCGGTCGCGGCGGGCACCGGTGACGTGCTCATGGCCCGTCTGCGCGAGGGACGTGCCAACACCGTGCGCGGTGCCGCCCACTTCCTCACCGAGACCGTGTCCCGGGTCCGGGCCGCGGGGGCCACGGGGCAGCTCACGATGCGTGCTGACAGTGGCTTCTTCGCCCATGCCGTGGTGGCGGTATGCCGAGCGGCCGATGTCCGCTTCAGCATCACCGTGCGCCAGCATCGGGGGCTGCGCACGCGCATCGAGGCCATCGGCGAGGCGGACTGGACCCCCATCCCCTACTGGCTCGACGGTGGCGCCGATGTGGCCGAGACGACGTACACCCCCTTCGCCGACCACCCCGACGCGGTCCCGGTGCGGCTCATCGTGCGCCGGGTGCGGCCCACCCCCGGCAGCCAGCTGGCCCTGTTCACCACCTACGCCTACCACGCCTTCATCACCGACCGGGTCGGTGACACCCTCGAGCTCGAGGCTGACCATCGTCGCCATGCCGAGATCGAGAACGCCATCCGCGA
>JBBSAV010000149.1:0-4986 GCA_038251965.1 Candidatus Limnocylindrales bacterium
CCGAGATGGCTGAAGACTTCATGGCTGCCGTCCTCGATGGCAACGTGACCCCGGCGCAGCTGGCAGCCGTGCTGGTGGGCATGCGCGTCCGTGGCGAGGCCACAGACGAGCTCACCGGGTTCGTGCGGGCGTTGCGCTCGCGATCGATCCGGGTGGACGCGCCGGAGGGCACCATCGACACCTGCGGAACCGGTGGCGATATCCACCAGACGTTCAACATCTCCACGGCTGCTTCGCTGGTGACGGCGGCCGCAGGTGTGACCGTGGCCAAGACCGGCAATCGCGCGGTGTCCGGCATCTCGGGCAGCTCCGATGCCATGGCCGCGTTGGGGCTCGCGGTGGAGCTCGATCGCGAGACAGCAGAGGCGTCATTGCGCGATGACGGCTACGCCTACCTGCACGCGCCGGCATTCCATCCGGGCATGCGACACGTGGGGCCGGTGCGCATGGAGTTGGGCATCCGCACGGCGTTCAACTTCATCGGCCCCATCGCCAATGCGGCACAGCCCCGCCGGCAGCTGATGGGGGTGCCGGACGAGGAGATGGCCCGCAAAGCTGCTGAGGCGCTGCATGCACTGGGCGCGGAACGTGCCTTCGTCGTCACCGGCGATCACATCGATGAGCTTCCGCTCGATGACAGCGGCATCATCTTCGACGTCACGACCGATGGGGTCCAGCGTCGCCGCGTCACGCGAGCTGACCATGGACTCCCTACTGCCCGGACCGAGGCGCTCGAGGGCGGAGATGGCATCGCCAATGCGGCGCTGATCGAGTCCATCCTCCAGGGCCAGACGTCGGGTGCGCCCCGCGACGTGGTCGTCCTCAATGCGGGTGCCAGCCTGGTCGTGGCCGGTCGCGCCGGCGATGTGCGCGAGGGCGTGGAGTTGGCTCAGTCGACCATCGATTCGGGTGCTGTCTGGGACCTGCTGGAGCGGCTGCGCCTACGGGCGGGGACGGTCGCCGCCGAAGGGGTCGGATGATGCCGGCCAAGACCTCGATCCTGCTTGATATCGCCGAGAGACGCGCTGCCGATATCTCCGCGGAGTTGGGTGACCGAGATCTGCGGGCGATGCTGCGCGAGGCGCCGGCTGGTCCACCTCGGCGTGATGTCGTCGGCCGGCTCGCCCGTTCCGGGCTGCACTTGATCGCTGAGATCAAGCGCCGTTCGCCATCGGCAGGATCGATGGTCGATGGTCGGCTCGATGTCGCCGAGCGTGCCCGTGCCTACCAGGCCGGCGGCGCCTCGATGATCTCCGTGCTGGTCGAGCCGCACTGGTTCGGCGGCTCGATCGATGACCTACGAGCGGCACGCGCGGCCACGACGCTGCCGGTCCTGGCCAAGGACTTCGTGGTCGACCCGCGACAGCTGCCGCTGCTGCGCGCGTCCGGGGCCGATGCCGTGCTCTTGCTCGCCGCGCTGCATCCACCCAAGCGACTCGCGCGACTGGTCCGCCAAGCGTTCGAGGCCGGCCTGGAGCCGCTGGTGGAGGCGCACAACGCACGGGAAGTGGCCGCGGCCGTCGCCACCGAGGCGAACCTCATCGGCATCAACAACCGTGACCTCAAGACACTGCAGGTGGACCCGCACTTGTGTGAGCGGCTACGCGCCCTCGTGCCGGACGATCGCCTGGCCGTGGCCGAGTCGGGCGTGCACGATGCAGCCACCGTCCGCCGCTGGCGCGCACACGGCTTTGACGCAGCTCTGGTGGGCGAGGATCTCATGCGCTCCGGCTCGGATCCTGCGGCCGTGGAGGCACGCGTGGCCACGTTCGTCGGTGCTGGCGCGATTCCCGGTCCGGGCGTCGACCCGGCGGTCGATGGTCGTGCGCCGTTCGTGAAGATCTGCGGCATCACCGAACCCGCCGGTCTGGCGGCAGCCATCGCTGCCGGTGCGGATGCCATCGGGCTCAACTTCGTTCCCGGCACGCCCCGTGCGCTCGAAGAGGACGAGGCTGCGACACTCATCGCTGCCGCCCGTGCCGTCGATGCGCCGGGCAACGGCCCGTTGCTGGTCGGAGTCTTCGCCGGCCGCGACCCGGTCGAGGTCGCCGCCATCGCTGCTCGCCTCGACCTCGACGCCGTCCAACTTCATGGGTCGGAGCCGCCAGACGACCTCGATGCCATCCCACTGCCGGTGCTCAAGGTGCTGCACATCCCCACGACCGACGATGCCGACGATGCCGAGGTCGCGGCTGCCGACCTGGCTCAGCTGGCCGAGGCCTACCAGGCCAAGTCGAACCTGCAGGCGATCCTGCTCGACACCAGTGACCCTGCGGCGCTCGGTGGCACTGGTCGCCGCGCCTCGGTCGAGGTCGCCCGCGCCATCGCCGATCGGGTACCGGTCATCCTCGCGGGTGGACTGTCGGCTGCCAACGTCGCGGGTGCCCTCATCGACATCCCCGCCATCGGTGTGGATACCTCTAGCGGCGTCGAGCTTAGGCCGCGACCCGAGGGCCGGCCACGCAAGGACCCGCTCCAGGTCGCGCTCTTCGTCAAGCGCGCCAACGCCGCCCGGCTTGACCGGCCGACCGTACCCTTTGGTCCTCGCCCCATCGGTCCTGGGTTGCTCGAAGCGGACGCTGCCGGGCGTTGGGGCCTGAAACGTTCATTCGGTGGTCGCTTCGTGCCCGAGACGCTGATGGCCGCCTTGCTCGACCTGGAAGAGGCCTACCACGAGCTCAAGCACGACCCCTCGTTCTGGGCCGAATTCCGCGAACTGCTGGCCACCTTCGTGGGTCGTCCCACGCCGGTCTACCGGGCCGACCGTCTCGCGGCCGAGCTGGAGCGTCGCAGCGGTCGTGCACCCGGCGCGCTCCGGCTGTACCTCAAGCGCGAGGATCTCGACCACACCGGCGCCCACAAGATCAACAATGCCCTGGGCCAGGCGCTGCTCACCAAGCGCCTGGGCAAGCACCGCGTCATCGCCGAGACCGGCGCCGGCCAGCATGGGGTCGCGGCCGCCACCGCGTGTGCGCTGCTCGACCTCGACTGCGTCGTCTACATGGGCGCGGAGGATATCCGTCGCCAGGCGCCCAACGTGCTTCGCATGCGTGCGCTTGGTGCGGAGGTGCGCGAGGTGACATCGGGCACGGCCACGCTCAAGGATGCCGTCAACGAGACCATGCGCGATTGGGTCACCAACGTGGAGACGAGCCACTACATCCTCGGCTCGGCCGTCGGTCCGCACCCGTTCCCGACCATCGTCCGTGACTTGCAGCGCATCATCGGCGATGAGGCTGCCGAGCAGGTGCGTGCCGTCGAGGGTCGCCTGCCGGACATCGCCATCGCCTGCGTCGGCGGCGGTTCCAACGCCATCGGTCTGTTCACCCGTTTCATCGGCGAGACCGGCACTCGGCTGGTCGGGGTCGAGGCCGCGGGGGAAGGGCTCCAAGGTCGTCACGCCGCGGCGCTCTCGGCCGGCACCGCCGGCGTGCTGCACGGCTCACGCTCGTACCTGCTGCAGGACGACGACGGCCAGATCACCGAAGCTTTCTCTATCTCTGCCGGCCTGGACTACCCCGGCATCGGCCCACAGCTTTCCGCGCTGTATGAGGCCGGACGGCTGGAGGTCCTGACCGCCACCGATGACGAGGCGCTCGAGGGCGTGCGGCTGCTGACGCGCACGGAGGGCATCCTGCCGGCGCTGGAGCCTGCGCACGCCATCCACGCGCTGCTCGACTTGCTGCGCGGTGACGGGATCGACGCTGCTGCGAACGACGACATCATCCTGCTGGGCCTGTCGGGACGAGGCGACAAGGACATCGCTGCCATCGAGGACCGCCTGATGGCTGGCATGGCCGGCATGGCCAGCTCGGGGGCGAAGGCATGAGCACGACCGTGGCCGGCGCAGGCCACGTCACCGCCGGCCCCATGCGCATCACCGCTGCCATCCGGGCGGCCAACGACGACGGTCGCGCCGCGCTCATCCCCTACACCGTGGCCGGCTATCCCGATGCCGACACCTCCTTCGCGATCGCGCTTGCCCAGATCGACGCCGGTGCAGACCTGCTGGAGATCGGCTTGCCCTATTCCGACCCACTGGCCGACGGCGCCACGCTGCAGCGGGCATCGACCATGGCGCTGGCCAACGGCGCCTCCCTCGACGATTCGATCGCTCTGGTCGGTCGCATCCACGAGGCACGACCGAAGACCCCGCTGGTGGCCATGGGCTACGTGAACCAGGTCCTCGGTGGGGCGGATGGCGCGACCGTGCTGCGGCGTCTCGGTGACGCCGGTGTCTCAGGCTTCATCCTGGCCGACTTGACGCCCGACGAAGGCGCCGAGCTGGAAGCAGAGGCGGCCGACTTCGGCATCGGCATCGTCTACCTCGTGGCTCCCACCACGCCCGTCGATCGGCGTGCATTCGTGGCCTCCCGCAGCCAGGGTTTCCTCTACGCCGTCTCGCTGGCCGGGGTGACGGGCGCGCGTACGTCACTGCCAACGGGCGTCAAGCGGTTCCTGAAAGACGTGCGTGCCGTCAGTCCGGTGCCGGTGGCAGTGGGCTTCGGCGTCTCGAAGCCAGCGCATGCGCGCCAGCTGGCAACGGTGGCCGACGGCATCATCACTGCCAGTGCGCTCGTGGACGCCTTGGGACCTGATGGCCGTGATATCGAGGCGATGGCCGCATTGGTACGCTCGCTCGCTGCTGCCACTCGGCGCTGACGAAGCGGCCCGAGGGGGCGCATAGACGAGGTGCGTGCCGGCGGAACGGACAGCGCACGACTGGAGATGGCCGATCCGGTCCCGTCCTTGCGCGATCGTTTCGAGATCCCGTTCGACGCTGGCAAGCCTGATTCGCTCTACGTCTGTGGGCACTCGCTGGGTCAGATTCCGAAGCGTGGGCGTGAGCTGATCGAGCAGAAGCTCGACGCCTGGGGACGACTCGGCGTCGAGGGTCACCTATGCCGAGCAGCTGGCTGAGCCGACCGCCCGACCCGCGAGCGCTACGCGGTCATGTTGCAGCTCCAGCGCCAGGTTCTCGCTGCG
>JBBSAV010000150.1:0-4968 GCA_038251965.1 Candidatus Limnocylindrales bacterium
AGCCGGCACCAGCGCCGACCCCGACGCCCTTGATGCCCTGCTGTCCATCCAGAACTATCGCATCGCCTATTGGCGGGCCGCGGGTCGGGACCTGGGCTATCGACGCTTCTTCGACATCACCACGCTCATCGGCCTGCGTGTCGAGGACAAGCTCGTCTTCAACGACTCGCATGCGCGCCTCAAGCGCTGGATCGACGATGGCGTCCTCGACGGCATCCGGGTCGACCACCCCGATGGGCTGCTGGATCCCACCACCTATACGCAGCGGCTGCGGGCTTCCATGCGCCGTGGCTGGCTGGTGGTGGAGAAGATCCTCATGCCCGGTGAGGCGTTGCCCCGCGATTGGCCCGTCGACGGCACCACCGGCTATGACTTCCTCAGTGACACCTTGAGCCTGCTGGTCGATCCCGCGGCCGAGGAGGCCTTCAGTGAGCTGCATGCCCGTCTCACTCGCGAGCCGCGCAGCTTCGACGCCATCACCCGCGAGACACGTGACCTCGTGGTGCGCGAGACCCTGGGCTCGGAGCTCAACCGGCTGACCGCGGTGTTCGTGGCCATCTGCGAGAACCAGCGTCGCTTCCGGGACTACACGCGCCACGAGCTCCACGAGGCATTGCGAGCCGTGGTCGTTTCCATGCCGGTGTATCGCACCTACGCACGTCCTGACGAGGGCGCCATCAGCGACGGGGACCGGCGCGTCATCGGCATCGCCATCGCCGCGGCCCAGGAAGCCCGCCCGGACCTCGACACTGAGCTGCTCGGCTTTCTTGGCGATATCCTGACCCTGGGCGTGAACGGGGACGCGGAGGGTGATCTGGTGGGCCGCTTCCAGCAGCTCTCCGGCGCCGTCATGGCCAAGGGCATCGAAGACACTGCGTTTTACCGCTACGTGCGATTGGTGGCGCTCAACGATGTCGGCTGCGAGCCGGGCCGTTTCGGCCTGGACGTGGAGGAGTACCACGCCGCCAATGCCGCCCGGGCAGCGACTTGGCCGGCCACCATGCTGACCACGTCGACCCACGACACCAAGCGCTCCGAAGACGTCCGCGCCCGTCTGGCGGTGCTGTCGGAGATGCCCGATCGTTGGCGGCGCATCGCCGAGCGCTGGATGCGTCGCTTCCGTCGTCGCTGGCGCGGGACCAGCTTCGACCCGGTCATCGGCTACCTCGCGGCCCAGACCATCGTGGGCACCTGGCCCATCGACGCCGACCGGCTGACCGCGTACCTGCTGAAGGCGGCTCGTGAGGCCAAGCTGCGCACCGCCTGGACGGAGCCGGATGCGGCCTACGAGGGCTCCCTCGCGGGGTTCGTTCGGGATACGCTCGCGGACGCCAGTTTCGTGGCCGACGTGGAGCACGTCCTGCCAGCGATCGTGCGGGCCGGACGGGTGAACGCCCTGTCGCAGACGTTGCTCAAGCTCACCGCGCCGGGCGTGCCGGACATCTATCAGGGCTGCGAGCTGTGGGATCTCTCGCTGGTGGATCCGGACAATCGCCGCCCGGTCGATTTCAAGCTACGAGACCGGCTGCTGTACGACCTCGAGGCAGCGTTGGAGGTCGATCAGCTCCGTGGACCAGGCCCGGCCGCCATCCTGGCCGCCGCGGACTCGGGCCTGCCCAAGCTATGGCTCACGCGACAGGCGCTCCATCTGCGCCGCGATCGGCGTGATCTCTACGGCCCCGAGGCAGCCTATCGTGCCCTCCGGGTCACGGGCCGCGCTGCCGACCACGTGGTCGCTTTCGCCCGCGCTGAGGCGGCCGTCACCATCGTGCCTCGCCATCCGTACAAGCTCACGCGCGGCCGCCTGGGAGCTCGCCTCCTGCCACCCGCGTCGCGCTGGGGTGAGACGCGGGTCGAGGTGCCCTCCGGTCGCTGGCGCGATCACTTGACGGGCGAACGTCACGTCGTTCGTGGCGATGCGCGGACGCTGCCGGTGGATCGAGTGCTGCCGGTGGAGCGCGTGCTGCGGCGGTTCCCCGTGGCGCTCCTGGTGAAGGAGGACGAATGAGCCTGCGGATCTGGGCACCCCGCGCCACCAGTGTCGAGCTGGTCATGGCCGGGGAGCGCTGGTCTCTACGAGCCACCGAGGGCGGCTACTGGGAGACTGCCGGCACTGGTCCCGCGCCCGGCGATGACTACGCTATCTCGCTCGACGGTGGCACGGCCATCCCGGACCCGCGCAGCGAGCGGCTGCCCTACGGCGTGCATAGGCCAGGCCAGCGCATGGATCACGCGGCGTTCGAGTGGCATGACGCCGCGTTCCGACCCACGCCGCTCAGCGTCGGCATCGTCTACGAGGCACACGTGGGCACGTTCAGCTCGCAGGGCACGTTCGACGGCGCCATCGAACGGCTCGACCATCTCGTCGAGCTGGGGATCACGCACCTGGAGCTGATGCCCGTCCACGCCTTCCCCGGCCGTCGCGGCTGGGGCTATGACGTGGCCGGCTTCTTCGCGCCGCACGAACCCTATGGCGGGCCTGACGGGCTCAAGCGGCTGGTGGACGCCTGCCACGACCGCGGGCTGGCAGTGCTGCTCGACGTGGTCTACAACCACCTTGGTCCGGAGGGTTGCTACCTGTCGCAGTTCGGACCCTTTGTCACCGATCGCTTCCGAACGCCCTGGGGCGATGCGGTCAACCTGGGAGATGCCGGCGCCGACGAGGTGCGGCGTTTCATCATCGACAACGCCCTGATGTGGCTGCGTGATTACCACGTCGACGGGTTGCGCATCGACGCCGTGCATGCCTTCATCGACCTGACCGCCACGCACCTGCTCGAGCAGATGGCCGTGGAGGCCCAAGCGCTCGCCGCGGGCCTGGGCCGCGAACTCGTGCTCATCGCCGAGAGCGATCTCAACGATCCGCGCATCGTGCGTTCGCGGGAGCTCGGTGGCTACGGCATCGACGCCCAGTGGAGCGATGATTTCCACCATGCGCTGCACACCACGCTTACGGCCGAAGATGGTGGTTACTATGCGGACTTCGCCGGCTTTCCCGACCTGGTCAAGGCGCTACGCGGCGTCTGGGTCTACGACGGACGCTATGCCGCCAGTCGTGGTCGGCACCACGGGCGTCCGGCCGATGGGCTGCCGCTGCGGCGCTTCCTTGGCTTCGCCCAGAACCACGACCAGATCGGCAATCGCGCCCGCGGTGAGCGCTTGGCTGGGCTGGTCGATGAGGCGGCCCTGCGGGTGGCGGCCGCGCTCGTGCTGTGCGGGCCATTCGTGCCGCTGCTGTTCCAGGGAGAGGAATGGGGCGCGGGGACGCCCTTTCAGTTCTTCGCCGACTTCGAAGACGAAGCGCTTGCCGAAGCCGTCCGACGGGGGCGTCGTTCGGAGTTCGCCGCCTTCGGCTGGCGCCCAGAGGAAGTTCCCGACCCCATGGCGGTCGAGACGTTCGAGGCATCGCGACTCGACTGGCGCGAGCCAGGGCGTGAGCCGCATGCGGCGCTCCTGGAATGGCACCGTCAGCTGATCGCCGTGCGCCGGGCCACCAATGGGCTCGAAGGAGACGCACGGCCGAACGTCCAGGCCGACGCAGACGCCGGTTGGCTGGTGGTGACGAGCGGCGACCGCACGGTCGCCGCCAACCTCGCCGCGGATGCCTGTTCCATCGAGCTGCCGCTGGAGGTCGAACTGGCGGCCGCCTCGCATCCCGACGTCCGATCCGAAGGTGGTCGACTTTGGCTGCCGGCGATGTCAGCAGCGGTGTTCGTCAGCGCGCCGGAGTCCGCCGATGCCTGAGGCTCGTTACCATGCCCCTTCACGCAGCACCGCGCGGGAGGGTTGACGCCGATGGATCCACGGGCAGGAGCCGGGGAAGAGATGCCTTCAGAGGGACGACGACGCGTCGTCATCGACCAGCTGCTGCCGGCCGTCGATGGTGGACGATTCGACGTCAAGCGCGTGCTGGGAGACGTCCTCCTCGTCCAGGCGGACGTCTTTCCTGATGGCCACGACCACATCGGCGTGCGTCTGCGCCACCGGCCACCGGGTGCGGCCGATTGGTCTGAGCTGCCCATGGCCGAGCCAGACGACGACCGCTGGTCGGCTGAACTGCCGCTCACGCGCTTGGGCCGCCACGAATACACCGTCGCTGCCTGGATCGATCACTTCGGCACGTGGCGACACGATCTCGTTCGGCGGGTCGATGCCGGCACCACCACGCCGGTCGACATGGCGATCGGAGCGGCCCTCGTGCGCGAGGCAGCCGGACGTGCGGTGGGCGGCGATCGCGAGCGGCTTGCCGCGGGGGCAGATGCGGTCGACGGCGAGCCCACGCCTGAGCGCATCGATGCCGCCATGGAGGATGATCTCCTGCGGCTCATGCAGGCTTATCCCGACCGCCGCTTCGAGACGGTCTGGGAGCCCGCTCTGGCGGTCACGGTCGACCCGCCGCTGGCGCGTTTCGGCGCCTGGTACGAGCTCTTCCCGCGATCGGCCTCGCCCGAGGACGGCCGGCATGGCACCTTCCGCGACGTCATCGAGCGCCTGCCCTATGTGGCCGACATGGGTTTCGACGTGCTGTATCTGCCGCCCATCCACCCCATCGGCCGTGCCTTCCGCAAGGGCCCCAACAACACGCTCGATGCGAGCCTCGACGATCCGGGCGTGCCCTGGGCCATCGGTGCCGCGGAAGGCGGTCACATGGCGGTCCATCCGCAGCTGGGGACGCTGGCCGACTTCGATGCGCTGGTGGCGGCAGCTGCCGAGCATGGCATCGCCATCTCCCTCGATCTAGCCTTTCAGACCAGCGCTGACCATCCCTACCTCGACGCGCACCGTGAATGGTTCAAGGCGCGACCTGACGGCACCATCCAGTACGCCGAGAACCCGCCCAAGAAGTACCAGGACGCCTATCCCTTCGATTTCGAGACCGACGCCTGGCGGGAGCTCTGGCTGGAGCTGTTGACGGTGACGCGCTTCTGGATGGACCACGGCGTGCGCATCTTCCGCGTGGACAACCCG
>JBBSAV010000151.1:0-4824 GCA_038251965.1 Candidatus Limnocylindrales bacterium
GCCCCGCCGACCCCTGTCCGCGCACAGCGACGTTGTCCGCCAGCCGCCCGCGAGCCTGTCACTTTGGTCCGGTCGCCGCGTCACACCTCCAGCTATGGCCGACAGCCGGCGATGGCCGGCCGGAGGCTCGGCGCCGGTGGGAGCCCGAGGCGCGGATCCAGCGCACCCTGGTGCCACGGCATCACCTGCGACCCACCCCATGGGTGAGTCAGCGGAGCCGGGGACCACTGCGGCCCACCGAGCCGTCGTTCCATGCACCCGGTGGGTAGGAAGATCGATGCTCCGCGGGATAACCCGCCCGGTGGGTGAGACAGCAGCGCGATGGGTGAGGCTCCGCCGGATGACCCACCCGGTGGGTGAGACAGCGGCGCGATGGGTGCGGCTCCGCCGGATGACCCGCCCGGTGGGTGAGACAGCAGCGCGATGGGTGAGGCGCTGTCAGATGACCCGCCCGGTGGGTGAGACAGCGGCGCGATGGGTGCCCGCCGGATGACCCACCCGGTGGGTGAGACAGCGGCGTGATGGGTGCGGCTCCGCCGGATGACCCACCCGGTGGGTCGGGCCGAGCGCCCCTGGGTCGGTCGCCCCCTCCTCGGGCGTCAGTCCACCGATCAGCAGATAGGTGAGGACGGTGAAGCGCCGCTGTGCCGGTCCGTCCAGGCTGATGGTCTCGCTCGTGTCCATGGATCTGGGAGTGACGACGTCGCTGTCCCGTTGGGCGCGACGGGATCGCTGTCTCTCGACACCTGCCCCGAGCTGCGCATCAACAGGAATCGCCACGAGGGTCGAAGATGTGGTGGTCGAGCCGCGGCTTGATCCGCGGCTGCGGCCGCCGGTGGTCGTGACGGGAGCATCAGGAGGTGGATGGTGCGAGTGCTGCTCGTCGAGGACGATGAACGCCTGACCAAGTCATTGGGTGACTCCCTACGCCTGGAGGGTTACGCCGTCGATGTCGCGGCGACGGCCGAGGACGGCCAGTGGATGGCGACCGAGGTCCCGTATGACGCGATCGTGGTCGACGTGGGTCTCCCCGATGGAGACGGGATCGACCTCTGTGCAGCATTGCGTGCAGGAGGGGTGTGGGCACCGATCCTCGTGCTCACGGCCCATGCCGAGATTCGCGAACGTGTTCGTGGACTCGACTCCGGAGCCGACGACTACCTGGCCAAGCCATTCTCGTTCGATGAGCTGATCGCGCGCATGCGTGCCCTGATGCGCCGCGGCCAGGTCGAACGGCCCGCCATCCTGACTGTCGGTGCCATGAGTCTGGACCCCGCAGCGAGGCGGGTCAGCGTCAACGGACGGCCGCTACCGATCGCGGGACGAGCGTTCGCCATCCTTGAGCTGCTCGTCCGCCACGAGGGTCGGCTGGTGACCCGGGCTGAGATCGTGGAGCATGTCTGGGATTGGGCCTGGGACGGCACGTCGAACGTCGTCGATGTCCACGTCTCTGCTCTGCGGGCGACCCTGCGCGAGGTCCCGGGGGCTCCGGTCATCGAGACCGTCCGTGGGGCCGGGTTCGTCCTGCGCAGCCCAGGGGTTACTGAGGTCGGAACTGCCTGATGACGATCCGGTCGCGCCTCACGATCTGGTATGGATTGACCTTCATGCTGCTCGTCAGCGTGGCCGGGTTCGCGGTCTGGTCACAGGTCCAGACCAGCCTGCGCGCCTCAACGGAGGAGGCACTGCGGGTCCACGCGGCGGACGTGGTCGATGACCTGCGCCAGGGCGGCTCGACCATCGATGCCTTGGACCCCCCATTGCCAGGCATCTTCACCGTATTGGTAGATCCGGCCAGCGCCGCCGTCGACGCCGGGCGTGGCACCCCGCCCCATCTGCCTCGGCTGCCGCTAGGCGATTCCACCCGCCGGCTCGAGACGACCGGCCCGGTATATGCGTTCCATGTCGAGCTCCTGCCCGACGGCCGTCGACTCATCACAGGCAGCTCGCTGGCTGGAGTCGACCAGGTCGCGGCTCGCCTCTCGGAACTGCTGATCATGGTCGGCACGCTGTGTGCCATCGGCTCGCTCATCGGCGGCTGGTGGCTGGCGGGGCGCGCACTCGCCCCCATCCGGCGCTTGACCCGCGAAGCGGATGCCATCAGCCCGCATGACCTGGGGCGCCGACTGCCGACGGTCCCGCAACAGGACGAGGTCGGCCGCCTGGCCGCCACGCTCAACCGGCTCCTCGCTCGGGTGGAGGACGCCGTCAGCCATGAGCGCCTGCTCATCGCGGGGGCTGCGCATGACCTGCGTACCCCCATCGCAGCACTGCGGATGCGGCTTGACGGCCTGCTGCGAGTTGACGCCGTCGACGGGGTGGCTCGCTCCCAGCTCGAAGACGCCAGGCAGGACGCCATCGATCTGGGTGAGCTTGCCGCTGCCCTGTTGGGGCTGGCCGAGGCGCAGGCAGTGGGGCTGGCTGATGAGATCGACGACTATGTCCTCCCACTCCTCGTCGCACGTGTGGAGCAGGAGGTGGAATGGGTCGCGCGCGAGCGCGATGTCCGCATCGTGCAGACGGTCGATGAGGTCTCGGTCCGTATCAGTGCCGTCCGCTTCCATCAGGCCCTCACCAACCTGCTGTCGAACGCCGTGCGCCACGGCCCAGCGGGTGGCACCGTCGAGCTGCTGGTGCGCATGGAGCCTGCCGTACCCGGGCCCGGAGCCGTCGTCAGCGCCGAGGTGGCCGATCAGGGTCCTGGGTTGCCAGCCTCTCGACGAGACGACATCTTCATCCCGTTCGCAGCGCGGCGGGAAGGCTCGACCACGCATGGACTGGGGCTCGCCACCGCCGCCGCCGCCGTCGAGTCGCAGGGAGGCCAGATCGGCTATCGCGACCGCGCGGGCGGAGGCTCGGTCTTCTGGTTTCGCCTTCCGATCGCTGCACACGGAGAGGCCGCTCGACAAGTCGAGCGGCCTCTGGGGGGGCGAGCCGGCCCGGTAGGCTGAGGCTGCTACGGCGGTGCTACCTCGCTGTCCGAGTCGACTATGAGGCGGGAGGACGCTCCGTTGAGCGGGACGCTGATATCGATGCCATGGACCTCGCGTGCCTTCTGCACGAACCAGGTCGTGAACGCATCATGGCCGCTTGTCATCTTCTCGAATGACCGTTCCGGGTCCTTGCCCTCGAGCGTGACGATGACGACGTCGCCATTGGGTGTCTGCTGCAGGAAGGTGCGTTCGTGGACGCTGGCTTGGCTACGTGATGCGGCGAACTCGTCGTGGCGTGGACCGTTCAACTCGTTCATCCAGGTTCGCCATTCCAGGGTCTTTCCCGGCAGGATGGGGAATGTGACTGCCATGACTGACATCTGATGGCTCCTTCTCGGCTCCGGTGATCCGAAGCTTGCTGCTTGCCCCTGGCGACCATCTGTCGTCTCCTGGGGTGTCCGATCGAGTCCTACCTTGGACCCGGGTTCGTGAAGGAACCGTGAAATGACCGGGAGGGCCGTTGCCTGCCACGTGTCCGCAGCCACCCACCTCCGGCACGACGGAGATCGATAAGGGCCGTGCCCAGCCGGACCTTCTGGTGGGCGCGCCTTGAGCTAGCGGGTGTAGCCCTCGGCGCCATCCTCGGGGTCCGCCCCCGACTGCGCCGGTCGGCCGATCTGCGACTGCGTCACGACCGCGTCCCGCCGCAGGCCGCGGAAGTCGTCGAGCGTGGTCCAGCCACGATCGGCGTGCTCATCGAGGAACGCCGACATGCCCCGCGTGAGGTCGGCGATGACGTTGGGGCCGATGGCCTTGTCGAGCATGGCCGCCGTGGCCACCTGCACCGTCCCACAGCCGAGCATGAAGTAGGAGAGCGCGTCGGCCCACGTGGAGATGCCGCCGACGCCGGAGAAGGAGCCCTTCGGGAACGCCCCGCTGAGCGATGCCATCTTGGCCAGCGACTGCATCAGGATGGCTGGCCCGCCCAAGCCGCCGGGTGAAACGAAGCCGTCCACGTTGACCTCGAACTCGAGCGTGTCGGGATCGATCGGTGGCAGCGAGGGGAAGGTGTTCGAGGACACGATGGCATCCGCCCCACCGCGGAAGGTGGCATCGGCCTCCTCCACGATGTCGGCCGTGGCTGGTGTCAGCTTGGCCCATACCGGCACGCGCGCTACCTCCTTGACGGCTTGCGTCGTGGTAGACACCAGCCTCGCGTCCTTGCCCAGCCCAGAGCCCATGTCCGGGCGGTCCATATGCGGGCAGGAGTAGTTCAGCTCGATGGCATCGACGCCCTCGCCCTGCACCGCCAGTGCCAACGTCTGCCAGTTGCGCATCTCCTCGTCGGAGCCGGAGCCCGCCATGATCGAGGCCACCAGCACGTGCTCGGGGTAGTCACGCTTGATGGCCGACAGCTTGCCGATCCACCAGTCGATGGGCTTGTCGCTGATGAGCTCCCAGTTCCACGACGCCATCACGGTCGAGCCGCCGCGCTTGGCCATCGACTTGCGTGTGCCGCCGTCGTCGAGGCGCAGGAACTTCGTCTTGGGTCCGCGGACGTTCTGGACCTGGTGCAGGCCGATGGTCTTGGTCACGACCCCACCCCAACCGGCATCGAAGGCGCGGCGGATGTACGACTCGGATTCGGTCGGCGGCGCCGACGCGAGCATGAACGGGTTGGGAAAACTGATGCCAGTGAACTCGGTCGACAGATCGGCCATGTCGTATCTCCTCGCGTGGTCGGCGAAGCGCGCATCGTAGACCACGCGAGGGCTTGTGCCAGGGCCGCTAGTCAGCTCTGGTCTGAACCGGTCCTAACGCGCCACGCCCGAAACCGCCGCTCGCCCGACCCCGGCACTTCGTACCATGTGGGCATGACCGAGCTTGCTCC
>JBBSAV010000152.1:0-4749 GCA_038251965.1 Candidatus Limnocylindrales bacterium
GTTCCTTCCCAATCTCCAGGGCGACATCATCAACAACGGTGTCGTCGCCGGCGATGATGGCTACATCCTCTACGCCGGCGCACTGATGTTGCTCGCTACGGCCGCCTTGAGTGTTGCCTCCATCCTGGCGGTGTACTGGGGTGCCAGGGTGGCCATGGGATTCGGGCGCGATGTGCGCGCTGCCGTCTTCGGCCAGGTCGAACGCTTCTCCAAGGTCGAGATCGACATCTTCGGCCCAGCCTCGCTCATCACCCGCAACACGAACGATGTCCAGCAGGTCCAGATGGTGGTGTTCATGGGGCTGACCGTCATGCTGACGGCACCGATCATGATCGTGGGCGGGACCATCATGGCCATCCGCGAGGACGCCGCGCTCTCCGCCTTGCTGGTGGTGATCCTGCCCGTGATGGTCCTGGTCATCGGGCTGGTGATGATGCGAGCCATCCCACTGTTCCGGGCCATGCAGGTCCGGATCGACCGCATCAACCAGCTGATGCGCGAGACACTCGCCGGCGTGCGCGTCATCCGCGCGTTCGTGCGGACCGACCATGAAGAGGAGCGCTTCGACGAAGCCAACAGCAGCCTCTTCTCGGTCGGACTGCGCGTCAATCGGCTGTTCGCCCTGACCATCCCCGTGCTCACGCTCATCATGAACCTCTCGACGGTGGCGGTGATGTGGTTCGGCGCCCCGCGCGTGGCCAGCGGTGAGATGGGCATCGGCAACCTCACCGCATTCCTACAGTATCTGACGCTGATCCTGTTCTCGGTGCTCACGGCCGTCCTGATGTTCATCCTCGTTCCGCGAGCGGCGGTGTCCTCGGGTCGGATCATGGAGGTCCTCGACGCGGCCCCCACGATCCACGATCCCGAACATCCGGCGAACCTGCCAAGCGGAACGAACGCGGCGACCATCGAGTTTCGCGACGTCGACTTCTGCTATCCGGGGGCCGAAGAACCGGTGCTCCGTGGCGTGTCCTTCGTCGCCAGGCCGGGAGAGCGCACCGCCATCGTCGGCAGCACCGGCAGTGGCAAGTCCACGCTGCTGGACCTGCTGCCGCGGTTCTACGACGTCAGCAGCGGTGCGGTGTTGATCGACGGCGTCGATGTTCGTGAGGTCGATCGCGCCGACCTGTGGGCGCGCGTCGGCTATGTGCCGCAGAAGGCCTTCCTGTTCAGCGGGACGGTGGCGAGCAACCTTCGCTATGGTGACCCCGACGCGTCTGACGAGGACCTGTGGCAGGCGCTTGAGATCGCCCAGGCCCGTGACTTCGTGGCCCAGATGGACGGCCAGCTTGAGGCCGCCATCAGCCAGGGCGGCGTGGACGTCTCGGGCGGTCAGCGGCAGCGTCTGGCGATCGCGCGCGCCATCGTCCGCAAGGCTGGCGTCTATGTTTTTGACGACAGCTTCTCAGCGCTCGACTTCGGCACTGATGCGCGACTTCGGGCGGCGCTCGGGCGGCATCTGGGCTGGGCCACCCTGATTATCGTGGCCCAACGCGTGGGCACCATCATGGACGCCGATCGCATCGTCGTCCTGGACGCTGGGCGTGTCGTCGGGGTCGGCACCCACGCCGAGCTGATGGCCGACAACGAGACCTACCAGGAGATCGTCTACTCCCAGCTTTCGCACGAGGAGGCCGCAGCATGATGGGCCGGCCCGGCGGGCTGGGGAGACGGCCCGGGCCTGGTGGCGGGCACATGGGAATGGGCATGGGCGCGCCGACAACCAAGCCCCTGGACTTCCGCGGGACCCTGCGGCGGCTCCTCAATGAGCTACGTCCCGAAGTGCTGCGGTTGATCTTCGTGGCCGTCTTTGCCATCGGCAGTGTGGCCTTCCTGATCGTGGGGCCACGGTTGTTGGGCGAAGCCACCAACGTCATCTTCGACGGCATCATGCCGCCGGCGCCCGGCGTGGACATGGGTGCCCTCGCCCAGGTGCTGCTGACTCTCATCGGCGTCTATCTGATGAGTGCGGTTCTCGGCTGGGTGCAAGCCTGGATCATGGCCGGTATCACCCAGCGAACGGTCTACCGACTGCGCCAGGGTGTCGATCGGAAGCTCGGTCGACTGCCACTGAGCTACTTCGACGACCACCCCCGCGGCGACATCCTGAGCCGGGTCACCAATGACATCGACAACATCGGCCAGACACTCCAGCAGACCCTGACCCAGTTGATCACGGCCGTGCTGACGATCATCGGCGTGCTCGCCATGATGCTGATCATCAGCCCCGGCCTGGCCCTGATCTCTATCCTCGCAGTACCGGTGTCACTGGTGGCGACCCTCCTCATCGCGCGGCGCTCGCAGCCACAGTTCGTAGCCCAGTGGGACTCGACGGGTACCCTCAACGGGCACATCGAGGAGATGCATACCGGGCACGCCATCGTGAAGGTCTTCGGGCGCCAGGACGAGGCTATCGAGAAATTCGCCTCGGAGAACGAGCGCCTCTACCAGGCCAGCTACAAGGCGCAGTTCATCTCCGGCATCATCCAGCCCACCCTCAACATCGTCGCCAACCTCAACTACGTCGCCATCGCCGTCATCGGCGGTGCCTGGGTCGCCTCCGGCCAGCTCTCTCTCGGAGACCTTGTGGCGTTCATCCAGTACTCCCGCACCTTCACCATGCCCATCCTCCAGACCGCCAGCATCATCAACGTCATGCAGTCGGCGGTCGCGTCGGCCGAGCGCGTGTTCGAGCTCATGGATGAGGAGGAAGAATCGCCTGATCGGGCACAGCCGGTGAGCCTCCCGGTCGCCACCGGTGCCGTGGCCATGGAGGATGTCTCCTTCCGCTACAAGCCCGACGTGCCCCTCATCGAGCACCTCGATGTGACCGTGCAACCGGGTGAGACCGTCGCCATCGTCGGGCCGACGGGGGCGGGCAAGACCACGCTGGTCAATCTGCTGATGCGCTTCTACGAGCTCGACGGCGGACGCATCCTCCTCGACGGCATCGACACCCGGGACATGACCCGCGATGCCCTGCGGCGCACCTTCGGCATGGTCTTGCAGGACACCTGGCTGTTCCATGGCACCATCAGGGACAACATCGCCTACGGCCGACGGGGCGCCACTGAGGAGCAGATCGCAGCGGCGGCGGAAGCGGCTCATGCCGACCACTTCGTGCGGACGCTGCCGGACGGCTACGACACCATCATCGATGACGACGCCTCCAGCCTCTCGGCCGGCGAGCGACAGCTGCTGACCATCGCGCGGGCCTTCCTGGCCGACCCGCAGATCCTCATCCTCGACGAGGCGACCAGCTCGGTCGACACTCGTACGGAAGTGCTCGTCGCGCGTGCCATGGCCGGGCTCATGCGCGATCGGACCACCTTCGTCATCGCCCATCGCCTCTCGACCATCCGCGACGCCCACCTCATCCTGGTCATGGATCACGGCCAGATCGTGGAGCAGGGTGACCATGAGAGCTTGCTCGCGGAGCGAGGCGTCTATTACGAGCTCTACAACAGCCAGTTCATGGCGCCGGTCGCCGAGGCCGCCTGAGCCGATCCTCGAGGCTGCCTGAGGGAGCGTCGGGCGGACTGGCTCCGTGTGTAGCGCCGGGGTCGCGAGGGCTCCGGGGCCGCCCGGTTCGCGTCGGGATTCGCCCGAGTCCCACCCGGACGGCCGGAGTTGTCTCCCAGTCACCCAACTGACGCACGACCGGGATTCCTGGTCGCTCCTGTGCGTGGGACGCAAAGCAGGCGCATGGTCGGCAAGGATTCGCACTCGCACGCAAATCACCTACCCGATGCACCGCCCATCGGTCCGTTGTGTGCGTGGTGGACAAACGCGAGGCTTGGCCACAGACGGCGTCCCTTCGGCGTCGATGTCGAAGATGTCGAAGGCGCTACCGACCGCGTCCGCCACCTCGGAGACTATGATGACGAGCGTTGCGAATGGGCCCGGACTTCCGGCCCTGGGGGTGACGATGAGTCGAACAGCATGACGACGATCCCGGCGACGTTTCGCGCGCTGATCGCCGCGGCGGTGGTGGCCACGCTGCTACCGCTGGGGCCTTCGGTGGTGGTGGCCGCGCCGTCGCCCGCACCATCGTCGATGGCGTCGTCCACGGCTGAGATGTGCCCGGCAGATCACGTGATCCCGACAGCCGTCGCCACGCCGGAGGCAAGCCCGCTCGCAACCGCTGGGCGCACGCCAGAACCCACGCCCGAGGCAGCTGCGCACTCGAGCCCGAGCCGGGGCCTGAAGGAACCGCCCCCAGCACCGTTGACGAACCTCGGTGGCTCCTGGCCCAAGCTGCCACGCTCGCCCTTCGCTGCCGTGAGCGCCATGGCGGTCTGGGCAGGCGCCCGGATGGTGGCGATCGACCCCGCTAGCGGTCGCACCGCCACCTACACCCCCTCGATAAGACAATGGGAGGAACACCAGCCGATTCCGAGTGGGTCCATGACCTCAGGCCCGGACTTCGATGGTATCCCGCGCGCTGCCAGGACCGGTGACGAGGTCATCCTCGCCGGACACCTCAACACGCCGGACGGTGCCACTCAGGTCCGTCTCGCCTTCGACCCAGGCACCGGACGCTGGCGGACCCTTGCGACATCACCGCTCGATCGCACGGGTGAGCTGGCCTGGACGGGAGAGCTGCTCATCGAGGTGACCGCTGACCGTCACGCCGCCGCCTACGATCCAGCCGCCGACTGCTGGATCGACATGCCCGACGTTCCCCTGCCCGAACTGCCCGCGAATGATCGGACGATGCGTGCCATGGAATGGTCGCCGAACCAA
>JBBSAV010000153.1:0-4686 GCA_038251965.1 Candidatus Limnocylindrales bacterium
GGGCTGCACCTCGGCACCGATGTAGACGACACCGTCCTCGTCGAGGTCCTTGAGGGAGTCCTCGCCCACGTTGGGGATGTCGCGGGTGATCTCCTCGGGACCGAGCTTGGTGTCACGCGACTCCAGCTCATGCTTCTCGATGTGGATGCTGGTGAAGAGATCCTCTCGGACGAGACGATCGCTGACGACGATGGCGTCCTCGTAGTTGCCACCTTCCCAGCTCATGAAGGCCACCAGGATGTTGCGGCCCAGCGCCAGCTCGCCGGCATCGGTCGAGGAGGAGTCGGCCAGCACGGCACTCTCGGCGACGCGCATCCCCACCTCCACCATGGGTCGGTGGTTGATGCAGGTGCCCTGGTTGGAGCGAACGAACTTCTCCAGCGGGTACTGGCGCAGCTCGCCGTCGTCCTCTTCCACGGTGATGCGGTCGGCCGTCACCGACGTCACCACGCCGGCGGCGCGGGCGACGATGACCTGACCCGAGTCCTGGGCGGCGCGGGCCTCCATGCCGGTGCCCACGATGGGCGACTCCGGTTCCAGCAGCGGCACAGCCTGGCGCTGCATGTTGGAGCCCATCAGGGCGCGGTTGGCGTCGTCGTGCTCAAGGAAGGGGATGAGCGCGGTGGCCACCGACACGACCTGCTTGGGGCTCACGTCCATGTACTCGACCTGGCTGGGACGCGCTTCGGGGAACTGGTCGAGGTAACGGGTGGCGACCTTCTCATCGACGAAGTAGCCGCGCTCGTCAAGCCGGGAGTTGGCCTGTGCGACGTAGCGCTCTTCCTCATCGTAGGCGGCGAGGTACTCGATCTCATCGGTCACGCGTGGCTTGATCTTGAAGGCCTTGCGCTTCTGGGCCTTCAGCTCATCGACCGCTTCGGGCGTCATGGGCTGGGCCTTCTCGAGGATGACCACCCCGTCGGCGGTGACGACGTCCTCACCAGAGATCTCGTCGATGAGGCCCTTGTCCTTGTAGTCGGAGGAGCGCTTGACCTTGCGGTAGGGCGTCTCGATGAAGCCGTACTCGTTGATGCGGCCGTACGTCGCGAGCGAGCCGATGAGGCCGATGTTGGGGCCTTCGGGCGTCTCGATGGGGCAGATCCGACCGTAGTGGCTGTGGTGGACGTCACGGACATCGAAACCGGCGCGCTCACGCGAGAGGCCGCCCGGGCCTAGCACCGAGAGGCGGCGCTTGCTGGTGAGCTCCGCGAGCGGGTTGGTCTGGTCCATGAACTGGGAGAGCTGGCTGCCGCCGAAGAACTCCTTCATGGCCGCCACGACGGGGCGGATGTTGATGAGCACATTGGGCGTCGCCTTCTCCGGCTCCTGGATGGTCATGCGCTCCTTGACCACGCGCTCCATGCGCAGCAGGCCCACGCGGAAGGCGTTCTGGATGAGCTCGCCGTTGGCGCGGATGCGACGGTTGCCGAGGTGGTCGATGTCATCGGCCATGCCCAGGCCATTGTCCAGCTCGATGAGGTGACCGACGATGACGGCGATGTCTTCCTTGGTGATGGTGCGCTCGAGATCGGGCAGCTTGATGCCCATGCGGTCGGCGACCGGACCCAGCTTCTTGTTGAACTTGTAGCGGCCCACCCGACCGAGGTCGTAGCGCCGGAAGTTGAAGAAGAGGCTCTCGACGAGCTTCTCAGCGTTGTCCCCAGTGGGCGGATCGCCCGGACGCAGCTTCTTGTAGACCTCGATGAGCGCTTCCATGCGCGTGGTCGTAGTGTCCTTGTCCAGCGTCTCACTGACGAAGCTGGTCTCGCCGGTATCGACCCGCTTGAAGAGGCCGACGATCTGGTCGTTGGTCTCGTAGCCCACGGCACGCAGGAGCTTGGTCGCCTCCAGCTTGCGCTTGCGGTCGACCTTGACGTAGAGCACGTTCTTGGCCGAGGTCTCGAACTCCAGCCAGGCACCGCGATTGGGGATGACCTTGGCGCTGAAGAGCTGCCGGCCGGTGTTGGCGTCCTCGGTGTTGGTGTAGTACACGCCCGGGCTGCGCACGAGCTGGCTGACCACGACGCGCTCCGCGCCGTTGATGATGAAGGTGCCACGCTCGGTCATGCTGGGGAAGTCGCCCATGTAGACGCGCTGCGCGATGTGCTCGCCGGTCTCGTGGATGACAAGCTCGACCTCCACATACAGCGGTCGGCTGAAGGTCAGGTCCCGCGCCCGACATTCGAGCTGGTCGTACTTGGGCTCGCCGAACTCGTAGGCGTTGAAGTGCAGCTCCATGGACTTGCCGGTGAAGTCCGAGATGGGGCTGATCTCATCGAGAAGATCCCGCAGGCCGCGCTCCACGAACCAGTCGTACGACTTGCGCTGAAGCTCGATCAGGTCAGGGATGGGCAGGACCTCAGGGATCCGAGAGTAACGTACGCGCTCCACTGTCATGGGCGCACGCCGACGATCGACATCAGACACGGTCATGGGGCACTCCTGGCCTCAGGGAGAGGCAATCAAGGCATGGGAATCCGACCACATGGGTCGTTGAAAGGTAAAGGGCCGCGCTCACCGACCGCCTACGATACCGCAGTCAGCCGAATCCCGTCAAACGCTTCCCCTGGGCCGGAAAGCATCCCGGGGCGGTTCCGCCGACACCTCCAGTAGGTCGCCGCATTGCGCCAGAGACATCCGCATTGCGCCAGAGACAGAAGCCGGCGGGTCTCCGCCACCGACTCGCGTTTGACCCCCACGCACCACAACTGACGCGCTCACGGCATTGCGGGTCAGGGATTTGCCTGGGAGTCCCGATCATCGACCAACACGCGCCTGGTTTGCGTCAGGGGCAACGGAAGGACGCGAGGCCCGGGCGGGATGACGGTTACGTGCGTGACAAGCAAACGCAGGCGGGAACCTGCACCGGTCATGGATCCCCGTCATGGATCCCGGTCGATGCCGGTCTCGGTCTGGCGGTCCGACCGATCCTGAAACCAAAGGTGCTCGGCCGCCGTCGCCCCGACGCTGTGGCTCACCGAACCCACCGACAAGCCGATGAGGGAAGCCCGACGGGCTTCCCTCATCATCGGGCGGCGGGTGGCTACTTGATGTCGACCTTGGCGCCCTGCTCCTCGAGCGCGGCCTTGATCTTCTCGGCCTCGTCCTTGTCCACGCCCTCCTTGACGGCCTTGGGAGCGGCATCGACGACGTCCTTGGCCTCCTTGAGGCCAAGGCCGGTCAGCTCGCGCACGACCTTGATGACGGGGATCTTGTTGGGGCCGACCTCGGTCAGCACGACCTCGAACTCGGTCTGCTCTTCGACCGCTTCGGCCGCTTCAGCCGCGGGCGCGGCGGCGGCAGCAGCAGCTGGGGCGGCGGCAGTGACGCCGTAACGCTCCTCGAAGGCCTTGATGAACTCGGACAGCTCAAGCACGGTCATGCCGTCGATGGCTACGAGCAGATCTTCCTGGGAAAGCTTGGCCATGGGGTTGTCGTTCCTTCCGTTAGATGTCGATGAAGTCAGGAGTCAGTGGGTGAGTGCTAGGTGGCTTCGGCAACGGCTTCACGCTGCTCCTTGAGCTGCACCAGGCCGTAGCCCAGGTTGCGCAGCGGAGCGGCGAAGAGGCCCGCCATCGTGCTCAGCGGTGCGGCCATTCCACCCGCCAGCTGGGCCAGCAGCACTTCGCGGCCGGGCAGCTTGGCAAGCGCCGCGACAACGGCCGCGTCGACCGTCGCGCCGTACAGGGCAGCGCCACGGATCTCGACCGAGAAGGGCTTGGTGGCATCCATCAGGCCTTTGGCGAGGGACGACTCGTCTGCCGCGCCGACAGCGATGGCGCTGGGACCGGTCAGGAGCGGGATCAGCTCCGGACGACCGGCGCGTTCAGCAGCGATCTTGGCCAGGCGGTTCTTGATGACCCGATACTGGATGTCCTTCGCGCGCAGCTCGCGGCGCACCTTGTGCAGATCAGCCACCGACAGGCCGCGATGGTCAGAGACGATCGTCGTGTCCGCCTCCTTGAGGAGCTCGACGAGCTCCGCCACGGCTGCCTGCTTGGCTTCTGTGGGCATGTGACCTCCTTTCCCTGGGAACGACGCGCGAACGCGACGGCCCCTGTGTGTCCCGCACAGGAGCGTCGGTCGCTGCGACACGCAGCCCCGGACGGAGGTCCGGTTCGACACCTGCCTTGGCGTGCCCGTCGGCGTCCCCGCGACTTGCGGTCCGGTCGACGATTTCGGTCCGGTCCGGCGAACCGACATGGTCGGTTCGCGGCACGGAAGCCCGGGGGCTTCCTCGGACGCATCGCGGTCTCTGGCGGAACGATTCTTCGTTTCGACGGGAAGCGCCCCGTCAACGCTGTCCTACGGGCTAAAGGCGCCCGCTGCCGTCAGGCCGACGCCCGGGCCAGGAGACCCGGGACATCCACGCGGATGCCGGGGCCCATGGTGGACGCGACGGTGAGGCTCTTGAAGTACTGGCCCTTGACTTCCTTGGGACGCGCGCGGTTGATAGCGTCCGTCAGGGCCGCGAGATTGTCGACCAGCAGGTCCGCCTCGAAGGCGGCCTTGCCGAAGGGCACATGGATGATGCCGCCCTTGTCGACCTTGAACTCGATGCGGCCACCCTTGAGCTCGTTGACGACCCGCTCGACGTCGAAGGTGACGGTGCCGGCCTTGGGGTTGGGCATGAGGCCGCGACGACCCAGGATGCGGCCGAGCTTGCCCACACGGCCCATCATGTCA
>JBBSAV010000154.1:0-4571 GCA_038251965.1 Candidatus Limnocylindrales bacterium
CCACCACGAGCGCGGCGCACACGGCCTCGGCGCGCTCACGGACTTGCTGCTCATCCATCCCCAGCCCCTTCCATCGCTCGCTCGGTCCGGCTCGCCGCCCTCACGAGGGGACTATACGACCCAGACAGCCTCGACGTCGCGGCACTCCAAGACGCCGGTGTTCGGATGGCGTGCTGTTCCTGCGCGCCCGGACCCCTCCGGGTGCACCAGGATCCCGACGACGTAGGACACCTCCATCATCGGGGCGTCGAGCCGGCACTCGTGCGCGGACAGCGAGACGCACGCGTCGCAGAAGACCGTGAAGGGTGCATCCACGGACCCCGCCACGCCCTGCCGCGAGGTGCCGCACGGCACCGCGAAACACCAGTCCGTGAGAAGGGGATGGCACAGGGACCATGGCGGCATGTTGCCTGCGATCGCTCGACACATCACCCCGCCTGACCAGGCGCTCGATGGTCTCCTCACCCTCGACCGCCGAGGCAAGTGGACGAGCGCTGAATGCATCGCCCAGCCGCCTCGCCCACGTCACAAACGGGGAGCAGCCCGGCGAGCAGGAACCTGTGCCTAGGCCGTTTTGCCGCTTCTCATGCGGGTCTCATCGCTCGCACAGGACGTCTGTGGCGCGAGCCTGCATCGTGGCAGGACCGGCCGACATGCGGTCGCCAAGCATCTGGAGGACACCCATGGCCTACGTGATCGCAGCCCCCTGCGTGGATCACATGGACCGTGCCTGTCTGGACGTCTGCCCGGTCGATGCCATCGCCGCGGAGGACGGCGTGGACCGCAAACTGTTCATCGACCCCGACAACTGCATCGACTGCGGCGCCTGTGAGACCTCCTGCCCGAACGAGGCCATCTTTCGGGTCGACCGACTCCCGGGCCAGTGGGTCGATTTCGCCTGGACAGACATGGCCTGGTACCGCGACGCGGCAGCTGCGCGTGGGGTCGTAGATCAGCTCGTGCCGCGAGGATCGACGTCGTGACGCTGGCCGCGCCCGTGCCGAGGGTCAAGCCGGACCTGCCCATGATCGCTCCTCGCACGCGTCCATCCCTGGGGGCCAACGCCACCCTCGTGGCGCGCGAGGACCTTGGCCGCACCATGGCACGGTTCCGCTTGCGCCATGACGATGGACCCAGCTCCTTCGTTGCCGGCCAGTACGTGCCGATCGCACTGGCCGACGACCCCGCACCGCCGCGGCCCTATTCGATCGCCTCCAGCCCAGGCGCGTGCGAACTCGACTTCGTCATCTCGCTGGTGGCAGGCGGCGCCCTCACACCGCGGCTCTTCGCGCTTCGCATCGGCGACCGCGTTCACTTGGGAAGAGCTCGCGGTCTCTTTCGGCTTGACGACGCCGACGAGCGAGATCATCTGCTCATCGGCACGGGGAGTGGCATCGCCCCGCTGCTCAGCATGATCGCGGCTCTCGACTCGAGGTCCATGCCGCCGAGGACCGTGCTGCTCCATGGTGCCAAGGAGCGCGAGGAACTGGCGACCCCGGATGTGGCCGCTGGTGGGGATGGGGGGTGGTTCTCCTATCGGCCGACGTTGTCCCGCGCCCCGGCCACGAAGGCCTGGATGGGACGTCGCGGTCGCGTGGGGATGCATCTCGATGCTCTCATCGCGGAAGGGAAGATGTCACCCGAACGGACGATCGCGTATCTGTGTGGAGGATCCGCCATGATCGAGGCTTGCAGCAGCCGGCTGGCCACGCTCGGGTTGCCGTCCGATGCCATCCGGAGGGAGTGCTTCGTGACCGGGTAGGAAGCGCGTTCCATCGTGACCACGCTCTTCGCGACGCCCGATCGGGCGCTCGAGGCGATGCTTCGTGACGAGGTCGGGCTCGATCCCCGGGCCATCGGCGGTCCCTGGGCCGCGGCGCTGAGTTCCTTCGTCGCCTTCGTCTCCGGAGCCATCATCCCGTTGCTGCCGTTCCTTCTCCTCACTGGCATGCTGGCGTTCATGGGATGCGTGGCGCTCTCCCTCAGCGCCCTCTTCCTGCTCGGCCTCGGTGTGAGCTTCCTCACGGAGCGTCCTCCCGTCCGCTGCGGCCTACGACAGCTCGCGCTGGGTGGCGTCGCCGCGCTCGTCACATTTATCATCGGCCAGGCCATCGGCGCCGCCCTCTGAGCGGGACCGCGGTTGCGATGACCCGGCGGGCCGGCGATCGCCCGCGACCTGCCACCGAGCCCGTACGTGAGGGTCCAGGCAGCCCTGCCACGCGGATCCGCCGCTCGGTAGTCTCGATCGACCGCCGTCCCGGCGGCGGCACGACAAGGAGCACGACGTGAAGGGTGCGCTCGACAGGCTCGACACTCTCACGACGCGCCTCCTCCTCCCGCTTACGCTCGGTGGGCTGCTGCTCGGCCTGGCATTCTCCGTGGCCGGCAACGAGGCGGCCGCGACGTGGTGCTGGGCCATCCCCTCGCTCCTGGTCGGCGTGTGGCTGACCATCTCCATCATCCGCGATCTCCTGCACGGCGAGGCCGGCGTGGATCTCATCGCCGTGCTGGCCATCATGGGAGCGCTGCTGCTGGGCGAGGCGCTGGCAGCGTCGGTCATCGGCGTCATGCTGGCGTCAGGAGAATGGCTCGAGCGATACGCCGCTGGTCGGGCCCACAAGGAGCTCTCCGCGCTCGTCTCTCGCGCGCCTCGCGTCGTCCACCGCTACCAGGCCGGAAGCATCGAGGACCACGATATCGCGGAGGTGGACGTGGGTGACCGTCTCCTCGTCAAGCCGGGCGAGGTGGTCCCGGTCGACGGCCGTGTCATGGGCGACCCGGCCGTCCTCGACGAATCGGCTCTCACGGGCGAAGCACGCCTGGCCACGCGTGAGGCCGGGGACCCCGTCAGCTCCGGGACCGTCAACGCCGGGGCGCCCTTCGACCTGGTGGCCAGCGCCACGGCGGAGCGCAGCACCTATGCCGGCATCGTGCGGCTCGTCAAGGAAGCCCAGACCTCCAAGGCTCCCTTCGTGCGCATGGCCGACCGGTACGCGATCCTCTTCGTGCCGCTCGCGCTCATCCTCGCCGGCATCGCCTGGCTCGTCTCGGGGGACCCAGTGAGAGCTCTAGCGGTCCTTGTCGTGGCGACGCCCTGCCCGCTCCTGCTGGCCGCGCCGATCGCCATCGTCGCGGGCATCAGCCGCTCGGCGAAGCGGGGCATCATCGTCAAGGGCGGCGGGGCCCTGGAGACCCTCGCCCGGGCGCGCGTGGTGCTCTTCGACAAGACGGGCACGCTGACAGCGGGTCGTCCACGCCTGGCCGAGGTGGTGACGGCGCCCGACTGGACGCCGGACGCCGTCCTGGCCCTGGCGGCCTCGCTGGAGCAGGTCTCGCCACATGTCCTGGCCGCCTCCATCGTGGGCGGCGCGCGCGAGCGCGGCGTCCAGCTGACGTTGCCCGATGACGCCACCGAGGTGCCGGGCGCCGGCGTCTCCGGGACGGTGGGCGGCGTCCGTGTCATGGCTGGCACCGGCGAGTTCGCAGGCAGCGGTGCGCCCCTGCCGTCCTGGGCACGCGACGTGCGCCGCCGCGTCAACCTCGAGGGTGCGACCAGCGTCTACGTGGCCGCGGACGGCGTCCTCGTGGGCGCCCTCGTCCTTGACGACCCCATCCGGCCCGAGACCCCGCGTGTCATCCGCTCGCTGCGTCGGGTCGGCGTCCGGCGGGTGGTGATGGTGACCGGCGACCACTACGGCGTGGCCGACATGGTGGCAGCCGCCATCGGCGTCGACGGCGTCCTCGCGGAGCGCGATCCGGCCGACAAGGTGGATGCGGTCGTCGGCGAGAAGCGCGAAGCCGATGGCGTCCTCGTCATGGTCGGCGATGGCATCAACGATGCGCCGGCCCTCGCGAGCGCGGACGTCGGCGTGGCCATGGGAGCGCGTGGCGCGACAGCCAGCTCGGAGGCTGCCGACGTGGTCATCACCGTCGACCGTCTCGACCGACTCCCCGAGGGCATCCGGATCGCTGGTCGAGCTCGGCGCATCGCCGTGGAGTCGGTGGTCATCGGCATGGGACTGTCGTTCGTCGCCATGCTCTTCGCGGCCGCGGGCTTCCTGCCGCCGGTGGCTGGTGCCCTGGTCCAGGAGGCCATCGACGTCATCGTCATCCTCAACGCCCTGCGCGCTCTCACCGGTGGCGTCGAGCGCTCATTGAAGGTCCCTGGCTGGGGCGACCTGAGTGCCCGCCTGCAGGCTGAGCATCGCGAGCTGGCCCCGGCCATGGCCGAGTTGCGCTCGCTCGCCGACGCCATCGGATCGTTGCCCCCCGACGAGGCCAAGGTACGCCTGGACGGCGTCCGCGCGTTCCTCATCGAGACCTTGGTGCCGCACGAGGAGCACGAGGACCGTGAGGTCTTCCCCATGCTCGAACGGGCGGCGGGCAGCGATGACCTGACCTCCGCGCTTCATCGCACCCACACGGAGATCTTCCACCTCATCCGCCTTGTCGACCGGCTGGGCGGTGAGCTCCCAGAGGAAGGGCCGGCACCAGAGGACCTCAATGACCTCCGGCGTGTCCTCTACGGGTTGGACGCCATCCTGCGGCTGCACATGGCCCAGGAAGAGGAG
>JBBSAV010000155.1:0-4563 GCA_038251965.1 Candidatus Limnocylindrales bacterium
AGGAACCTACGACGAAGGAGAACCACGATGGCCCATGACAGGATGGACCTGCTCGAGACGATCCGCAAGGCCGGTGCCGACGGCGACCCCGATCTCCTGCGCACGGGCGTGCAGGCGCTCGCGCCGGCTGTGATGGGGGCGGAGGTGACCGAGCTCACCGGGGTCCCCCACGGCGAGCGCGACCCGGAGCATCGACTGACGCACCGCAACGGCTACCGGGAGCGGCGCACCGGATACCCGTGTGGGCACCATCGGCCTGGCCGTCCCCCGCGTCCGGGACGGCAGCTACTTCTGAAAGCCTGCTCGAACCTCGTCGCCGCGCCGAGCGGGCCATGTTCGCGGTGGTCCAGGGGGCCTACGTGCTGGGGGTCTCGACGCGGTGGGTGGAGGACCTCGTGGAAGCCCTCGGCATCAGTGGCTTGAGCAAGAGTGAGGTCAGCCGCATCTGCGGTGCCCTCGACGCCGAGGTCGGGGCCTTCCGCGGTCGCTCACTCGCCGACGAGACCTATCCCTACCTGTGGCTCGACGCGACGTATGTCAAGGTGCGTGAGGCCGGCCGGGTGGTGAGCATGGCGACCACCTTCATCCGCTCCATCTTCGTCCAGCCCGACGAGGCCGCAGCGTGGACCCAGCTGAGCCTCGCGGTCGATGGCTTGGGGCCACGCTTCTGAGCAAGTCGCCGAGCTGCTCACGCACTTCGCCTTCTCCGTCGGCCACCGGGCCCGTATCCGTAGCACCAACCCCCTATCGGTTGACCGGCCAAGGCGACAAGGCGTCACGAAGGCTGCCTGAGGACCCGACAGTGGGGTCGGCTGGTGGGCATGGTCCTCGCCGAGCGGGATGACGGATGCCAGGACGGTCGCTACTCCTTGCGGCCTGATTCGATGGCGCCCATCGATGCCAGACCGCAGTACGACGAGGAGGTAACAGCACTGCTGATGGCGAGCTGATCGACCCGACGCAAGGAGGCGCTGCTACACCACATCGAGGGGTTAGCGCGTGCTGTCCCCGGTCTGGTGTTCGGTTCGAGCGCTTCCCTTTACGCCGACCCCGCCGAACCGCAGGCCGGCTCACCGCGTAGCATGGAGCACGTGCGACAACGTTACGACGCGGTCGTCATCGGCGGCGGCCACAACGGCCTGATCAGCGCTGCCTATCTCGCTCGGGGTGGCCTGCGCACAGTGGTGCTGGAGCGCCGCGACATCCTCGGCGGGGCGACGCTGACGCAGGAGGTGTTCCCCGGCTTCCGCTTCAGCGTGCTCTCCTACGTCGTCAGCCTGTTGCGGCCGGAGATCATCCGCGACCTGGAGCTGCCCCGGCATGGCCTCCACATCCTGCCGCTCGACGGCACCTTCACGCCGGTCGAGGGCGACCACCTGTGGCGCACGGACGATCACGCGCACACGATGCGCGAGCTGCGCCGCTGGTCGGTCAACGACGCCGAAGCCTACGAGGAATACGGCCGACTGATGGCACAGATGGCGCGCTTCATCAAGCCCATCCTGGCCATGACCCCGACCGACCCGCGGCGGCCGGATCCGCGCGATGCGGCGGCTCTCGGTGGCCTGGTGCGGGACTTCGGGGCGCTGTCGCGTCGCCAGCAGCTCACCTTCGTCGGGCTGATGACGATGAGCGCGGCCGACTTCCTGGACCGGTGGTTCGAGACGGCGCCGTTGAAGGCCACCATGAGCGCCTCGGGCATCATCGGCACGTATCTCGGTGTGCATTCGCCGGGCACCGCCTATGTGCTGTTGCACCACTACATGGGTGAGATCGACGGCGCCTTCCGTGCGTGGGGCATCCCCAAGGGCGGCACCGGCGGCGTAGCCGCCGCCATCGCCAGCGCCGCCCGTGCAGCGGGCGCAGGGATCCGCACCGAGGCACCGGTGGCGGAGATCCTCGTCCGGGACGGCTGCGCCTGTGGCGTCGTGCTCGAAAGCGGCGAAGAGATCCAAGCGAACCACGTGCTCGCCAGCACCGACGCCCGGCGCACGTTCCTGGGTCTGTTGCCGGCCGGCACGCTCAGCCCTGAGTTCGAAGCAGAGGTTCGTCGTTTCCGCTTCCGTGGCTCATCGGGCAAGGTCAACCTGGCACTTGACGGCCTGCCTTCGTTCACCTCGCTGCCCGGTCCGGGTGAGCACCTGCGGGGCGCCATGAGTTTCTCGCCCTCGCTCGACTACATGGAGCAGGCCTACGACGACGCCAAGGCCGGCCGTTTCAGCCGCCGCCCCTACGTGGACAGCATCATCCCCACGCTGGTGGACCCGACCATGGCGCCACCCGGCAAGCACGTCATGAGCTGCTTCGTGCAGTACGCGCCCTACCACTTGGCCGAAGGCACCTGGGACGAGCAGCGTGAAGCCTTCGGTGATGCGGTCATCGACGTCATCGCGGAGCGCGCGCCCAACATCCGCGACCTCATCCTGCATCGCCAGGTGGTGACGCCGCTGGACATGGAACGGGACGTCGGACTCACCGAGGGCAACATCTTCCAGGGTGAGCTCTCGCTCGAGCAGCTCTTCTTCAACCGCCCCGTCCCGGGCTGGAGCCGCTTCCAGACGCCCGTCCGCAACCTGTGGCTGTCGGGGTCATCGGCCCATCCCGGTGGCGGCATCATGGGCGCCAATGGACGGCTCGCCGCGCTGAAGGTCCTCGATGCCAAACGGCACGGAGGTACGGCGTGACTGAGCAGCGCTGGGATGCCGTGGTCGTGGGTGGCGGCCACAACGGCCTCGTTTGCGCAGCCTATCTCGGTCGCGCCGGTCTGCGGACCCTCCTGCTGGAGAAGCGCGACACGGTCGGAGGTGCCATCGGTACCTCGGAGATCGCACCCGGTGCCCACGTGCCCACGCTGGCGCACACCGTGGGCCGGCTGACCGCATCGGTCGCGCGCGATCTGGGCCTGGGTCGCCATGGTTTGCGGCTGGTGCAGCCGGCGGCGCTGGTGACGTCGGTCGGCGGGGAGGCTGCGCCCATCACGCTGTGGTCCGATCCGGCCCGCACCCGGGCTGGACTGGCTGCCGTCTCGCGGGACGATGCTGCCAGGTGGGAAGCGTTCGACGCGGAGATCCGTGCGCTCGCCTCCACCCTCTGGCGCCTCTTGCTGATGATGCCGCCGGAGGCCAAGCAGGCCAACCCTGATGTGCTCGTGAGCGGGCTGCGCTTGGGCTGGCGCTACCGCCGCCTCGAGGCTCGGCTTGGGCGAGAGTTCACGCGCATGCTGCCGATGTCCATCGCCGACTATCTTGAGGACAACCTGCAGTCCGATGCCTTGCGGGCCATGCTCGCCACGCGCGGCATCCGCCACACCGCCATGGGTCCACACATGGCCGGCACCGCGGCGGTGATGCTGACCGATTCGGCAGGCAACGGTGGCGGAGCGGCTGGCGAGACGGTCCTTGTTCGCGGCGGCCCCGAGATGCTGGCGGCCGCCCTTGCGGACGCTGCCCGAGCGGCCGGAGTGGAGATCCGCACTGCTGCCGAGGTCATCGCCATCCGCGACGACCATGAGCGCGTCAAAGGCGTGGCGCTGGCCGATGGCGAGGAGATCGGGGCCGCCGTCGTGGTCAGCGGCATGGACCCGCGCACCACCTTGGCGGGCCTCATCGATCCCGAGACCCTCGGTCCGGACCTTGGCTGGGAGGTGGGCAACCTGCGTGACCGCGGTGTGACCGCCAAGGTCAACCTGGCCCTGTCCGAGCTCCCCACCTTCACCGGCCTTGAGGGCGCTGAAGCGGCCGCGCGCCTGCGGGGTCGCATCGTCATCGCGCCGTCGGTCCGCTATCTGGACGAGGCCGCGAACGCCGCCAAGTACGGACGTGTCAGCGAAGCGCCCTGGCTGGAGGCCACCATCCCCAGCTTGGTCGATCCACTGCTCGTGGACGGCGCCGCCGCCAGTGGCGTCAAGCACGTCATGAGCGTCATCGCTCAGTCGGCCCCGTATGCCCTGCGCGATGGCGACTGGGAACGGGAGCGCGAGCCATTCGGCGACTTGGTCGTCAGGACGCTGGAGCGCGCAGCCCCAGGCATCAGCGCGCAGGTCGTGGCATGCCAGGTGCTGACCCCGATCGATCTGGAGGGCGACTACGGCCTCTCCGGCGGCCACCCCATGCACCTCGAGCCGGGCCTGGACCAGTGGTTCGCCTGGCGCCCGCTCCTGGGCTATGCCCGTCACCGCATGCCCGTCGAGGGCCTCTATCTCGCTGGCTCCGGTGCGCATCCCGGCGGCGGCGTGACTGGCCTGCCGGGTCGCAACGCGGCCAAGGCCGTGCTGGCGGATCGGACCAGAACAACCTAGTGTCGAAGCCAAGGTCGAATTCCCGCTCAGCGGGACAACCTGACCACTCGAGCGCCGCGCAAGTCCATTTTCCTCTCTAGGCGGGACGAACTGGCAGCCGCTCCCGAGTTCAGGGAAATTCGGGCGACTCCGAGGGTCGCCCGGTCGCGTTGTCCCGAACAACGGGAACCGGGTGGCTAATCCCAATACCGTTCAGTTAGGGTGGGGAGTATGGTATCGTCCGGTGCGTGCCTCGAGCAGGATGGGTCAAGCCCCGCAGTGACGAG
>JBBSAV010000156.1:0-4477 GCA_038251965.1 Candidatus Limnocylindrales bacterium
ACAACGCCGCTTCCTGGTGCGGGTTCTCGCCGTAGCGCAGTGGCAGCGTGCGCCGCAGGGTCAGCGGTAGCGTCTCAGGGATGCGGTCGTCGGGCGTCCAACGCGCGGCCAGTGTGGCCGTGATGGCGGCGTCGTAGGCGGCGGTGCGGCGGAACGCTTTCAGCGCCAGCTGCCGCCGTGTCTCGAGGGGGACGGTGCCGTGCGCATCGATGGCATCAAGGATGGCGTCGTAGTCATCGGGATCGGTGACGACCGCGACCGAGGCGTGGTTCTTGGCAGCCGCCCGCACGAGTGTCGGCCCGCCGATGTCGATCTCCTCGATGAGGTCGTCGTCACTGATATCCGGTCGTGCCGCCGCCTTCTCGAACTGGTAGAGGTTGACGACCACGAGGCTGAACGGCTCGATGCCCTGCTCGGCCAACTGCGCCCGATGCGCGGGGAGGTGCAGGTTGGCCAGCACCCCGCCGTGGATGCGCGGGTGCAGCGTCTTGACGCGGCCGTCGAGCATCTCCGGCGCGCCGGTGACCGCGGCCACATCGGTCACGGCGATGCCGGCTTCGCGGATGGTGCTCGCCGTGCCGCCGGTGGAGACCAGCTCGAAGCCACGCTCGGTGAGGCCCCGGGCAAGGTCGACCAGGCCGCGCTTGTCGGAGACCGAGAGCAGTGCTCTGCGCCGGGGCGTGTCAGTCAAGGGTCCGGCCGTGTCAGTGACGGGTCCAGGCTGATCGGTCAAGGGTCCAGACGCTCCAGTCGTGCGATGACCGCATCGACATGCGTCAACCAGGCCCGGTCATCGAAACAGTGGTCCAGTCGTTCGGCCGAAAGGACGGCAGTCACGTCGGGATCAGCCTTTAGCAAGCCGCGGAGAGGCGTTCGTTCGTCGGCAGCACGCAGGGCGTTGCGCTGGACGACCGCGTAGGCGTCGGTGCGCGTCAGGCCGGCGTCGATCAGGCTCGTCAGCAGCCGCGAGGAGACATGCAGGCCGAGGCCACGCTCGATGTTCTCAGCCATCCGCTCGGGCCGCACCACGAGCCCCTCGACCAAGCGGCGGAACCGTTCCAGCATGTAGTGCAGCAGGGTCGTGGCCCCGGGCAGCGCCACACGCTCGACCGATGAGTGGCTGATGTCACGCTCATGCCACAGGGCCTGGTCTTCCATGCCCGCGAGGGCATAACCCCGCAAGAGCCTTGACATGCCGGTGAGTCGCTCGGCAAGGATGGGGTTGCGCTTGTGGGGCATGGCCGAGGAGCCCGTCTGGCCGCGCCCAAAGGGCTCACCCACCTCCGCGATCTCGGTGTGCTGCAGGTTACGGATCTCGACGGCGAAGCGCTCGATCGACCCACCCGTGACCGCGATGGCAGCCAGGAAGGCGGCGTGCCGGTCCCGTTGCACGATCTGGGTGCTGGCGGGGTCGGGGGTAAGTCCCAGGCGACCGAGTGCCGCGGCCTCCACCGCCGGCGGCAGCTGCGAGTAGGTGCCCACGGGCCCGGAGATCTTGCCCGTAGCGAGGTCGTCGGCAGCCAGTCGTAGCCGGGTGCGGGCGCGGTCGAGCTCGAACGCCCACGACGCCAGCTTGAGCCCGAACGTGAGTGGCTCGGCATGGACGCCGTGGGTGCGGCCCATCTGGAGGGTGCCGGCATGCTCACGCGCTCGGGCCACGACGACGGCGATGACGGCATCCAGACGCTCCAGGATGAGATCTGCCGCGGCGCGGCACTGCAGCGCCAAGCCGGTGTCGACCACGTCGCTGCTGGTCAGGCCGTAGTGGAGGTAGCGGCCCTCCTCCCCCACTGACTCGGCGACCTGCGTGACGAAGGCCACCACGTCGTGGTCAGTGGTGCGCTCCAGCTCGCTGATGCGGTCGACGTCCACGCGGGCGCGAGCCTCCATGGCCGCCACGGCGGCGGCCGGGACGTCACCGCGCTCCGCCAGTGCCCCCGACACGGCCAGCTCCACGCGCAGCATGTGCTCGAAGCGGCTGCGGTCCGACCACAACTCGGCCATCTCGGGCAGCGTATAGCGCCCGATCATGCGTCGGCTCGCGGCCTCTGGTGGAAGGCCTGGCGAGTGATCGTCTGGGTCCGCTCAGGTCCTACGCTGACGATGGCGACCGGCGCGCCCGCAGCGGCCTCGATGGCGTCGATGAAGGCGACCGCGTTGGCGGGCAGATCCTCCATGCGCCGCGCGCCGGAGATGTCCTCCTCCCATCCGGGAAGGACCTCATAGACCGGCTCCGCCCTTTGCAGATCGATGAGCGGGAGCGGCCAACGGACCTCCTCGCCACGGACGCGATAACCGGTGGCGATGCGAAGTTCGTCCATGCCGCTGAGGATGTCGAGCTTGTTGACCATCAGGTCGCTGACGCTGTTGACCGCGACCGAATAGCGCAGTGGCACCGCATCCAACCAGCCACAACGGCGCTGCCGGCCGGTCGTGGTCCCGAACTCGTTGCCCTTCTCCAGCAGGTAGCGGCCGGCCTCGTCGTCAAGCTCGGTAGGGAATGGCCCGGAGCCGACGCGCGTCGAGTAGGCCTTGATGATGCCCAGTACGTGGTCGATCTGGAGGGGGCCGACACCACCGCCGGTGCAGGCACCGCCGGCGACGGGGTTGCTCGAGGTGACGAAGGGGTACGTCCCGTGATCGAGGTCGAGCAACGTGCCTTGGGCACCCTCAAGGATGATGAACTTGCCCTCGGCGAGGGCGTCCTGCACGAGATTGGTGGTGTCGACGATGTGTGGGCGCAGTCGCTCCCCCCAGGCCACACCTTCGGCCAGCAGGTCGTCGAGATCGAAGCCGGGCTGCCCGTAGGACTCGTGAAGGATGGCATTGCGCTCAGGCAGGACGCGTGCCAGCCGGTCGCGCAGCGCCTTGGGGTCGAGCAGGTCCTCCATGCGCACACCGGCACGCCAGGCGCGGTCGGCATAGGCCGGGCCGATCCCGCGGCGGGTGGTGCCGATCTCCGACCCCGAAAGTCGCGCCTCAGCCGCCCCGTCAAGCGCGATGTGATACGGCATGATCACGTGTGCGGCACGACTCACGCGGATGCGACGAGGGTCGACGCCGCGCGCTGCGAGCATGTCCATCTCGCTGATGAGCGTCCGCGGATTGACCACCACGCCATTGCCGATGACCGGGGTGATGTGGTCGTGCAGCACGCCCGACGGCACCAGGTGCAGCTTGAAGACTTCGTCACCGATGACGACGGTATGGCCGGCGTTGTCACCACCCTGGTAGCGAACGACCATGTCGACCGACTTCGACAGCAGGTCGACGGCCTTGCCCTTGCCCTCGTCGCCCCACTGCAGGCCGACGATCACGCTGGCCGGCATCAGTGGGCCGACGATGTGGCGATGGCGTCCGGGGTCGACGGTCGTGCCTTCGCGACGACCGTTTCGATGCTGCTGATGGCTCCACTCCCCTGCGACGGGCGGCCGCCCGCGGCGCGATTGACTCGGTCGATGATAGCGGCCGGGCCGTTCGCGACCGCGACGTTCGATCGCGTGGCGACCAAGCCCCGGCGACTAGACCTTGGCGTCGTCCTCGGCCGCCTCGTCTGCGGCGGCATCGGCTTGTTCGGCTCCTTCGACGATCTCGTCGGCTGCCTTCTGGACCTCCGCGAAGCGCTCCTCGAGACTAGCTTGGAGCTCCTTGAAGCGTTCCTCGAGATAGGAGCCCACGGCCTCGAAGTCGCGCTTCTCGATGTCCGACCGGATGCGCTCGAACTCGGCGCGGATGTCGCGGCCAGAGTCGCCGGCGCTGATGGTCGCGGCAGCCACACCGATGGCGACACCGCTGACAAGACCTAGGACAAAACGGAACATGACCCCTCCTTTGCGGACCCGGATGTGATCCTGTTCGACGGAACCGGAATCCCGCTCGATGCGCTGTGATGGCGACCTCGCCGTATGGGTCAAGGATACTCGCGAGCAAGCCAAACGCAGGGCGAGCGACCGGTGCCGGAGGGGAGCACGGCACCGATCGCTCGAAAGTGGGAGTGTTCGTCGTCAGGCCGCGGCAGCCTCGACTTCCCGGCTTTCCGCTCTGGACTCGGCGTCAGCCGCCTCGGCCACAGCTGCTTCGAAGTCACCCGTCTCGGCCGGGTCGAGGCCCATGACCTCAGCCTGCGTCTCGAGCGCCTGGGCCGCGGTCTCGGCGGCATAGTCCTTCTTGCGGCGGCCGGACAGCATCTCGACACTGTTGGCCACGATCTCCGTACGGTAGTGCTTGATCTTGTGGTCGTCCTCCCAACGGCGCGTCTGCAGCCGCCCTTCGAGCGAGACCAGTTGGCCCTTGCCCAGGTACTGGCCACAGATATCCGCCAGTCGCTCCCAGGTCACGATGGCGTGGTATTCGGTGCGTTCTTCACCACCGCGATACTCGTTGGTGGCCAGGCTGAAGTTGGTGACCGTCTTGCCGCTGGGCAGCGAACGCATCTCCGGGTCACGCGTGAGTCGTCCGGTCAACAGGACTCGGTTCA
>JBBSAV010000157.1:0-4465 GCA_038251965.1 Candidatus Limnocylindrales bacterium
AGCAACTCCAAAAGGGTGAGCCCCTGACCATCACCGATCCCGAGATGACACGGTTCTTCATGACCATCCCGGAGGCGGCCTGGCTCATCCTTGACGCCGCCGCGCTGGCGCGTCCGGGAGACCTGTTCGCGCTCGACATGGGCGAGCCGGTGAAGATCCTCGACCTTGCGCGAGACCTGGCTCGTCTGGCGGGTCGCGACCCCGACAGCGTCCCTATCATGATCACCGGTCTCCGCAAGGGTGAGAAGCTACACGAGGAGCTCTTCTATGACCAGGAGCACGTGGAGCCGACCGAGATCCCCAAGGTGCTGCGGACATCGACCGAGACGGCACCGGCCGACGTTCGTGAGGTGGTCGGCCACCTCATGGCGCTCGCCGACGGGGACCACGACGCCCAAGTCGCCCAGGACTTGCACGCGTACGTCCGAGTATCGGTGTCCCACGAGGAGGAGATGTGGCGGCGGCGTTCGCGGGCCATCGAGATGGAGGTTGGACCCGACCCCTCCGCTAAGCCGACCTGGGTCGCGGTGCCGATCCGGGGTGGCATCGAGACGGCGGGCGCTGGGGTCAGACGGACGACACCGTCGCCGTAGACTGGTGGCGTGGAGCCACGTCGACGCATCGAACACACCTACCGCGTCCGCTTCGACGAGGCTGATGCCGACGGCTGGCTGCGACCCTCGGGTCTGCTGCGATACGCCCAGGACATGGCCTGGCGCCACAGTGAGGAAGCCGGCTTCGACCGCGACTGGTACCGGGCCCGTTCGATGAACTGGCTGGTGCGCAACGTGACCGTGTCGATCAAAAGTCCGATCACCTACGGTGACACGCTCTTGGTCAGCACCGAGGTCACCGGCTGGCGGCACGTGTGGGCGCGTCGGCATTCCAAGGTCAGACGCGCCGACTCGAACTCCGGCGACGCGCCGGGCGCTCTGGTGGCCACCGTCGATACCGACTGGGTGCTCCTGACCGACGACGGCCGTCCGGCTCGCGTGCCCGCGGAGATCGCACAGTACTTCTCCGCCTACGAGTCCTTCACCCGTGATCGGGTCGTGCTGCCGGAGCCCACCTCCGAGATCACGGCCCTGTCGACACGAGTGCGCCCGCTCGATGTCGATCCCATGCGCCACATGAACAACGCCGCCTACCTCGACATGGTGCAGGACGGCCTGGCGCGGATGCCGGCCGCGCAGCGACTCGACGCGCCCGACTACTATCGCATCGGCTACGTACGACCAGCGCTGCCGGAGACGGCCATCGACGTGAGCTGTTGGCCGCTGACCGATGCGCAGGTTGCCTGCCGCATCAGCTCCCGCGCCGGCCATGAGCTGAGCAAGGTCCTGGTCAGCCGCTCGAAGACGAAGGCGTAGCACCCACGAAGCGATCGAAGTTGTCGACGAGGGCCTGACCGAAGACTTCCGGGTCATCGCCATGCAGCCCGCGCAGCCAGGTCGCGGTGACAGCCACGTTCAGCGGCTGATTGCGACTGCCGCGAACCTTCTTCGGCTTGAGGTAGGGCGAATCGGTCTCGATCAGCAGCCGATCGAGCGGCACGATCCGCGCCACATCCGCACTGACCTCTTCGCCACGCCGGAACACGAGCCCGCCGAAAGCGATGAAGAAGCCCATCTCCAGTGCCGCCTCCGCATAGTCCACGGGTCCGCTGAAGGAGTGCAGGACGCCCGGCGGCCGATGCCCGAAGCGCTGCCGCCACTCCGGCGAGCCGGCACCGCCCTCGCGAAGCAGGCGGATCAGATCGTCCTGGGCATCGCGCTCGCCGGGCTTGGACCGGCAGTGCAGCGTCAGTGGCTTCGCCGCCTCGTAGGCCAGCTCGATGTGGCGCCACAGGTTCGCCAGCTGGTCCTCACGTGGACTGAAGCCGCGGTCGTAGTCGAGGCCGGTCTCGCCGATGCCGACGACATCGTCGTCGGTCGCCAGAGCGCACACCTCGGCCCACATGGCTTCGTCCACAGTGGCTGCGATATGCGGATGGATGCCGGTCGTCGTGCGCAGGCCGTGGCGGCGCACGAACTCAAGCCCGCCGTGCGTCGAGGGCAGATCCCAGGCCGGGATCAGCAGCCGTTCCACACCGGCTTCGTAGGCAGCCGCCAGCACGTCATCGCGATCCCTGTCGAAGGCGTCGGCCTGGAGATGGGCATGCGAGTCGATGAGCCGCAGCCCATCGGGGTTCGCCTCAGGCAGGTGGGGCCTCCCAGAGGCCGATCTCGCTGCCCTCACTGTCGTTGATGGCGGCATACCAGCCCATGCCTGGGACGTCGGTCTTCTCCACGACGATGCTGCCACCCAGGCTCTCGACCTTGGCAAGTGCGGCATCGATGGAGTCGACCGTGAAGTAGATCCGTGGCTTCGTCGGCGCGGTCTCACCGCGCAGCCCGATGGCACCACCGACACCATCCTATCCGGTACGGAACAAGCCGTAGTTCGGGAACTCCGGCATGCTGCCGATCTCCCACCCGAACATGCCCTCGTAGAAGCTCTTGGCACGCTCCGGGTCATCGCTGGGAAGCTCGATGTGGGTGATCTCACCGTGGGCCATGGTCATGCGTCTCCTTGTCCTGCGATCTCCTCGTCCACGTCGAGCCGAGGGAAGAGGGGTTCAGCCTTGCCGATGCTACCGCCTGGCGCAAGCGCCCCCCATGTCACCAGCTCACGCAGCGGCGGGCCCCCGTTGCCGTCCGGTGCATAAGCGTATTCAACGCCCAGCTGGGCAGCTGCCCGCTCGGCTGACCCGGGCATGAACGGCGCAGCGGCGAAGGCCACCACACGGCAGGCCTCCAGCAGGTCCCCGAGCACGCCGTCGAGGCGTGCATCGGCCACGCCGTCGCCGGTCTTGGCGACCTTGGCCAGCGTCCAGGGTTGCTCCGCCTCGACGTACTTGTTGGCCTCACCCACGAAGTCCCACAACAGGCCCAATGCCTCATGCAAGAGGCAGGCATCGAGCTTGGCGGCGTAGCGCTCGAACGTCTGCGCCCAGGCCGCCGCCAGCAGGCCGTCAGTGGGAGTAGAACGGGCCCCGTCGCGATAGCGCGCCGTCATCGATAGCGAGCGGTTGAGCAGGTTGCCGTAGTCGTTGGCCAGGTCGGCGTTGTAGCGGCGCACGAAGGTGTCCCAGGAGACGTCGCTGTCGCGGTCGAACGCCACCTCGCGCAGCACCGTATAGCGAGTGCCGTCGCGACCCAAGGCTGCCACCACGTCCATGGGATCAAGGAAGTTGCCGCGACTCTTGCTCATGCGCTCGCCCTGGGCCAGCAGCCAACCGTGGACCCACACTCGCCGCGGCGGCGGCAGACCGGCGCTCATCAGCATGGCCGGCCAGAAGATGGTGTGGAAGCGGTTGATGTCCTTGCCGATGACGTGCAGGTCAGCCGGCCACCAGCGCTCGAACGACTCAGGATCGTCGGGGAAGCCGGCGCCGGTGATGTAGTTGATGAGCGCGTCGTACCAGACGTAGACCGTGCCGGCCGCCGGATCCCAGCTGCCGTCCTCGCGCCTGGCGCTGGAGCCATCGGGCATGATGGGGAACGGGATACCCCAACTCGCACCCTCGCGGCTGACGCTGAAGTCTTCCAGGCCCTTGCGGATGAAACCGAGCATCTCGTTCTTGCGGAACTCTGGCTGCACCCAATCAGGATGGTCGGCGAAGTACTGCTCCAGGCGCTCCTGGTAGGCCGAGAGGCGGAAGAACCAGTTGTTCTCCGTCAACCACTGCAGCTCGACGTCGGGGTGATTGGGGCAATGCACGCCCGATTCGTCCTCGACCAGGTCGCTGCTGGCGCGGAAACCCTCATTGGGGCAATACCAACCCTCGTACTTGCCCAGATAGATGTCGCCGTTGGCATAGGCCCGCCTGATCATCTCGTGGGCCGCCTGGGTATGGTCGGGATCGGTGGTGCGGATGAAGCGGTCGGGGCTGATGCCCAGCGCATCCTCGGCAGCCTGGAAGAGCGCCACGGTGTCATCGACGAACGCCTTGGGCTCCAGGCCCTGCGCCGCGGCGGTGGTGGCGATGTTGACCGAGTACTCGTCGGTTCCGGTGAGGAAGCGGGTGTCGTCGCCGATCATGCGATGCCAGCGGGCGATGACATCAGCCCCGACGACCTCATACAGGGTGTGCAGGCCGGGCCGGTTGTTGGCGTAGGCGATCGCGGTGGTCAAGTAGAAGCGACGTGGTTCTGTCATGGGTGGGTCGATGGTACTTGAGCAGGCGGCCGCCGGCGTGGCTCAGTCGGGGAGCAGACGGGCCAGGGACTCGATCATGGTTTGGCTGCAGACCTGCGCGGCGGCATCGGGGCCCAGGCGCTCCTCGAGTCGCCCGCCGAGGGTCGGCAGGTCGGTGAGGTGCCGGAGGCCGTCGATGAAGATCTCGCGCCGCTGCGCATCGGCCGGACGGGTCTGCACGTCGACATCGGCCAGGAAGTCGATACCCAGGGCGACATGCTCGGGG
>JBBSAV010000158.1:0-4462 GCA_038251965.1 Candidatus Limnocylindrales bacterium
ACGATGTAGTGGTCGCTCATGCCTGTGATCTGTTCCTGCATCTTCCTCCGCTCCCTGCGGCCGCTGCCGATCTCTGCCAACACGACCTCGGCCATGATGCCGACACCACCAAAGAGCAACGCCGTGCCCACCACCGCCGCAGCCATGGCCACCACGCGGCCGCTCTCGTCAAGGGGTCGCACTTCACCGTAGCCCACAGTGGTCAATGTGATGACCGTCATGTACAGCGCATCCGAGAACGACCAACCTTCGATGGCCTCGAAGAGGATGGTGAAGGTGACCACCGCCACCACGACGGCGATGAGCCAGGCACGCACGTGCACTCTGCCGATGCGGGTCCGCACTGGTGTGGCTGCGGCCTGCCTCGAGGCTGCCCCCTTCAGTGGCGTCGGAAGCGTCACACCCAAGAGTCTAGTGTTCCGCTAGCCCGGTCGCCAGCGAGTTCGTCCGTTAGCTGCCAGGGTCGCTTGGCGACTGCCTGTCGGTGGTCCATGCTGGCGGCCGACTTCTGGCTGAGGGCTTGACTGGCACGATCGAGACGAGCAACGTCTTGATCCGAACCGCGACCTATCTGCCGCGGGCCCCACTGGATGGTGTGTTCGATGCCCCGCACGGTCCTGCTCGTTCTGACCGCGCCCCGATGGCATGCCGCGCCCGCTGATGGCCTTCGAAGGCACTGTCGCCGATCCGTTCTCGAGCTACATGTCCTATCCGGCCGATGCTCTCCGCTCCGTCGAACGCTTCTTGCTCGACTGCGGGCGAGACGAACGCTCGGCAGACGAGATCAGCGCCGTCGAGTTCGACCCTCAGCCAACCTCGAGTCCAGGCTCGTAGCCTGCGCGAGCGAACCGACCGACCGCGCGCGATGAGGAACGACACCGCGTCCCGTCCCGACCTCCTCCGTCGCGGGCTGCGCCTCGAGTACCTCACGGTCGGCTGGAACATCGCCGAAGGGCTCATCGCGGTCGGGGCAGGGCTCGTCGCCGGCAGCATCGCGCTCGTCGGCTTCGGCGTGGACAGCTTCGTCGAGACCATATCCGGCATGGTCCTCATCTGGCGCCTCTCCGCCGAGGCGAGGGGACGGCTGGATGAGGAGGCGGTCGAGATCGTCGAGCGCCGTGCCGAACGGCTGGTCGGCCTGGCATTCTTCCTGCTGGCCGCCTATGTGACGCTCGAGGCGGTCCGTACGCTCATCGAGGGCGAGGCCCCGCTCGCAAGCCCTATCGGCATGGCCCTCACGAGTCTGTCGATCGTCGTGATGCTGTGGCTCGCTGGGGCAAAACGACGCGTGGGCGAGGCGCTCGACAGTCGCGCCTTGATCGCCGATGCCAAGCAGACCTACGCCTGCTGGTACCTCTCGGTCGTGACGCTCGCCGGACTCGCGCTCAACGCGATCTTCGGGCTGTGGTGGGCCGATCCGGTGGCCGCACTCGGCATCGTCGTGCTCCTGGTCCGCGAAGGCTTTGAGGCACTCCGCGGGGAAGCCGATGACTGAGACAGAAGCGTGCCGCCAGGTCCCTCCGGCAAGGCAGAACCACGACGCCGATCGGGCGCCTTCCACCTTCGGTAGCTCGCCACTGTTGGCGTTGAGGTAGACCTCGGAGCGGCCACCCTGGCCTCGCACCAGGATCTCCCACACGAGGCGACCGCCCTCCATGTCCAGGTCAGCGGCGACGAGGGTCCCATCGAGCGATCGCCTGCTCATAGGGTCAGCCCTCTTGGTTGCCATCGCGAAGAGAGTCCGCGACGGCTTGTGCGTGGCAAGCGCACCAGTCGACAGCGGAGGGAAGACGCGACGAAGGTGCCTGGTCGGCCCGCATGCCGCATCATCCGATCATGGCCAACGTGACCGTCGTCCTGATCGGCACCCTCGATACCAAAGGGCCAGAGCATGCCTTCGTGCGCGACCGCCTCTTGGCAGCCGGAGTGGATGTGCTGCTGGTCGACGTGGGCATCCTCGGCCAGCCGACGATCGCGCCAGACGTGCCCGCCGAAGTGGTAGCGCGGGCGGCTGGCACGACACTCGAAGAGCTGCGCGAGGCAGGGATGTCAGCCGGCCACCGTTCGATCGCGCTTGAGGCGATGGCACAGGGTGCCTCCACGCTTGTGGCCGCGTGGCGCGAGGAAGGTCGCTGCGATGGTGTCATGGGGCTCGGCGGGAGCGGCGGCTCGGCCATCATCTCGGCCGTCTTGCGCTCGCTCCCCATCGGCGTCCCCAAGCTGTTGGTATCGACGATGGCCTCGGGCGATACACGGGCCTACGTCGGCACCAGGGACCTCATGCTCCTCCATCCGGTCACCGACATCCAGGGGCTCAATCGCGTCTCGCGACAGGTCCTTGCGAACGCGGCCAACGCCATGGCCGGCATGGTGCGCGGGCCTGTCGCGACCGAGGCGCAAGAGGCTCCGCTCGTGGCCATCTCGATGATGGGTGTGACCACGCCCGGGGCCGTCGGCGTGCAGGCTCGGCTTGAGGCAGCCGGGTTCGAGACCATCGTCTTCCATGCCAACGGGGCCGGCGGCATGGCCATGGAGGAGCTCATCGAGCAGGGCGTCGTCGAAGGGGTCGTCGATCTCACCACCAACGAGCTCACCTCAGAGCTCTACGGCGGCATCCTCTCGGCCGGCCCTGACCGACTCACCGTGGCCGGTCGTCTGGGCATCCCGCAAGTCGTGGCCCCGGGCGCCCTGGAGGTCCTCAACTTCGGGCCTCGAGCGAGCCTGCCAGATCGCTTCAGCGGGGAGGAGCGACGCATCGTCATCCACAGCGTCTCGGTCACCTCGGTGCGCTCGACGACCCAAGAGGCTCGTGAGATCGGCGTGCGCTTCGCCGAACGCGTAAACATGGCCACCGGACCCACGACCGTGTTGTTACCCCTGGGCGGATGCTCGAAATATGAGCTGCCCGGTGGTCCCTACGTGGACCCAGCCTCCCTCCAGGCCCTGTTCGAGGCGATCCGCGAGCACCTGCGGCCGGAGATCCCATGCGAGGACGTGGATGCCAATATCAACGATCCGCTCTTTGCCGACGCCGCCACGCAAGCCTTCCTGCGCCTATGGGCGGCAGCGGCTGGCGCTCAAGGCGCTTCGCTCCCCACGACCGGAGGGCGATGAGCCGCGACGCTCAGAAGGTCAGCACCTTGTCGCTGTCCACCACCCACTCAGCCAGCGCGGTCATGGTGGACTTCTCGGCGCCCTCGAAATACGGCTGATCGCGGTAGATGCCGCAACGCGCCATGCAAGTGCCGCAGACCTTCACCGGGACGCCCGCGGCGATGAGTTCGCGCAGCATCTGCGAGAGGTCCTGGTCATAGCCGTCCGGGGCCTTGCAGGCATCACGCGCCATGTCGACCGCGTCGTTCATGAGGAAGATGCGCACGTCCTGGTCGGTCTCGCGTAGGGTCGCGGCGAGGCGCAACCCGTTCCAGGTCACGTCGGTGCCGTCATACGGCTGGTGGTTGAAGACGATCAGGATGCTCATGGTTCCCCCAGGACTTCGGCTACGGCGTGATGGTGATGCCGCCCCTGATCGCGGCTGCCCGGATGGTCAGGTCATCGACATCCGATGCCACCTGGATGGCTGCCCCGCGCCCATCGCTCCGGATGCGTGGCGGGCCTGTGTCCGTCCTGACCGGACCCCAGCAGCCATGCTTGTCACAGCCGAAACTCGACGCCACGAAGCGGGCACCGAAGATATGAAGGGCCGTGTCGATCCGGGTCTGGCCGACACAGGTACCGATGAACCCGAGTCGCTGACCGGGCGACGCCGCCGAGACAGCCTCTTGGAGGTTGCCGCCGCCGTCCCTGCCGGGGATCCGACACTCCACCATGGACGACGCCGGGGCCGCGCCGGATACCGCCGATCGCCACTCCCGGATGTTGCCGATGATGAACCCACCGCGTAGTGTCAATCCCCGCTCGATGCTGAGATCGGTAACCGCGGGATCGACGACCAGCGTCGGGCGCTTGCTGCCGCTCCTGAGCGTCGCCGGTCCCGAATCGCGCACCCGTGCATCACCGGCCGCAGCCATGATGCGAATGCCCGAGATGTGGATATCTTTGCGGATGAACGTGATGCCGACGCACGTTCCCCTCACCACGAGGTGATCGCCAGGGGAGGCAGCCCAGACCGCGCGCTGGAGTGTGTTCCGGCCGATCTGCTTGTCCGTGTTCCAGACCTTGCAGCGGGTGGGTGAGGCGGCCGTCACCGCGGCCACGGACAGGGCCGAGAGCAACAGGGCAGTCACCAGTGCGACCGTGAGTGCTTGTGCCATCCGCCGTGCAGTCATCATCGTCGATCCCCTTGGCCGATACCGCGACTCCCTCTCGTGTCGCGTCCGACGCCCCTATGCTGGCACACCATCAGGACGCCGACCGCCCCCAGTACCACCTTCTGGTGTCCGACCGCACCGCGCTTCCTCCGCCTGGCGGCGTGACTCTGGGCAAGTCGGCCGGCGAGACG
>JBBSAV010000159.1:0-4455 GCA_038251965.1 Candidatus Limnocylindrales bacterium
ATCTGCACATGCGACCGCTTCAGTGCGTGACCTCAGGGTGTGACCAGCGATCGGCGAAGACGGAGCGACGCGATCACGAGCAAAGCCACGGCATACGCGGCGAGGATGCCGAGGTAGCCGGCGATGTCGGCCAGGCCACCCCCACGCGACAACAGCGTCACCCAGGCATCCACCGCCCACGCGTGTGGAGTGACGTGTCCGGCCAGGCGCACGGACTCGGGGATGATCTCGAGCGGCCACATGCACCCACCGAGCATCCCAAAGGCGATCCCCACCGCCGGGCCGATCGCGCTTGCCTGCTCGGGTGTGCGGAAGATGGCGCCGCTGACCATGCCCGCGCCGGTCCCGACCAGAGCCCACATCCCCACCAGCGCGGCAGCGGCCAGCGGGTCGCCCCAGCTCACGTCGAACATCACCGTCCCGACGATGACGATGAGCACGGACTGCATGAGCGCCAGCGCGAGGGTGGAGATGCCCTCGCCCAGGACCAGGTCACGTGGTCGAAGTGGTGCCGCGAGGGCACGCGAGAAGATCCCCCACCTGCGGGTCTGGATGATCGCAGCGCCCCCGGCCAGCGCGTTGAGGAACACGAACAGGACCAGCATCGTCGGCGCGCTGTAGCTGTAGCCCGCGGGCAAGATCTCGCTCTTGCTGTTGACGACCTCAGTGCGGACCGCCATGGCCGGTGTGCCACTTTGCAGCAACCGGGCCGCTGCAAGGTTCTCCGCAAAGCTGCGGCTTGTGTGGGTGGTCGCAAACGTTGCGGCCTGGACCGTCGCGCCGTGACGGGCGACGACTGAGCTGATGCCGGTCACCGCTGCCTGGCTGTTCTCGATCGCTCCCGACACGAGTACCGGAATCTGTGTGACGCCACCGGACTGCAGGTCGGCGTCAAGAGTCGTGGGGACCACCACCAACGCCTGGAGCTCGCCTCGGCGTAGCGCATCAACGCCCTCCGCCCGGGTGGAGAACCGTTTGGTCGTGACCGCGGAGTCCGCTTCAAGGTCGGCGACGAGCTGCGTTGCCAGCGGGGTGGCCCGGCCTGGCACCAGCCCGATGCGGATGTTCGCGCTACTGGAGGTTGTCACTCCGACCAGCAGGATGACCAGGATCGGCAGCAGAACGACGAAGAACATGAATGTCCGGTCTCGTGTCACCCGCTTGAGCTCGGCCGCTGCGAGGGCCAGGGCGGTCATTGGTTCACCAGCCGTCGTCGCAGCCCGAAGGCCACGAGCCCAGTGGCGAACGCGAAGGAAAGGACCGCCATCAGGGGCGTCACCGCTGCGGTCCAGTCGGCGCCGCCGGAGAAGTCGGTCAGTGCCCGCAGGGCCCACCCATTGGGGGTGAACAACGCGAGGGTGCGCACCATCTCGGGCGCACCGCCGACGAAGATGAAGTTGCCGCCGAGCAAGACCAAGCCGAACGTCAGAATCGACGCGAAGCCCTCCGACTGCCGCTCCGTCCGCGCCGCCGTGATCACCAGCGCCGTCAGGCTGACGAGGGTCAGGGCGAGGGCCACGATCAGCGCCGTCACGGCCAGTGGTGGCCCCCAGTACGCCCCGAAGACCAGCGTCGTGACGAGCGCGACGGTGCCGAGACTTGCCATCCCGTAGACGAAGGTGGCCAGAGACTTGCCCAGCAGGATCGTGCCCGGCCCGATCGGGGCAGCAGCGAGTCGATCCAGCGTCCCCCCGATGCGCTCGAGGAAGAAGCCTCGCGCGCCGAAACCGATGGCAAAGAAGCTGAAGAAGATGCCCATTGCCGGCGCGTAGTAGTTGATGGCGGTCAACGTCTTCGCGCCGGAGGCCTGCGACACCGCCCGCTCGGGAATCTGCAAGGTTGCTGCCTCGGCCGCCAGCTTCTCGATCGAGGCGGGGGGAGCCCCGGAGACCACTGCGGTCTTGACGGACAGCTGGACGGCCTCGATCTGTGCTGTGTACGACTCGGCCAAGGAGCGGGCTACCTGCCCGGCGATCGACGAGTCGACACTGGCCAGGATGGTGATGGGACGGCCGTTCCCGGCTGTGACGGCAGCGGAGAACCCCCGAGGAATGACAAACGCTGCGCCGAGGTCGCCCTTGTTGACCATCGCCCGTGCGTCCGCTTCGGTGGCCGCCGACTTCACCGTGAGCAGCCCGGCGAGGTCCGGGCTCTTCACGAATGAGGTGAACCCGGCGGCGACCGGGCCCTTGTCGAGGTCGACGACTGCCACGCTGGCGTGGAATGTGGCGACCGACCCGAAGGCCATGCTGATCAGCCAGGCGACGGCCAGGGGAGCCACGAAACCCAGCACGATGGCCGACCGGTCACGGAGTCGCTGGCGCAGGTCCTTGAGGGCGATGGCAAGCACGGCACTCATCGCTCACTCCCGCAGGGCCGTGCCGGTGAGGTGGAGGAAGACCGCCTCCAGGTCAGGCTCGTCGACCTCGACCGACCGCACCGAGGTGCCGGTCCGGCTCGCGGCCTCGAGCACCTGCGGCAGCCGGAGCCGTCCGTCCTCGGCGAGGAGCTGGACCGATGAGTCCGTCACGTCGACGCGTTCGATGCCTTCCATCGAGCGGCAAGCCTCAGCAAATGCGGTCAGAGAACCGTTGGCAGACATGGTGATTCGGTCTTTCTGGCCTACCTGCGCAACGAGCTCACGGCTGGTTCCCTCGGCTATCAGGTGACCGTGGTCGATGATGCCGATGCGGTCGCAGAGCTTCTCGGCCTCCTCCATGTAGTGCGTGGTGTAGACCACTGCGAGGCCGGAAGACCCGAGCGCGCGGATGCTCTCCAGGATGGCGTGCCGGCTCTGGGGGTCGACGCCGACGGTCGGCTCGTCCAGGACGAGGAGGTTGGGCCGGTGGAGCAGGCTGGCGCCGATGTTGAGCCGCCGCTTCATACCCCCGCTGTAGGACTCGACCCGATCGTTGCCTCGATCCGAAAGGTCGATCAGCTCCAGGACCTCGTCGACCCGGTGGCGCAGTCCCGTTCCGCTCATTCGATAGAGCCGCCCGAAGAAGGTCAGGTTCTCCCGGGCGGTCAGGTCCGGGTACAGGGACACGTCCTGTGGCACGTACCCGATCTGGGCTTTCGACTTCGGCGCCGTCGTGCTGACCGGCATGCCGGCAACCGTGACTTCGCCGCCATGCGCGGACAGCAGGCCGCAGACCAGGCGGATGGTGGTGGTTTTGCCGGCGCCGTTGGGACCGAGCAGGCCGTAGGTCTCTCCGTGCGCCACATGGAAGGTCACATCGTCGACGGCAACGCGGTCGCCGAAGCGTCTGGTGAGATGGACCGCGTCCAGCATCGTGGTGCCCGGTGAGACGGAGCCTGACGTGTTAGTCATGACTGGAGCCATGACTGGAGCGTTTCAGACGACTCACGTGATCCTCCTCAGATTCAGCCACTACGTTGCCCCTTCAACAGGGCAGCCCGCTAGGGACCAAAGCCTCTAGTGGTCGACCGACCGACCGACAATCCGCCCTCGACCTTCGCGTCCCTGCCTCTCCATTGTCGCTAGATGCGGCGGAGGACAACCCAGGTGAAGGGTTGGACGGCGCCGCCCGGAGTCACGTGCTCCTCGCGCTCGGAGTGCTCCAAGGTGAAGCCCGACGCGAAGACTGCGGTCAAGGCGTCGGCGTTGTAGCGGGACGTAGCCAGCCCCGAGCACTGGGTCGGGCCGTCTGCGGCGAAGGTGCCGAGCACCAGGATCCCCCCGGGGAGGACAGCACGCGAGGCCGTGGCGACGTACTGCTCGCGCTGCTCGGGTCGGACCAGGAAGTGGAACACTGCCCGATCGTGCCAGGCAGCGTAGGTGCGCTCAGGTTTCCAGGACAGCACGTCCGCCACGACGAATGACGCCGACCGCCGTCTCTGGCCGAACTCGTCGCTGGCGTGGTCGCGGACCATGACCGCAACCCTGTCGCGCACCAGGGCCAGGGCAGCAGCGGACACATCGAGCACCGTGAGGTCCGACCACCCGGCCAGGAGCAGCGAGTCAGCAAGCGTCGATGCTCCGGCGCCGATATCAATGAGGCTGTTTGAAGATGGCGCCACCGAGGTGAGCAGCCGCAGGGATGTCGTGGGCTGTCGCTGGAACCAGCTCACCTCGTCAGTGGCCTTCGTCCCGTAGATGGTGTCCCAGTGCTCTGCCGCGCTCGTGCCCATGTGACACACGGTAAGGCAGCGCACGCCGGCCAGGCTCAGAGTGGCTGCTTGGGCGTTCGGTCGAGGGGACTCTTGCCCGAGACGCGTTTCGTTCGCACGGCATACAGCACCGCCCAGAACAACAGCGGCAGGAACGCGGTGAACGCGCCCAGTACGAGGACCGAGACCAGCAGCCGCACCTGGCCCGGGAGGGGCAGGACGCTCATGAGGAGACCAGCGTTGATGACCATGAGCCGAAACGCCTTGCCGCTGTCCATTCGTGCCTGTGTTCCTCGCACGATGTTTGGCCCGCCGCCAAGGACG
>JBBSAV010000160.1:0-4343 GCA_038251965.1 Candidatus Limnocylindrales bacterium
CGGCAGACCTCGAGACCCAGCGCTGGTGGGATCAGATGATGCCCCTGCAGCAGCCGCTGGAGTCCCGTGCCGAGGGTGAGTGGTGGCATGACATCGAAGAGGTATTCCACACAGACTGATGCACGATCGACAGTTCCAGCGCATCGTCATCCGTGACGTTGCCATCATCGATGCGACCGGTGCCGAGCCCGATGGCCGCCGTGACCTCCTCATCGAGGACGGCCGCATCAAGGCCATCGGCTCCCTTCGTGCGGCGGCCGACGTGGCCACCATCGACGGGGCAGGCTGCACGCTCTTGCCCGGCCTGACCGACGCGCACGTGCATTTCGGGCTCATCGGCCAGAAGGGTGATCACGGCAGCGACGCCCTGATCATGCACGTGCTGGCTGTCTCGCGGTTCATCGAGGCTGCACTGCAGGAGGGCTTCACCGCCGTGCGTGATGCCGGTGGTCTGGAGCCGACCTGGGCCCACGCGGTGGCGTCGGGTGCGCTGAGCGGTCCGCGCATCCTGCCCTCTGCCTCGCCCATCTCGCAGACCGGCGGACATGCCGACGATCGCCAGCGGCATGAGGCGATGCACGCCGGCGAGACGATCCCCGGCTTGGTGGCGGGCATGGTCGTGGCTGATGGTGCCGATGAAGTCCGCAAGGCGGCGCGTGAGCAACTCCGCCGCGGTGCGACGCAGATCAAGCTGATGGCCTCGGGTGGCATCATCAGCCCCACCGACCCCTTCGATTCACTGCAACTTTCGGTGGCGGAGATCGCCGCCGCGGTCGAGGTGGCGCGCGGCTGGGGCACCTATGTCATGGCGCACTGCCACACCACCCCATCGGTGGAGATGGCGCTCGATGCGGGTGTTCGTTCCATCGAGCACGGATCGCTGCTGGAACCCGAGACGGCCGCGCGCATGGCGGCCGAGGGCGCCTTCATGGTGCCCACGCTCCAGACGATGGAGTCGTTCCTGGCCTATCCCGACCGTATGGGATTGCCAGCCGAGAAGGTGGCGGTCCTCAAGGAAGTCGCCGAGCAGGCATACCGCAGTCTGGAGATCGCTCGGGACGCCGGCGTCAAGCTGGGTTCCGGCTCGGACGTGGTGGGCCCCTGGCAGGGTCGCCGTGGCGAGGAGCTGATGTACAAGGCCCGCGTGCTCGGTGCCCACGAGGCCATCATCAGCGCCACCCGCATCAACGCCGAGCTCTTCGGCCTCGACGGTGAGATCGGTACCGTGGAAGCCGGCAAGCGCGCCGATCTGGTGCTGGTCAAGGGCCAGCCGCTCGATGACATCAGCCTCCTGGCCGAACCGGAAAACGTCGAGGTGGTCATCAAGGACGGGAGCGTGGTCAAGGATCTCTTGGGTCGACTCGCCTGACCGGATCACCTTGCCGATACGCGGGTCGTCTGGCCTGACCGGATCTCATGGGTCCGACCGGCGCCCTGACGGTGTAGAATATGGGGTCTGAACGGCGCCGATCCGCCTGTTCTGCCGGTGTGAAAGTGGCTGACCGTCGGGACCCTACCTCGACAAGCTGCTATGACCTGTGCCCCACGCGACCCCGACGGTGGACGCATCACGAGGACCCATGGTGAACGCGAACAAGCCTGAATACCTCTCGGCCGAGGGACTCGAGAAGCTCAAGGCGGAGCTGGCCGAACTCACGAGCGTCAAGCGACCGGAGGTCGCGCAGCGCATCCACGACGCCAAGGAGTACGGCGATGTCACGGAGAACGCCGAGTACGAGGATGCCAAGAACGAGCAGGCGTTCGTCGAGGGTCGCCTCCAGTCGTTGACCGCCATCATCAAGAACGCGGTCATCATCGACGAGAAGCATTCGCGCACGTACGTGCAGATCGGCTCCACGGTGACCATCGAGGGCGACCAGGGCAAGGAGAAGTACACCATCGTGGGGGCTGCCGAGGCCGCGCCCGACCAGGGTCGCATCTCCAACGAGTCGCCCGTCGGTCGCGCGCTCCTGGGCAAGAAGAAGGGTGAGGCCATCACCGTCACCGTCCCGAACGGAGACTCTACCTACACCATCGTCAACATCCGCTAGGGGCGTCCTGGCCCGTTTGACAGCCGGCCCGCTTGGCACAGCCGGCCCGCTTGGCATAGGAGAGGGGACCGCACATGTTCTGGGCTGACGAGCTGGCCGCACGATTCGACGGACCGCAGGTCGTCAACGATTCCAAGACGCCGTCGGGAACCGTGCACATCGGCTCGCTGCGGGGTGTCGTCCTGCACGACGTCATCCATCGCGCCCTCCTCCAGGACGGCGTGCCCAGTCGCTTCCTCTACGGAGTCGATGACCTTGACCCCATGGATTCGCAGGCGCTGCTGACACCGGACGCGATCGAGCGCTCCATGGGCGTTCCGCTTTCCCACGTGCCGGCCCCCGAGGGCAGCGACGCTGAGAGCTATGCGCGCTACTTCGTGGGCGAGCTCTTCATGGGCACGTTCGCGGGCCTGGGCGTGAGCCCTGAGATCTACTGGATGAGCCAGCTCTATGGGGACGGCTCCATGGACCGCTTCATCCGCACCGCGCTCGATGGCGCTGCGGTCATCCGCGACATCTACCTGCGCGTCAGCAACGTGGAGCGCGCTCCCGGCTGGCTGCCGGTGTCGGTCATCTGCGAGAGCTGCGGCCGCATCGGTACCACCTTGGCCACCGATTGGAACGGTCAGACCGTGGCCTATGAGTGCAAGCCTGGCTACGTGGCCTGGGCCCGCGGTTGCGGCCACAGTGGACGCGTGGCCCCGTTCGGTGGAAAGGCCAAGCTGCCCTTCAACGTGGACTGGGCCGCCAAGTGGAGCCACTTCGGCATCACCATCGAGGGCTGCGGCAAGGACCTGGGCACCAAGGGCGGCAGCCGCGACCGCAGCAACGCGGTGAGCCTTGAGGTCTTCGATCGCGAGCCGCCGCTCAACGTGCACTACGAGTTCCTCAATGTGGGTGGCCGCAAGATGAGCACGTCTGCGGGGTCCGGTGCCGCCGCGCACGAGATGGCCAATCTGCTGCCGCCGGAGCTCATCCGCTTCCTCTTCCTGCGCCACAAGCCCAAGAAGGCGCTCGACTTCGATCCCGGTGGTGACGCCATCCCAGGGCTCTTCGATGAGTTCGACCGCCTGGCCGCCGCCACCGCCGGACTGCCCTACCGCGGCGAGCTGCCGGCCGACCACGAGCGCATCTTCCGACTCAGCCTGGTCGATCCCGACGCCGACCCTGCGGCTGAGGCGCAGCGCTTCCGGCCGGCCTTCCGGCATCTGACTATGTTGGTCCAGGTGCCCGGCGTGGATCTGGAGGCGCGCGTCGCGGCTGAGAAGGGCGCCCCGCTCGACGACGCCGAGAAGGCCATCCTCGCCGAGCGCATCACGGTGGCGCGCACGTGGCTCGACGGCTGGGCCCCAGATCGTTACCAGGTGAGCGTGCGCGAAGATCTGCCGGAAGAGGTCAAGGGTCTGACCGAAGTGCAAGGCCTCTTCCTGGCTGGCCTCGGTACCGGCGCGGCGTCCGAGCATCCGGTCGGTGGCGATGCCTGGCAAGACCTCATCTACCGCAGCAGCCAAGCGCGTGGTGTGTCATCGCGCGATGCGTTCTCGGCGGTCTATGCGGCATTCCTGGGACGCGCCAATGGTCCGCGCGCAGGCTGGCTGCTGGACAGCCTTGAGGAGCCCTTCGTGGTCGAGCGTGTCAGCGCAGCCGCGGCTGCTGCCGCGTCTGTGGCGGCCGCTGCGGCGTCGGCGGAGCCTGAGGAGGCTGGGGGGCCAAGGAGGCCGAGGAGGCTGGCGAGGCTGGAGCTTCGGTCACGCCATCCGAACCGGGGGAGCAAGACGCATGAGCGTGGGCTCGACTCGGCTCCGTGAAGAGACCGACATCATCCGCGCCGGCTGTATCGCCAAGGGTGAGGATCCGGCCCTGGTGGACCGGGCGCTGCTGGTCGACGTCCAACGGCGCGAGCTGCTGGGCAAGGCCGATTCGCTGCGCGCACAGAAGAAGCAGATCTCCGAGTCCATCGGCATCGCCATCAAGAGCGGCGAGCAGCCCAACGGACCCAAGGTCTCGCAGCTGAAGGGGCAGTCCAACTGGATCGGTGCCGAGCTGGGCGGGCTGGATGCCCAGCTGGCCGAGGTGACGGGTCGGCTTGAGGACATACTGCTGCGCATCCCCAACCCGCCCGACCCGGGCGTGCCGGTCGGTGGCGAGGAAGCCAGCCAGATCGTCCGAAGCTGGGGAAATCCGGCCGCACACGCGGTGGAGCAGGACGGTGACGCCGAGGCGTGGGTGCGCAAGCCGCACTGGGAGGTGGCCGAACCGCTGGGCATGATCGACCTCGCCGCCGGTGCCAAG
>JBBSAV010000161.1:0-4304 GCA_038251965.1 Candidatus Limnocylindrales bacterium
ATGATCCTGGTCTTCGTGGCCGGTCTCGCGGGCGTGCTGACGATGATCGGCAAGGTCGCCCCCGCCAGCGGCATCGACTGGAAGGGCCTCATGAACCGCGACGGCCTGAAGGCCATCGGTGGCGCCCTGTGGTCGTCGCTGGCGATCGAATCGCTGGGCCAGAAGCGCTATCGCGAAGACTGCGAGAACGACGAGGCGCAGCTGGTGTGGTATCGCCGACCCTGGGTCATGCACGCCGCCACGATGCTCGGCTTCCTGGGGTTGCTGGCCGCGACGACGCTCGACTTCGGGCTGGAGGTCATCGGTGTCCGCGAGACCGGCACCCCGGTGCCGCTGTGGTACCCGGTGCGCCTCCTGGGCACCGTGGCCGGCCTGGCCATGATGTATGGCGCCACGGGTCTGATCATCCGCCGCTGGCGCAAGGAAGGTCGCACCGTGCAGCACTCCTTCACCTCTGACTGGATGTTCCTGTGGCTGCTGTGGATCGCGGGCCTGACCGGCTTCGTCATCGAGCTGGCGCTGTATCTGCCGAGCGCGCCCGCCTGGGGATATGCGTTGTTCCTGGTGCATGTCGCCATCGCCATGGAGCTGGTGCTGCTGGTGCCCTTCACCAAGTTCGCCCACGCTATCTACCGGCCCGTGTCGCTGTTCCTGCAGGCGTTGGCAGCACGTGGCGCGAACACCGCCGCCGGCTGACACAGGGTCGCGTCGGTAGATCGTCGTCTGCGATCGCCACGCCGTCGGCACCACGCCGTCGGCACCCCCGCAGTCGCGTGACACGCACGTAACCGACGGCCGACCGGCGTCCCGTGTCGTTCTGTTGCCCCGCACGCAAACCACGCCACCGTTGGCAACACGCCACCGTCTCCGTTTGCCTGGCACTCACGTAACTGACGCCGAACCGGCGTTACCTGTCGGTCTCTTGCCCCGCACGCAAACCACGGCCCCACCCGGCCGAGATGCGGACTCCCGCGCATGTCCCTGACAGGTGGCGCCGGCTGGGCGTCAGTTATGTGCGTGGTGGTCAAATGCGGCAGGACGGGGCCGATCGCGGCTCGGGCCAGTCCGTTGGACGTCGGGCCATGCCCATCGGCTGGGCCATGCACGTCGGCTGCCTTCGTCGCGGCCGAGCTGACACAGCGAAGCGGATGCTTCCGCGCCTCGGCGGCTCGCTGGTCGTCGGTGCGAGAATCCGATTACACTTGCGCTACTGGTGCCCGGACTTCCTTCCGTCGCGCGCCACGCCAATCACGTTCTGACAATCGGGGTTCCTGGATGAGGATTGCCACCGTCAAGGAGACTGCGCCTTACGAGCGGCGCGTCGCCCTGGTACCTGATGCCATCGGCAAGCTGACTGCTGCCGGGCACGAGATCCTGGTAGAGGCTGGCGCCGGAGATGGTGCCTCCATCCCCGACGCGGACTACACCGCCGCCGGGGCCAAGGTGGTCGCGAAAGACGCCCTCTACGGTGAGGCGGACGTGGTGCTGCGTGTGCAGAAGCCGACGCCTGAGGAGATCGGCAAGCTCCACACCGGCCAGGTCGTCATCGGACTCTTGCAGCCGCTCATCGATCCGCAGAACGCGCAGTCGCTGGCCAAGGCCGGCGTCACGTCGGTGAGCCTGGACACGCTGCCCCGCACGCTCTCTCGGGCACAGACTATGGACGCGCTGTCGAGCCAGGCGAACGTGGGCGGCTACAAGGCCGTCATCGTCGCGGCCGAGGCTTATGGCCGCTACTTCCCCTTGCTGACCACCGCTGCCGGGACCGCCAAGCCGGCCAACGTGCTCATCCTCGGCGTCGGTGTGGCCGGTCTGCAAGCCATCGCCACGGCCAAGCGCCTGGGTGCCGTGGTCAAGGCCTATGACGTGCGCTCGGAGACCAAGGAGCAGGCCGAGTCGCTGGGCGCCCGGTTCCTCCAGCTCGAGTCGGTCGTCGATGCCACCGGCTCCGGCGGTTACGCCCGCGAGCTGACCGATGAGGAGAAGAAGGCCCAGCAGGCCGAGCTCAACGGCCACATCAGCTCGATGGATGTGGTCATCACCACGGCGCAGGTGCCCGGGCGACGTCCGCCGCTGCTCGTCACCGCCGACGCCGTGCGCAATATGAAGGCCGGCTCGGTCATCGTGGACATGGCGGCCAGCGCCCTCGGCGGCAACGTGGAGCTCTCGCAGCCAGACGACACGGTCGTGACCGACAACGGCGTGACCATCATCGCGCCCACCAACCTGCCGGCGACGATGCCCGCTGGTGCCAGCAGCTTCTACGCTCGCAACATCACCGCATTGCTGACGCACTTCATCAAGGAAGGGGAGATGACGTTCGACTTCGACGATGAGATCACCGCGGGTACCGTCATCAGCTACGACGGCAAGGTCGTGCATGACGCCACGGCCAAGCTGCTGTCGGAAGGTGGTGCCGCATGAGTGGTGAGATCAGCCTTCTTGGCTCACTGGTCATCTTCATCCTCGCGGTCCTGGTCGGCTTCGAGGTCATCAGCAAGGTCCCTGCGACGCTGCACACGCCGCTCATGTCGGGTGCCAACTCCATCCACGGCATCGTGCTCGTCGGCGGCATGATCATCGCCGCCGAAGCGAACGATCCGCTGGGCTACATCCTGGCCGCCATCGCCGTCTTCTTCGGCGCCGTGAACGTGGTCGGCGGCTACGTCGTCACCGACCGCATGTTGCAGATGTTCAGAAGGAAGCCCACCGCCCCCAAGGCTGACGGCAAGGAGGCCTAAGGGTGGACCAGGCGACACTCAGCACTCTCTTCATCCTCATCGGGGCGCTCGCGGCCGGCAGTTTCGTCATCGGCCTGCACTTCATGAACAGCCCCGCCACGGGGCGCAACGGCAACCTCATCTCGGCCGGCGGCATGACCGTGGCGGTGATCGCCACGTTCGTCTACCTGCTGCTGCGCGAATGCCAAGAAGGCGCTGAGTGCGTCGTCGGCGGCCTCACCATGCCAGCCTTGGTCATCATCGTGGTCGGCTTCATCCTCGGCGGCGCGGTGGGCCTGATGCTGGCGCTGCGCGTGGCCATGACGGCGATGCCGCAGCTGGTCTCGCTCTTCAACGCGGTCGGTGGTGGCGCAGCCGCCCTGGTCGCGATCTTCGACTACCTCAACATCGTGGGCGGTCCCAGTGAAGAGGTCTCCACGGTCGTCTTCGTCATCCTTGGCGTGGTCATCGGCTCGGTCACGTTCAGTGGTTCGCTCATCGCCTCGGGTAAGTTGCAGGGGCTGCTGCCGGGCAAGCCCATCGCGGTCCCGGGCGGGACCTACACCACCGCGGCGCTCGGCGTGGTGGCACTGCTGACCACCATCCTGCTGGTGCTCAGTGCCGGTGACGCTCCGGTCCTGGACCTGGGCAGTGAGATCAAGACGGTCATGCTGCTGGTGCTGCTGGCTTCGGCGCTGACCTTCGGCGTGACCATGGTGCTGCCCATCGGTGGCGCGGATATGCCGGTCGTCATCAGCTTGCTCAACTCGTTCACCGGTACGGCCGCGGCCATGTCCGGCTTCGTGCTTGACTCGCCGCTGCTCATCATCGCCGGTGCCTTGGTTGGTGCGGCTGGTGGCATCCTCACCAAGCTCATGGCGGACGCCATGAACCGTTCGCTGCTGAACATCATGATCGGCGGATTCGGTGGTGCTGAGGGCACCCAGGCCGATCCGGCTGCCGGCGGCGGCACGGTCCGCGAGATCGGCGTCGACGATGCTGCCATCCAGTTGGCCTACGCCCAGAACGTCATCATCGTGCCCGGCTATGGCCTCGCGGTGGCACAGGCACAGCACGCCTGTCGTGAGCTGGGCGACCTGCTCGAGGATCGCGGGGTAAACGTGAGCTACGCCATCCATCCGGTGGCCGGCCGCATGCCGGGCCACATGAACGTGCTGCTGGCGGAGGCCAACGTGCCCTACCCGCAGCTGAAGGAGATGGATGACATCAACCCCGAGTTCCCCCGTTGCGACGTGGCGCTGGTCATCGGTGCCAACGACGTCACCAACCCGGCCGCTCGGACCGACACATCCTCACCCATCTACGGTATGCCTATCCTCGATGTGGACGAGGCCAAGTCGATCATCGTCATCAAGCGCTCGATGGGCCGCGGCTACGCGGGTATCGACAACACCCTGTACAGCAACCCCAAGACGGGCATGCTCTTCGCCGACGCGAAGGCCGGCCTCGAACAGCTGTTGGCAGCGGTCAAGGCACTTTAGGCGACCGGCCGACCCTGCGCGGTAGGCGACACGCGCGCGGGTCGCCTGCCGGGGCCGGCGCCCCCCGCGCCGCAGGCGCCGC
>JBBSAV010000162.1:0-4281 GCA_038251965.1 Candidatus Limnocylindrales bacterium
CGCGACATCATCATCGCGGTGGGATCGCGCGCACGCATCCCCGACATCCCGGGCCTCGACCAGATCGACTTCTGGGACAATCGCGAGGGCACCGTTGCGCGAGAGCTGCCGCGGTCCCTGATCATCATGGGTGGCGGCCCCACCGGCACCGAGCTCGCGCAGGTGTATGCCCGCTACGGCGTCCCGGTCACGATGGTCGAATCGAACCCCCACATCCTGGGCCGCGATCACCCTCGCAACGCCGAGTACGTCCAGCAGGCGCTGGAGAGCGACGGCGTCAATGTCCGTACCGGCGTGCGTGCCGAGCGCGTGGAGCCGCGCGCCGGGACCGACGGGGCGCATCGCGTGGCGCTTTCCGACGGGTCATTCGTCGAAGGCCACGAGGTGATGGTCGCCATCGGCCGGGCCATCCCCTTCGAGGGGTTGGGGCTGGAGACCATCGGCCTGACCGCTGACGAGCACATGCCACACCCAGACGAGCACCTGAGGATCGCACCGCACATCTATGTGGTCGGCGATCCCGCGGGCCCCGAGCTCCACACGCACGAGACCCACTACCAGGGTGAGATGGCCGTGCGCATCGCTCAGGGTGAAGACGTCACGCCCGACTACCGCGCCATCCCTCGTGCGATCTACACCCAGCCTGAGGCGGCCTCGGTCGGGCTCCTGCTGGAGCAGGCGCAGGAACAGGGCTACGACGCCTTCGAGGAGACGGCCGACCTGGCCGAGACGGCCAAGGGCTACACCGCGCAGGCGGAAGGGCACGTCACCATCGTGGTCGACCGCGCCTCACGCACGCTGCTGGGTGCCTTCATCGTCGGCCCGGGAGCGTCCGAGCTCATCCACGAGGCCGTGCTGGCGGTCAAGCTGCAGGTGCCCATGGTCCAGCTGGCCGACACCATCCATGCCTTCCCCACGACGGCGCGCGTGATGGGCAGCCTCTTCGTGAAGGTGAACCGACGACTGGAGGATTCCGACCGCGACTGACTTGGGCTGACTGGCACTGACGTGGGCCGATCGGCCGACGCGGAGGCCGCCTGAATCGCGAAGCCGGACCAGGAGGGGCTGGCCCGGCTTCGGATCGGCAGTTGGGGTATCTAGCGGACGACGACCTTCAGCGGTGTCTTCCATTGGCCGCCGTTGCCCTTGTTGTCAAAGGCTCGCACCCGGAACCAGTGCGTACCCTGGGACAGGCTGGCGGTGAGCTGATGGGTCCTGGTCATGTGGCGCAGCGTTCGCCAGTCACCGTTGTCGGTGCGATGCTGGACGTTTAACCCACGCAGACCGGAGGTGCGGGCGGAGAGTAGTCGGTCCTTGCCCCACCATCGGATCGTCACCGGCTTGGGGCCGGTCGCGCTGGCCACCGAGATCCCGGTCGATGCGCTGTACAGGCCCGCCTTGGGCGGCGTGTGGTCACGCTGGCTGGCGAAGACGACCGTGTACGTCAGCTCGGCCCCCTCCTTGGCGATGCCGATACCCACGTAGTTGTAGCCGCGGTAGAGCATGTTGTAGCGATGCCCCGGTGAGCTCTTCCACCAGTCGTGCATCCACTTGGGCCCGTCGTTCAGGCTGAGGTACTTGGTCCAGCCGATGTTCTCGCCCCAGAAGCGGTGGCTGATCGAACGACGGCGCAGGAGATCACCCGCGTCGATGCCCGCAGGCGAGGTATGGGCAAAGTAGTTGGCGTTCTTCATCGAGCGCGAACGCTCACGCGCCACGACCCGGAGCCCTCCGGCCATGCGCAGCGGCCGCAGGCCGTGGTTGGCACGGAACTCGTTCATGTGCACCAGCACCTTCCGCTCGGCGGCCCGGATCGCTGGGGAGGCCGGGGATGCAGCGATGGTGGTTGCGGCAGGCAGGATGGTGAGGATCATGGCCCCCGCGAGCGCTGCCGTTGCCGCTCGACGGATGGGGCTGGATCGGAATGTGGGCATGGCCCGACTCTCCCGATATGTGCCGGCCGCGACACTCACACACGGGTACCACCGGGGGAGCGACCAGTGGGGGACCTAACCGGCACCAACTACACCAGACCGCACGATGCGGCCGAATCGGGATGCGTGGGAGGGGTGCGAACGCGTGGGGTCTGGGGTCGCAGATGCGCCGCCGGTGAGGTGCGGGGCCAAGTGGGCGACGGCAGCTACGTCGGTCAGTGGCACCCGGATCGGCTCGTCGGACGCGCGTCGGCCAGTCCGAAGCGGGTCGGCCCAACGACAGCCGGGTCGGTCGATCAGCGACGGGTCAGTCCCCGGCCTCACTGCCGAGACCGGCGCTTGCGATGGGCGCAGGTGTCACCACGGGCGGCGTGGCCGACGGGACGGGCGTGGCCGACGGGACGGGCGTGGGAAATGGTGCCCGCCCTTCGAGCAGGTTGCCGATGGGTTCCGCGAGGCGTTCCATGTACGACGCCGTGAGCTGGTGGCGATCGCGGAACACCACGGTATCGTCGACCACCGCCGGGCAGCTGCGACTCGGGCACAGCACCGCGTTGATCGACAGGACGGACGCACCGGCCGAGTCAGCCGCGGCTCGCTCCAGTGCGGCATAGACAGCATCCACGGCCAAGCTCGCGGGCGCATCGCAGTTGGCTCGACGAGCATCGGCCAGGCAATCCACCGGGTCGAAGTTGAGGTACGGGGTCTCTGCGAGCAGGACCACCCGGTCCGCATCGACGTCGAGCCGTTGGAGCAGGTCGGTCAGCTTCTGTCGCCAATACGTGTGGGCCTCGCCCGTGCGGATGATGCGGCCGTTGCTCCACAGGTCGAAATCGCGCGCGCCCCCGGCGTAGACCACCTCCGGTGCCGCCCGGCTGATTCGTTTCATGACCGACTCTCGCCAGTCGCTGCACTCATCGTAAGTCCGCTGCAAACGCGCATCCCATAAGGGCACATCAGCCACGCTACAAGCCGACTTGGTGTGGACCTCCAGGCGCCAGCCCTGATCGGCAGCATAGGCATCGAGCGCCGGCAGCCATTGGGCAGCGTTCGAGTCGCCGATGAGGAAGGCGCTGGTGGTGCCCTCCGGGTCGCCGTAGACACAATCCCTTCGAGGCTTGCGTTCCTCATATGCGAGGTAACAGCCGTCCGCGTAGCTGCTCGGCAGGTCTGCACGCACCCCATCCAGCTTCACCTCGACGGCCGGTTCATTCGTGAACAGGTTCGTGGGAAGACTGACGACACCCGTCGCGAACAGCGCGACGACACCGACCACGGCTGCCGCGACGAGGCCCCATTTCACCGTTCTCCACAAGCGTCGAAGCACGGTGCGACGTCGGTCCTTCGTCGCGGTCTGGTCGGACGCGACGTCGGGCGGTCCGGCCAGGGCATAGGGGCCGGGACGCAAGTGCATCGGGTACGGCACCGGGACGCCGTACGGTGCTTGTGGCGGTGGCTCCTGCCCGTAGCCGGACGGCGGGAAGGGCATCTGCTGCGGTGGTACCACGGGTCCGGGCGGCGTCGGCGGGATCTCCAGTCGAGGCGGGATCGGAGCGAGCGTGAACTGATCTGGCGCCGCGGGCTCGGGGTCTGGGTCTGGGTCTCGCCAGGGCTCGGGCTCGGGCTCGGGCCAGGGAGCTGGCTCGGGCGGGCGATCCCCTGGCTCTGGCTCAGGCCAAGACTCACGCTCGGGTTCAGTCGAAGGCTCGGGCGGGCGGGGCCCAGACTCAGGCTCGCGCTCGCGCTCCGGCGGGCTCGTCTCAGGCTCAGTCGAAGGCTCGGTCGAGCTCGGCTGAGGCTCATTGGAAGGCTCAGGCTCGGGCTCCGGCTCTGGCGGCGCCTGCTCGCGCCGAGGCCGGAGTGGATCCAGAGCGGTGTCCGATCCGAGCGCACCGTGCCGCTCGAGAGCGTGATCCTCGGTCGGCCAGTCGAGATCCCCAGCCGCCCGCGACTCGGGCCGAGCCCGGGCAAGATCCTCGCTCGGCCACTCCGGTTCGCGTCCGCTCTCGTGGGTCATCGCGGCACTCCGACAGGCTGGCGTGGGCAGGGCAAGACGGCACCTGGCAGGCAGTCCATGGGTCGAAAGGTGGGGCCATCGAGCCTCCCTTGGGAATAGGCCCTTCGGCGGACAGGTACCGATACCAATTCCGGGGGCTGTTTGCGGTGCATGCCGCAGCCGCGGCCGTCCGGCGCCATGATAGGCAGCGACGACGCCCATACAGAGTGGGCCAGCGACCCGCAGGAGATGATCATGGCCGAGACGCCCGCCGAGTCCGCACCGTTCACCGGCTTCTCACCGGATGCACTGCAGTTTCTGGCCGATCTGGCCGCCAACAACGATCGCAAC
>JBBSAV010000163.1:0-4205 GCA_038251965.1 Candidatus Limnocylindrales bacterium
AGACCACCCAGCAAAGCCAGACCACCCAAGGGGGGCTTCCATGCACGGCATCTACAACATCGTTCCCACGCCCTTCGATGAGTCGGGCGCCATCGACGAGGACAGCCTCGCGCGACTCATCGAGTTCGTCATCGGCACAGGGATCGATGGGCTCACCATCCTGGGCTTCCTGGGTGAGGCCGGGAAGCTCACCGAGGCCGAGCGGGCCACCGTGATCGACATCAGCATCGCCACGGCTGCCGGCCGTGTTCCCGTCATCGTCGGCGCCACCGCGCCGGCGACCGACCCGGGTATCAACTTCGCCCGCGAGGCGCAGGTGCGTGGTGCGGCCGGGCTGTTGGTGGCTCCGCCACGCCTGGCCCGCCCCAACGAGGCGGCCGTGCGGCGGCACTACGAGGCACTCGCGGCCGCGGTGGATATCCCCATCGTGGTGCAGGACTTCCCGGCCGGCTCGGGTGTCTTCATGAGTCCCGACTTCGTCGCCCGGCTGGTGTCCGACGTGCCATCGTGCCGCTACCTGAAGCTGGAAGATGACCCCACGGCACAGAAGGTCACGGCCATCCTGGCGGCCAACCCCGACATCGGGGTCTTCGGTGGCCTCGGCGGCAACTTCATGCTCGAAGAGCTGCAACGCGGCGCCATCGGCATGATGACCGGCTTTGGTTTCCCCGAGATCCTGGTGTCCATCTACCGCGACTTCCGCGCCGGTGACATCGAGAAGGCACGCGACACGTTCTACCGCTACCTGCCGCTCATCCGCTACGAGAACCAGGCCGGGCTCAACCTGCCGCTGCGCAAGCTCATCTACCAGAAGCGCGGTGCCATGGACCATGCCGCACCGCGCCGGCCCTATCCGCCGCTCGACGAGACCACGCTGGCTGAGCTTGACGCGCTCATCGAGCACCTCGGCCTGACTGTCCCGGGGCCCGTCGCGATCGCCTGAGGTTCTCTTTCCGGGGCGCCCGCAACATGCCGCGATATGGCTCTTGCGGGCAGCGATATGTGGGCATATCGTTGACTGGATATGTCGCGATCTCGCGGCTTTGGTTTGCTTGCGTCCATGCTGGCGTTGACGGCTGCCCTGCTGGCCCCTTCGCCTACCGTCGCCGACGAGTCAGCGTTCACTCGAGTGCGAACTCCGGCGGGCTTCCCCGTCCAGTTCGAGATCATCCGGGATGCGGCCGGACCGCTCGCGGCTCGCATCCGAAACGCCGGCGGCGATTGGCGGCTGCCGCGCGGCGATGCTGTGCTCCTCGACGAGGACTGGTGGACGCCGCTCCGGCCCCTGGGCACCGACGAGACCAGCGGACTGCGCTCGACCCCCTCACGGCGACTCATCAGGCGGGTCCGCGAGCGCATCGCACCGGCCGCGACACCTCGGCTACCCGATCGATTGACGGCTGCCTCGCTGGGCGACGTGACGGAGGACGGCCAGACCGACCTCGTCCTCTCCTTCCGCCGCCCCTTCAAGCACAACTTCATCAACGTCACGCGCCCACGCCGGATGTGGGCGGACGAATACGGACTCAGTGCGCACGTCGGCCTCTATCGACCCGAGGACCTCTCGGAGATCTGGGTCGCAGGCACCCTGGTCAGGCCAGTGACGTCAGTCGAGGCCTGCGATGGCGCGCTCGCGGTCGCCTACGGGAAGCTGAACCGGCCCGGCATCGTCGAGACCGGCGCCTGGCGCTGGGCCGTCTTCGGCTTCCTGCCCACTGAACCACTACCGGGACCAGGCGTTCCCGCCTGCGTCGACATCGATGGTGATGGCCGCACAGAGCCGGCCATCCTCGAAAGGAGCGTTCCATGAAACGGGCGACGAAACGGGCGACCATGCTTTCCGGCCTGCTGTCGGCCAGCTTGCTGGCGACAGCGGTGGCTACCGCCGGCCCCGCGTTGGCGACCGACGAGCTACCGCAGATCGACACCGGCTTCGGCGACTACACGCTGGTTCCGCTGCTCGACGATGCGACCCCCTATGCCGGTCCATCGACGCCCACGTCGCTCAAGGGTGTGGAGATGACCGAACAGGTCGCGGACCTGCTGACTCCCGCTGCGAGGTCGAAGCTCAAGGAGCAGGGTTTCGTCATCGTGCCCGATGAGTTCCGCCTCTTCCACCAGGCATACGACGAGCAGTACTACGCGGGCACACCCGTCTTCGTCACCACCGATGCCGCCTATCACGCTTGGCACCAGGTCTTCGACAAGACGCTCCGCGACCTTGAGACCAGGAAGCTGACGCCCGCGCTCCACGCGCTGTTGACGGGCATGCGCAAGAACGCTGTGGCGCAGGCCAAGGCGCTCGTCGGCACGGCCCTGGAAGATGACGCCGCGCGCATCGTGGACCTCATCAACGTGGCGGCTGCGGAGTTGGGCGCGGACGTCAAGCTCAGCGACCGGGCAGCGGCGGAGAAGGCGCTCATCGACGCCCACACCGAGTCGATCGAGTCACCCATCCTGGGCACCGTCTCGGACTATTCGCTCTACGCTCCGCGCGGCCACTACACGCGTACAGAGGCGCTCAAGCGCTACTTCGTGGCCATGTCCGTCCTTGGTCAAGCGGCCTTCCGCCTGCCCGGCTCCGTGCAGACCGATGCCACGACCGTCACTGACACCGACAACCTGCGACTGGCGCTGCTGGCGTCGCGCACGCTGGTGGGCGACCCTGAACTGGAAGCGCTGTGGCACCAGATCTTCGAGCCGACCGCATTCCTGGTGGGTGTGTCGGACGACTACACGCCCTTCGAGCTGGCCGCGGCCGTCGAAGCGGTGACCCCGGGCGGCATGTCCGACCCGCTGAGCGCCACCGATGACGAGTCGCTCTTCGCGATCGCGGACTCCCTCAAGACGACCCGGCCGGTGCAGATCGACCCCGAGCGGCCTTCGGTCCGGCTGATGGGCACGCGCTTCGTCATCGATTCGCTGATCTACGACCAGCTCATGCGCCCCAACGTGGGGACGCGAGAAGAGCCACGCGTCCTGGCTTCCCCGCTGGACCTGGCCGCCGCCTTCGGGTCCGATTTCGCCCTGGCCATCCAGGATGCCGCGGGCCAGACGGCGTACCTGAACTACCCCGAGCAGATGGAGGCCATGCGGACGGCCGTGGCGGCACGTCCCGATGAGGCTTGGGGCCAGACCGTCCACGACGCCTGGCTGGCCGCAGTCGAGCCGATGTGGCTGCCGCACGGCGCCGCCTTCCCCGACTTCATGCAGTCCGACGCCTGGGAAGCCAAGGCACATCAAGCCGGCTTCGGCTCCTACACCGAGCTCAAGCACGACACCATCCTGTACACCAAGCAGGCCGTGGGCGAACTGGGCGCGACCGAGCCACCGCCTCCACCGTACAACTGGGTGGAGCCCGATCCCGTGCCGTTCGCGCGCCTCTCGGCCATGGCGTCGCTCACGCGCGATGGCCTGGCTAGCAGGGACCTCCTGACCGGTGAGGTCAAGAGCTTGCTGAATGACTACATCAAGATGGTCGATCGGCTGGCGGCCATCGCGACCGCTGAACTGGCGGGACAAGTGATCTCGAAGGCCGACAACGAGTGGCTCCGGGAGATCGGCGGCCGACTGGAGGGCTTCTGGTGGCGCACTGGTGACAAGCTCAAGACGGCACAGCCCATCCGCGACGACGACGCCGCGGTCATCGCCGACATCATGCGCGGCATCGACCTGGAGAAGGGCATCGACTCGGTCATCGAGGTCGGCACCGGCCGCATCGACCGCATCTTCGTCATCGTCCCCGATGATGCAGGGGCGTTCCAAGTGGCGACCGGCGGGGTCTACTCGTACTACGAGTTCCCCTGGCCGACCTCCGACCGCCTGACCGACGAGCAGTGGTGGACGATGCTGCGCAAGGGTGATGCGCCCGACCGGCCCGCCTGGCAGGACCCGCTCTTCCCATAGTGGACTCGGCGGTGGCCCCGCCCCCGCCCAGCCCTTTCATCAGCCCACGCATGTGACTACCACGCACGTAACCTACGAGTCCGCAGTGCAGCGGGTCGGTGACGTGTGTGGTAATCCCGATGCTGGCCCGTCGTCGGCGCAGCTTGCCTCCGGGGCAAAGGAGTGACAAGGATCGCAGGTCGCACGTCAGTTACGTGAGTGCCACGCAAATCCTGGCCGGGTCAGCCGAGTCCCGGCCGGATCCAGGGCCAAGGCCGCCTGATCAGCGGCGCCAGGTCAGGTGGTCGAATCGGTCGTGC
>JBBSAV010000164.1:0-4055 GCA_038251965.1 Candidatus Limnocylindrales bacterium
GACGCGGATCTCGCCGCGGCGCAGGTCGATGTCGGCGAGGCACGCGCCGGCGATCTCGCTGATGCGCAGACCGGCTGCGTAGGCGCATTCGACGATGGCGCGGTCTCGGAGCTCGAGGGCTTGCGGGATGCTGTCTTCCCACGCCCGTCCGACGGCGTGGCCGCCGGAGCCTGGGATGGCGTCGAGCAGCCGCTCCACGTCACCGATGTCCATGACCCGGGGCAAGCGCGACGATCGTCGTGGTGTGACGATGGCCGACCAGGGGTCGCCGGCCACCCAGCCTTGCCGACGGGCGAAGCGATAGAAGGAGCGCAGCGCAGCGATGCGGCTGCTGATGGTGGAGCGCGCCAAACCGCGGCCGTCCAGCTCGGCGAGGTAGGCGCGCAGCGTGCGTCGGGGCGGTCGTGTCCAGTCGACGCCGGACACGCCATCCAGCCAGGTCAGGTACTGCTCTACTGCCGTGCCGTAGGCGCGACGGGTATGCGGTGATGCGTCGCGAGCGTCGAGGGAGGCCATGAAGGCTGCGGCGGCCGAAGCGCCATCGTGACCGCCAGGATCGTCCACGCTAGTTCCCCGCCCACCCGCCATCAGTTGCCGGCGTCGTCAGGCCCGGCGCTGGTCTTGCTGCTCTTGGTCGTCTTTCGCTTGCGGCTGGCAGGCTTGGCGGCCGACTTGCGGACCTTGGTGGCGGCCCGCTTCTTGCGCGAGGGGGCCAGCGCCGCCAGGTCGGGCGCACCACCCGGCAGCGACCGGCCTGGTAGGTCGGCGCGATCGCCCGGCAGGTCCACGGGCGCACCGCAGCGCAGACAGATGCCGCTCTCGTCCTTCAGCCCCACGGGTCCAGCGTCGGCGTCGTGGAGCGCGCCGCTCGGTTCGAAGTTGGTGGTGAAGTCGCACTTGGGATAGCGGCCACAGCCATAGAACACGTTGCCGGTGCGCCGCGCCCTGCGTGCCACCAGCTTGCCCTCGCCGCACTTGGGACACTCCACCTCGAAGGGCAACGGCGGTGGCGGTGGCGGACCGGTGCGATGGATGTAGTCACAGTCGGGGTAGCGGTCGCAGCCGGCGAAGGCACCAAAGCGTCCACGCTTGGCCACGAGCGTCCCTTGGCCACACTTGGGACAGGGTTCGCCTGCACCTTCGACCGCGGGCATGTCTGGTTCCTCGCCGGGGATGTTTCGGGTCTCCTTGTGATCGGGATACATGGAACAGGCCAGGAAGCGCCCGTTGCGGCCCAGCCGGATGACCATGGGGTGACCTTCGGAACAGACCTCGTCCGTCTCTTCGGTGGTCAGTTCCTTGCGCGTCAACGACTTGCGTTTCTCATCGACGAGCGCGATGAGCGGGTCATAGAACTCGTGCAGCAGCGGCACCCATTCGCGTCGGCCAGCGGCGACCTCATCGAGCTCGGCCTCCATGCGCGCGGTGAAGTCGTAGTCGACGTAGTCGCCGAAGTGCTCCACGAGCACGTCGGTGACGATGCGCGCCACGGCCTCCGGGCGCAGGCGGCGATCGACCAGGGAGACGTAGCCGCGGTCCTGGATGGTGGAGATGGTGGCGGCGTACGTGGAGGGCCGGCCGATGCCGTTCTCCTCGAGCGCCTTGATCAGGGTGGCCTCGGTATAGCGCGGCGGGGGCTCGGTGAAGTGCTGCTCGCCCTCGACATCCTTGACCTCGGATCGGTCGCCCTCCGCGAGCGCCGGCAGGGTCGCCTCATTGTCGTCGTCGTCGCCGTCGTCGCGTCCCTCGGTGTAGACCTTGGTGAAGCCGTCGAAGGTGGTGCGTGTGGCACTGGCTCGAAGCTCGAAGCGACCCGCCGCCAGCTCGGCCGCGGTCGTCTCCATCTGCTTGGGTGCCATCTGCGAGGCCAGCGCACGCTGCCAGATGAGCCGGTACAGGCGCAGCTCGTCGTCCTTGATGCGGCCCCTGAGTGAATCCGGATGGCGCACGAACGAGGTCGGCCGGATGGCCTCGTGCGCCTCCTGGGCACCCTTGGTCTTGGTCTTGTAGCCGCGGCCGCCCTCCACCGCGTACTCCGTGCCGTAGCGCTCGCTGATGACCTCGTTCGCCTCGTGCTGTGCCGACTTGGCGAGGTTGACCGAGTCGGTCCGCATGTACGTGATGAGCCCGGTGGGCTCGCCGTCGATCTCGATGCCCTCGTAGAGTCGCTGCGCCACCGACATCGTGCGCTTGGGGCCGTAGCTGAGCTTGCGGCTGGCCTCCTGTTGCATGGTGCTGGTGGTGAAGGGCGGTGCCGGGTTGCGCTTGCTGCTGCGGACCTTGACCGTGGTGACGGTGGCCGACTCGCCCTTGAGCGCTGCCACGTACGCCCCGGCGGTGGCCTCGTCGGTGATGGGGATCTCATTCTTCTTGATCTCGCCGCCTGTCGCGACGCGGGTGCCGTCGACCTTGACCAGGGCCGCCTTGTAGCGTTCTGCCGAGGGGGTCTCTAGCAGCACCTCCAGGGTCCAATACTCCCGCGCGCTGAAGGCCTCGATCTCGCGTTCGCGCTCGACCACCAGGCGCACCGCGACCGATTGCACTCGGCCCGCCGACAGGCCACTGCGGACCTTGCGGCTGATGAGCGGGCTCAGGGTATAGCCCACGATGCGGTCCATGATGCGGCGCGTCTGCTGGGCATCGACGAGGCCCATGTCGATCTGGCGGGGCTCGGCGAACGCCGCGGTGATGGCGCTCTTGGTGATCTCGCTGAACGTCACCCGCCGCCGCTTGTCCTGCGGGATCGCCACGGCTTCCACGACGTGCCAGGCGATGGCCTCTCCCTCGCGGTCGAGGTCGGTGGCGAGGTAGACCATGTCGGACGAGGCAGCCGCGCGCGTGATGGCGTTGAGCTGCTTGCGGCGGTCCTCGTTGATGACGTACTCGGGCGCGAAGTCGTGTTCGACATCCACACCCAGCTTGCCCTTGCCGGGGTTCTCCGGCAGGTCGCGGACGTGCCCATACGAGGCCAGCACCTTGTAGCCGTCGCCAAGATAGCGTTCGATCGTGCGCGCCTTGGCCGGCGACTCGACGATCACCAGATTCTTCGTCATCGGCGCGGAGTGTAGCAGTGGTGCGCGGACGCACCGCTGGCCGCCAGGAGGAGGGCGGTCATGCCTCTCGGATGCGGCGGAGCAGCTCCGCATCCGGTTCGAGATGCTCGAGGCCTTCGTCTTCGGCCGCGATCGTGTCCGGAGAGGTGCCCCTGGGTGGCGGCGTGACGATGACGTGGGTCCCGTGGGGCACGGCCCCGGCCTCCGCGGGCAGCTCGACCGGGCCGGATGCCAGATCGTGGTCGAGCCCAGCGGTGTGGATGGAGGACCTGGGGATCTCGATGAAGCGGATCGCGTGGTAGGGCAGCAGGAAGACCGAATCGAGGTACTCGGTCGAGATGGGCTTGCGCCCTTCGAGCGTGCGCAGGTTGGTGCACAAGAGGCCGGCGTCGGCCGCGGTGGGTAGCGATTCGATGTCGGCTTTCATGGGCAGCTCGCCCACGAGATGCAAGATGACGTTCCTGATCATGGCTCCATCCTACGCTGCAAGAGACGGCAGGCTCCGGTCGGTGCCGTCGGGGACTCTCTCACGGGTGGCCTCCCTTGTCCATCACCAGCAGGGGTCCGGCAGGCAGGTGGGTGGCGCCGAGGACGCGCGCCCAACCTCGTAGCTGCAGCATGGTGAGACTGGCCGCAACCACACCCACGTCCAGGCCAGTGGCACGGCAGAGGCCATCGATCGACTGAGGGCCACCTGCGAGATGGGAGGCGACGGCACGTTGCGTGGGATCGAGCAGTGTGATGGCCGCGTCCGCAGTGAGGGCCCGAGCGGCCGCAGGGTCCGGCGCCTCCCCTTCCCCCACGGCGGTGCGGTCGAGGTCGAGTTCCAGATCGGCGATCATCTCGTCGAGCCCGATCAGTGGGCGTGCCGGCGATTCACGCAACAGCGCCAGGTTCCCCGCGATGCGTGGGTCGAGTGGCCGACCGGTGGCGACCAGCAGGGTCCGGCCCTGCTCGAGTGCGTGCCGCGCGGTGATGAGGGCGCCACTGCGTGCCGGCGCC
>JBBSAV010000165.1:0-4000 GCA_038251965.1 Candidatus Limnocylindrales bacterium
ATCGGTTCCCCACCTGCCTGCGTCCTGGCGCCATGGCCTCCCCGCGATCGATGGTAGCCCCCGTGATGGTCTCGATGCCGGGGTGGACGTCAGTGCGCCACCCCGGCATCGAGCTGGATATCGCCGAGGGTCAGTCACGACCCGCGGCGTCCCTCGCTACTGGTTCTCGAAGGCGGCGGCCACGCCGGCTTGCGTATCTGCCAGCAGGCCCTCGATGTTGCTGTGGTCGTTGATGAACTTCTGGAACATGTCCAAGCCGACTTCGCTGGGCGCCGGTGGCGTGGCCAGGTCGTAGTTGAAGTTGTATGTCTCGGCTGCGGCCGCGACATCCATGGCCTTCTTGATGACGTCGCTGAATCCCGACGTGTCAGAGGTCGTATTGGTGGACATACTGCCCTGGCCGACCGCCCATGCCGCCTGGACCTCAGGCTTCGAGAGGAAGGCCAGCAGGGCCATGGCACCTTCTGGGTTCTTGGCACCGGCAGCCGTGACGAAGCCGTCGACCGGCCCCACCACCGCTGAGGGCACGCCCTCGTCGACCACGGGGAACTCGAAGAAATCGTAGTCGGTGCCGGGCTCGAGTCCGTTGCCGTTCCAGTAGCCGGTGATCCAGGTGCCCATGAGGTTCATGGCGGCCTCACCGTTGGCGATCTGGTCGGCGGCATCGGTCCAGTCGATGCTGTTGGCAGTGGCGCCGTCCGGGAAGCAGCCGGCGTCGAAGAGCTCTGCCCAGAGCTCCATCGCGCGCACCACCTCGGGGTCGGTGTAGGAGGCCTCACCCGCCATCAGCTTGGCGCGATACTCGGCGCCGGCCGTGCGAAGGATGAGGTAGTCGAACCAGAACTGGGCCGGCCACTTGTTGATCGAGCCCAGCGAGATGGGCAGGATGCCGGCTTCGCTGAAGGTCGTGCAGGCGCCCTTGAGCTCGTCCCAGGTGGTCGGGATCTCGACGCCGGCATCCGCGAAGACCTTGGGGCTGTACCACATCGGTGCGATGTGGAAACCGAACGGCAGCAGGTACTTGTGGCCGTCGTAGGTCACGGCAGACTCGATCATGCCGGCGCCGAACTGGTCGTCGAGGCCATTGGCGGCCCACATGTCGTCGATGGGGGCGAGCGTGCCGTTCTGGACCTGGAACGCGGTGCGCGCACCGGCCCACACGGTGTGGGCATCGGGCGGGTTGCCACCGGCCAGCTGGATGAGGATGCCGGTCTTGTAGTCCTCATGGCCGACGTCCACGAAGTTGACGGTGGTGCCCGACTCCTGCTCGAACTGCGCCAGCAACTCCTTGAGTGTGCCCTCACCCAGCTCCTTGCTGAAGTAGGTCATGACGGTGACTTCACCGCCGCCCTCATCCTGGGCCAGGGCCGCAGCTGGCAACGCCGCCGCCAGCAGTGCCACGCTGGCGCCCAGCACGAAGCCTCGGCGCCACATGGTTCCGAACTTGGTCATCAATCGTCCTCCTATCCTTCCCAATGGCGTTCTCCCAAAACGCCCCGTCGGGTCGCGTGCTCTCAGGGTGTGTGATCCGGCGTGGCCACCTCCCTCTCGTGGCTCCCTGGTGCTGCCGGCGGGGCCGGCGCGGGAGTTCCGCTAGCCATCGATCGCGCTTGAGATCGTGTTGCCCGGAGCCGGGCGATCGTGGCTGGCTCCAGTCGAGAGATCGACGATGAGAACGATTACATGATGCACTTCGCTTGCGGCCGTGTGTCGGCCCATCCGTGTGTTCGCCCATTGGCGCATCGTCTGGCTCATGCCGTTGCCCGACGGACCGACCCGCCCAGCTCGCGACTGACGCGCGCGGCGGTGTCGACGACCAGGGGCGCCACCACCTTGAGCCGCTCGGCATCGAGACGGTCGGCGGGTGCGGAGATCCCCAGCGACGCCACCACCCCGCCGATACCGAACACCGGTGCCGCCACGCAGCGCACGCCGGGGTGGTACTCGCGGTCATCCACGGCATAGCCGGTCACACGGACCTGGGCCAGCTCCTTCTCGAGCGCCTCCGGTGTGGTGATGGTGTTGGGGGTGAAGGCCTCGTAGTCGATGCTGCGGATGAGCCCCTCAGCAGTGCCTCGACCCAGGTTCGCGATCAGCGATTTGCCGGTGGCGGTGACATGGAGGGGGCCCGACTGACCGATGGCCGCGTTGGCTGAGAGCAACGTGGTGCCGTTGAGCGTTGACACGTAGACGACATGGTCGCCGGCCAGTACGGCCAGGTGCGTGTTCTCTCCGGCAGAGGCCCACAGCGCCTTCATGTGCGGCGCCGCGACCACTGTGAGATCGCGCGAATCGAGGACCGAGCGCGCCAGCTCCACCACCTTCACCGTGGCGCCATAGCGGCGCGTCGATGGGTCCTGCTCCACGTAGCCGAGCCGAACCAGGGCCGCCAGTGTGCGGTGGGCGTTAGCCTTATCCAGCTGGAGCTGGCCGGCGATCTCGGTGACCCCCAACGGGGTATGCGCTGAGACCAACAGTTCAAGCGTTCGCAATCCTGTTGCAAGCGCTCCTCGCTGACCGGATGCTGAGCCCCCACGTTGGTCTGTCATCGCAACGCGATTGTCTTACTCGCTACGCTGTCGTCAAGCAGTTCTTGCTATGGACAACGGCTGTTGCGCTGGATGATCCACGCCGCCGGCACGGTGCCATGGACGCGGCACCGGCCCTGTCATACAGTCCGTTGGTGGACCGTCGCGATGCTCGACGGGCAGGAGGTACGGGAATGCGTCAACGACCAGTCGCCATGATCACCGGGGCTACCGGTGGACTCGGGCGCGTGCTCGCCCCCGAGTTGGCCGCCGATGGCTACGACCTGGCCTTGTTGGGCTCTGACGCAGGGCGGCTCAAGGCGCTGTGCACTGACCTCGGGCTGGACAGCGCTCAGACGCAGACGCTCGCCGTCGACCTCCGAGACGCAGCCGCCACGGTCGCAGCCATCGATGCGGTCTACCAGCGCTTCGGGCGTGTGGATGCGCTCGCCCACCTCGTGGGCGGCTGGACCGGCGGTATGCACATCGGACGTTCTCCGGACGAACCCTACGCATCCATGATCGACCAGCACTTCTGGACCACGCTCAACGTGGTTCGCGATTTGGCGCCCCGGATGATCGATGCCGGGTTCGGACGCATCGTCGCGGTGTCCTCACCGATGGCGGCCACACCCGATGCGGGCATGAGCGCCTATGCGGTCGGCAAGGCGGCCATGGAGACGCTCCTGGCGGCGCTGGCGAAGGAAGTGGTGGGCACGGGCGTGACCGTCAACGTCGTGCGCGTCCGCGCCATCGATACGTCGGCCGATGCGGGCGGCTCGAAGAAGGACTACGCGACCTCGCCGGCGGAGATCTCAGCTGCCATCCGCTATCTCTTCAGCGCCCCGGCGCGGGTCGTCAACGGGCAGCGCATCGGGCTCCACAGCGGCATCTGACAGAGATCAACTCATCTCGATGGTCTCGTGGATGGTGATGGTGCCGTTGGCGTCGAGGTGCGGGTGGCTGCGGCACTTGTCGGCGGCATCATCGAGCGAGTCAGCGCTGATGAGCGAGTAGCCAGTGATGCCCGGACCGCCATCGCTGACCATGCCGCCGGGCACGATGACCTTGGACGCGCCTGTGGGGTTCCCGAAGTCGACGACGGCCGCTCCGAGATCTGTGTACCACCGGTTCCAGGCCTCCATGACCCGGGCCGACTGCTCTTCGGTCATGCCCTCAGGCTGATCGCCGCCTGTGTATGTGACGAGGTATTTGGCCATGCTCGTGACCCCTTGTGCTCCGCTCTCGCCAAGGGGGGTCTCGACGGTGTAGCGGTCCGTCCACGGTAGTAAGGATGTCAAGGGGTCGGGCACCCGGGCTATCGCCGTTCATCTAGACCGGTTTCGGGCTCAGTCGCTGGCGGACCACATCGGCCAAGGCTGCTCCAAGCTTGGCGCAGGCGGCGCCGTCAAGATGCACCCCGTCATCGGGGTGCACGCGCGCGACGGAGCCGGCATCGAAGAAGCCGGCGC
>JBBSAV010000166.1:0-3995 GCA_038251965.1 Candidatus Limnocylindrales bacterium
CATCTCGGCCGTGAGTAGTTGGCCGGCCGACACGGTCCGTAAGGCGGCGCGAATCATCTCGGAGGTCGCATCGGGCACGGGGTGAAGGTCTCCTTGGGGTCATTCGGCGGGGCGTGCGCGGTCCGAGCATGCTACCTGAGCAGGGTCAAGCGGCGCCCGAGCAGCTTGGTCGTCGATCGTGAGCCACCTGGTCGTCAAGGGCAGGCGGCCTGCTATCGTGCCATGGTGACCTCGCAGAACACGATGACTCCAGAGACCTCGAACGCTCCAGAGACCACGACGGAGCCGGCCGCCACTCTCGACTCCCCGACGCCCGAGGATGTGCGTGTCGCCTTCGCCGACACCTGGGGTGACATGGGTCCGGCATGGAACGTGACGCCGTCGGTCGCACGCGTGCACGGCTACCTGCTGGCAGCCGGCGGCACGCTCACTGAGCGCGATGTCCGTGAAGCCCTGGGCCTGAGCCACCGCGCGGCATCATTGGCGCTCGCCGAGCTGGAGGAATGGCGCCTGGTCGAGCGTGTGGAAGATACGCGGCGCGACCCTCGGCCGGGGCCTTCAGCCGTAGCTTGGCGGGTGGTCGGAGATCGCTGGCGCTGGTTCCAGCGCGTGGCCGAGGAACGTCGAGCGCGCGAGGCCGATCCACTGCAACCGCGCCTGGCGGTGTGCCTGGAGTTGGCCGACCAGGCGGTGGCTGCTTCGCCCGATGACATGGAAGCGCGGCGGCTTCGCAACTGGATCGCCGAGATCCAGGGCCTGGCCACGTTGTTCGACCGTGCCCTGCGCACGCTTTCGCGAGCGGACGCGGATGAGATCGCGGGTGGCTTCTCAGTGCTGTCGCGCGTGTCAGACGAGACCCTCGACAACCTGTTGCGGCTCTTTGGGTCACTGCCCGAGGATGAGCTGGCCGAGACGCTGCAATCGATCTCGCGCACCTCTCCCGCGACCGCGCGACGCGTGATGAAGGCGGCCAACCGTATAGCACGTTTGAGTCGCTAGTGGTCCTCAGCGCGGGGGTCCCTGGACCTACAATCGAGCCATGAGCGAAGCCACTTCTACCGCCGACGCGATGCCCGGACTGATCAAGCGTGCCAAGGGGCCTGAGAACGTCGGGCTGGACACCGTCCCACGACCCACTGCGGGTCCCGACGAGGTCGTCATCGAGGTCTACGCGACCGGGATCTGCGGGACCGACCTGCACATCCAGCATGATGAGTTCCCCAGCATCCCGCCCGTGGTCATGGGCCACGAGGTCACCGGTCGTGTCGTCGAGGTTGGCCCCGGCGCGGATGGCTGGATGGGCAAGCGCGTGGCGCCCGAGACCTACTTCTACACCTGCGGTTCGTGTCACGCTTGTCGGGCCGGTCGCCGCAACCTGTGCCCCACGCGTCGCTCCATCGGATCGCACGTCAACGGCGGCTTCGCCACGCACGTGTTGGTGCCACAGCACAACCTGCACGAAGTACACGAGTCGGTGGGTGAGCACGCCGGGGCCCTGTATGAGCCGCTCAGCTGCGTGGCGCAGTGCCTGTGCGACCCATCGGTCGCGTCGCCCGGTGATACCGCGCTGGTAGTCGGCCCCGGCGCCATGGGCATCCTCAGTGCACAGGTGCTTCGGGCGCAGGGCGCGGCGGTCACCATCTCCGGCACACCCGCTGACCAGCAGCGCCTGGAGATCGCCGCCTCGCTGGGACTCACACCGGTGTTGGCCGCGGACCTCGAGGGGGCCGTTCCCGGCGTGGGCTTCGATGTCGTAGCCGACGCGTCTGGCAATGAACGCGGCATCGACGCCGGGCTGCGCGCGGTGCGCAAGGGCGGCCACTACGTGCAGGTCGGACTGGCCGGCAAGCCCATCGCGGTGGACATCGACCTGGTCTGCCTGAAGGAGCTGGTGGTCACGTCCGGCTTCGCCAGCACACCGCGGTCGTGGCATCGGGTGGAGAAGCTCATCGCGGAGGGCCACGTCATGCTCGACCCGCTGGTCAGCGACGTCTCGCCCCTGTCGGCCTGGGAGACCTCCTTCGCGCGCACGCGCACCGCCGACGGCCTCAAGCTGATGCTCGACCCGCGCATGGACGGCTAGAAGCCTGACCCTCCCCGGACACACGAAGGAGATCTGGCAGATGAGCGACACCTTCAGCCTCGAAGGCAAGAACGCCGTCGTCACCGGCCTGTCCAGTGGCATCGGCCAGGCTATCGCCGAAGCACTCGCGCGCGAAGGGGCCAACGTGGCCGGCGACTACCAGAAGGACTCGGCCGGCGCGGCCGAGACGCAGCGGCGCATCGAGGCCCACGGGCGTGAGGCGCTCATCCTGCAAGGCTCCACCGCCGACGAGGCCCACATCGATGCCATGGCCGATCAGGTCGTGGAGCGCTGGGGCAGCCTCGACATCTGGGTCAATAATGCCGCGCGCATCTTCGTCAAACCGTTCCTGCAGCTCACCACCGACGAGTGGCACGGCCTGCTGGCGGCCAACCTGCATGGCTACATGTTCGGCTGCCGGGCCGCGGCGCGAAAGATGGCCGCGCAAGACGGCCCCGGGCGCATCATCAACATCACCTCGCAGTCGGACGTGCAGGCCATCAACGGCTTCAGCGCCTACATCACTGCCAAGGGCGGCATCCTGGGCCTGACGCGGGTCTTGGCACTGGAACTCGCCGTCTACGACATCACCGTCAACTCGGTCTCACCCGGCCCGACGGACACACCGCTGAACACCACCGCCTGGACGCCGAAGGCGCGTGCTACCTACGTGGAGCGCATCGGCCTACACCGCATCTCGGTGCCCGAAGAGACGGCTGATGTGGTCTGTTTCGTGGCCTCGCACGCGTCGCGCTTCATGACCGGGCAGGAGATCGTCATCGACGGTGGCCTGTCGATCAACGGCAACGTGGGCCACGCCGAAACGGATCTTGAAGGCGGCGCCGTCAAGGCGTAGTTGGTCGGCACGCCGCGTAGTTGGTCGGCACGCCGCGTGGTTGGTCGGCACGCCGCGTGGTTGGTCGGCACGCCGCGTGGTGGGTCGCTCCCGTCCCCGTCGTCGTTAACCTGATGTCCCGGGTGACTCAACGAGCCGATCAGCCGGGTTAGACCGCCTTCGCGTCGGCCGTTTGAGTCGCCGGGTGCATCGAACGCGTGCACCCGTGGCCGATCGAGTCACTGGCGGCATCAAATCCCGATGCTACGGTGCTTGCGTGGCCACTTGAGTCGCCGGGTGCATCAGGACGGAAAGTCGCTGCGCAACCGTCCTGGCGGCGCGAACCGCGACCAGGCAGCGCGACCAGCCAGCTTGCGACCAACCCGCCGCGTTCAGCCAGCTTGCGACCAACCCGCCGCGTTCAGCCGGCCGGACAGCGCGACTAACCGGCCGGGGCCGCCTCGAGGTTATCTGTCGTCGACACCATCTCCCCCTCGATGAAGTCGAGGTCGCCGGTGATGACCTTCTCCACTTCCTCGATGGTCGTGGTCTTGGGGTCGATGTCATCGGCCACCACCTGGCCCCGACGAAGTACCACGATGCGATCCACCACTTGGAAGACGTGGTGGATGTTGTGGGCGATGAAGATGCAGGAGTGGCCGGAGTCGCGCGCATTGCGCACGAAGCGCAGCACGCCCTGCGTCTCTGCCACACCCAGGTTGTTGGTGGGCTCATCGAGGATGATCAGCTCGCTGTCGAAGTGCATGGCGCGAGCGATGGCGACAGCCTGACGTTCGCCGCCGGACAGTGCGTTGATGGGCGTCTTGGCCGGGATGTTCTTGGTGATGCCGACCTCGCTCAGCAGATTGCCGGCCACCTCCTCCATGAGCGCCTTGTCCATGCGGTTGAAGATCCGCGGACCCTTGAGCGGCTCACGACCCAGGAACAGGTTGCGTGCGATCGACAGCTGCGTGACCAGCGCGGAGTCCTGGTAGATCGTCTCGATGCCCTCGGCGATCGCGTCCCTCGTGCTGCCGATGTTCACCTTCCTACCCCGCACGAAGATGTCGCCGCTGG
>JBBSAV010000167.1:0-3958 GCA_038251965.1 Candidatus Limnocylindrales bacterium
GCCATCGGGCTCGTGGGCACCTGGTTGAACACGGGGCTTGCGATGGTCCTCTTCATCGCCGGCGTGCAGAAGATCCCCACCGACCTCTACGACGCTGCTCGCGTGGACGGAGCCGGCCCGCTTCGCGAGTTCTTCGCGGTCACGCTGCCCGGACTTCGCAATGAGATCGTGGTCGCGCTGACGCTGACGGTCATCTTCGCGCTGCGCAACTTCGACCTCATCTGGGTATCGACCGGTGGCGGTCCCGGCGACGCCACCACGGTGCCGTCAGTGCTGCTCTACGAGCTGGGGTTCGAATCGCGACGCCTGGGCACGGGCTCTGCCATCGGCGTCCTGTTGACGGGGCTCATCCTGGTCGTCGCCATCGTCATCGTCCGCCTGGGCGAGCGAGGCGGAGACGAAGCACGATGAGCAGCACACTCGAGCGTGTCGGCACCCACTTCCTGCTCATCGTCTTCGCCATGGTGGCCGTCTATCCGCTCGTCTCGATCATCATGCTGGCGCTGACGCCTCGTTCAGAGATCGTCACCGGCTTCCAGATCCCCTCGTCGCCGACCCTGGACAACTTCGGCACCGCATGGGTGGATGGCCGTTTCGGCGAGGCCCTGCTGAACAGCGCCATCGTGGCGCTGACGGTGGTGGCGGTGTCGGTGACGTTGTCGGTACTCAGTGGCTACGCCCTGGGCAGCATGCACTTCCCCGGCGCCACCATCATCTTCGTCATCCTGATGACCGGGCTGATCATCCCCTACGAGTCCCTCATCATCCCTCTCTACCAGATGTTCCGTGGCTGGCGGCTCCTCGACAGCCTGCCGGCACTGATCCTGCCCCAGATCGGCGTCTCGGTGACCCTGGGGACCTTCTGGATGCGTGGCTTCTTCCGCTCCACCCCGCGATCGATCACCGAAGCCGCTCGCGTTGACGGCGCGGGGCACTTCCGCACGCTCACCAGTATCCTCGTGCCGACCGCATGGCCGGCGATCCTCACGCTGTCGGTGCTCGTCTTCATGTACACCTGGAACGACTTCCTGCTGGCGCTGGTGATGAACCCCAGTGGCCGGGTCTTCACGGCCCCGTTGGCGCTGTCGTTCTTCGCCGGTGCCCAGCGGACCAGCGACCAGACGGTCGTCGCAGCGGCCGCCGTCCTGGTGGCTATCCCGGTCATCATCTTCTACGTCATCCTGCAGAGGCAGTTCGTGCGCGGGTTCCTGACCGGCGCGGTGAAGGAGTAACCATTGGCATCCATCCGCTTGGCCTACCTGGGAGGCGGCTCGACCCGCGCGGCAGGCACCATGGCCGCATTCATCCACAACCATGGAGTCCGCTTCGCTGGCTCCGAAGTCGTTCTCATCGATCTTGATGCCCAGCGACTGGGAATCGTGCAGCAGGTGGCCGAGCGCATGACCGCGGCCCGAGGGCTGGACCTTCGCTTCCACGCCACGACCGATCAACGCGCGGGGCTGACCGATGTCGATGCCGTCCTCAGCAGCTATCGGCCGGGCGGCTTCGAGGCACGCGTGCTTGACGAGCGCATCCCCCTGGCCAACGGCATCATCGGCCAGGAGACGCAGGGTCCGGGCGGCTTCTTCATGGCCCTGCGATCGATCCACGTGCTGCAGGGTGTGCTCGAGACGCTCAGCCAGGTCGCGCCCGCGGCTCGCATCTTCAACTACACCAACCCGGTGAACATCGTGGCCCAGGCGGCCACACGGCACTCGGATGTCCCCTTCACCTCGTTCTGCGAGGGAACGTACGACTTCCCCATGGAGCTGGCTGATGCTGCCGGGCTCGATCGGAGCAAGATCAAGGCCCGTATGGTGGGGCTGAACCACACCACCTGGAGCATCGGGTCCGAGTACGACGGCGCCGATGACGCCATGCCGGCCATCCGCGAGGCGTGGGCCCGGATGGAGCCGCGGACCGACGTGGCGCCGGCGGATCGCCGCTTGGTGGAGCTGGCGGTGACGATGGATGCGATCCCGGCCCAATACCTGCGCTACTACTACTTCCGCGGTGAGATGCTCGCCGAGATGCAGGCAAAGCCGACCACTCGGGCACAGGACATCCTCGCCCAGGTTCCCGACTACTGGACCCACTACGCCGAGCAGGCGGAGCAGGCCGACCCTGAGCTCGACCCTGCACGTTCGCGCGGAGGCATCTTCGAGCTCGAGCTGGCGCTCGATGCCATCGACTCCTTCTACAACGACCTCGGTCTGGTCCTGCCGGTGAACGCACCCAACGTCGGCGGTGCTCTGCCCGGCTTCGACGAAGACATCGTGGTGGAAAACTTCGCGCGGGTGGACAAGGACGGTTTCCATCCCGAGGCCTCGCCTGCCATCCCCCGGCATGTGTACGGCTTGATCGGACAACTGGCCGAGTACCAGTACCTCACCGCCGAGGCCGCCTGGAAGGGAGATCGCGGTGACGCCATCAGAGCCCTGGCGAGCCACCCCTGGATGACTGAGATCCGCCTGGCTGAGGCCCTCTACGACGAGATGGCAGCGGCCCATCGCGACTACCTGCCGGCGCGGTTGCTGGGTTGACGGACCTGGCTCGGTGAGCCTGCTGCTGGGCGTCGACGGCGGTGCCACCAAGACCGTCGCCCTGATCGCCGATCGTTCGGGCCATGTGCTGGGCGCCGGGCGCGCCGGGTCCTCGGACATCCACAACGAAGCATCACCGGACACCGCCGTCGATCATGTGCTGGCCAGCGTCAAGGAAGCGCTCGCCGTGGCCGGTGTGGGCTCACGGGACCTGGGTACCTGTGTCTTCGGGTTGTGCGGCTCGGACTGGCCCGAGGATGTGGCGTTCTACGTTGGAGCGCTGCGCGAACGGCTCGACCTTGCCTGCCAGCCGATCGTCACGAACGATGCCTTCAACTCACTCCGAGCCGGCGCCGACGACGGCATCGGCGTTGCCCTCGTGATGGGCACCGGAGCCGCCATCGCGGCGCGCGGGCGGGACGGTCGAACCTGGTTCTCAGGTGAACGCATGGAGCGGGCCGGCGCCATGGAGCTCGGTCGCCATGCCTACGACATGCTCAGCCGGAGCGAATACGGGTCAGGGCCTCGCCCCGGCTTCTCCGAGGCCGCACTGAGGGTCTTCGATGTGGACTCGGTCGATGCGCTCGTCTATGCCATCACCAGGACAGGTGGCCTGGGGCACCGCAGCGTGGCCCGCCTGGCACCCGTGCTGCTCGAGGCAAGTCACAGCGGTGACAGCGAGTCGAGACGCATCGTCAGCGAGCAGGGCGTCTTGCTCGCGGGGTACGTCAGCCGTGCAGCAGAGCGTGTCGGGATCGGCACCGAAGGCACGATCGTGGTCCTGGCCGGAGGCGTCTTCAAGCACCACGGAACCGACCTGCGCGATGCCATCACGGCAGCGCTACCGGGCTATCACTTTGAAGCCGCGTCGCTTGAGCCTGCATACGGCGCCGTGTTGTTGGCGGCCGACCACGACGGTGTCCACCTCGACACCGAGCGGCTCCGCTCGACGGGGCCATCCGCTTCGTTCTTCGATACCGAGGGTGCTGCCTGAGCGGTCGCTACAGCGTCTCGAGCAGTTCGTCGGCAGCGGCGTAGGGATCCAGGTCGTGGGCCGCGACCCGCTCGAGTAGCGCGTCGGTGGTGGCACGCCGTTCGGCCGACCAGAGGGCCTCACGCGTGCGGTCGGCGAGGATCCCGTCGACCTGGGCACGAGCGCGGGCGATGCGGGCAGCGTGGGGTCCATCAGCGTTCGCGCGGGCCGCATGGTGGGCATCGAGGGCGGCCAGCAGTGCAGGCACGCCGGTCCCGTCAAGCCCCGACGCCAGCAACACCTGCGGCCGCTTGGGTCGGGGACGGCTCGAGTCAGCCAGTCCAGCTTCGCTGCCCTCCCCCAGCGCGAGCATGGACCGCAGTTGCATGGCGGCTCGGTCAGCACCGGGTCGGTCGGCCTTGTTGACGACCACGAGGTCGGC
>JBBSAV010000168.1:0-3942 GCA_038251965.1 Candidatus Limnocylindrales bacterium
GTGCGGCTGACCGAGATCGACCCGACCATGGCGTCACCGCATGAGGGAGCTGACCCCGACCTGGCCATCGACCTGCGGGCCTCGGTCAGTCGATTGCCCTCGGCCACACGCGATGCCACCGCGCTGCGCTATGCCGCCGGGCTCACCGCTGCCGAGATCGGCGTGGTCCTTGGGAAGCGTCCAGACGCCGTCCAGAAGCTCATCGAACGAGGGCTCGAGTCCCTCAGGGAGACACTCTTATGACCACGACCGAACAGGCGAACCTCGAACAGGCGAACCTCGAACAGGGGCTCATGTCGGCGCTGGCGACGGTGCCCAGCCGGGCGGGGCTCGACCGACTCGACTGGCGCATCCGCGACGCGCTGGCATCGCCCCCGACCCGCAAACGGTTCTGGCAGCGGCTCAGGGGACCACGGCTCGTCGTCGTGTTGGCCGCCGTCCTCATCGTGGCGGTGACGGCAGCGGCCGGCGGCAGTGCCCTGATCGACCGCTTCATGACCAAGTCGTGGTGGGACAAGGCCTGGGAGCGCAGCGAGCCCATCGGCCTCTCGCAGACCGTGAATGGGGAACGGGTGACGGTCGAGCGCGGCTACATGGACGCCGGCCAGATCGTCCTCGGCCTGTCCGCCACTGGGCGGGTCTGGCTCGCCTCCACGCTGCGTATCGATGGCAAGATAGCCGAGGGGGCCTCTGCCACGGGCAACGAACAGCATGGCCAGTCGGTGGGAGGACGCGCGTGGTTCACACCCTCGGGCGTGGGTGACGAGGCCAAGCTGACGCTCGACGTTCGAGCCGCCAACATCCCTGACAGGGACACCAGTGGTGGCCCGTGGCACTTCGAGTTCGAGTTGCCCAATGCCGGCGGTATGACCTGGAACGGATCCATGGTCGAACGGGCCTCCGGGGTCACGGTCATCCTCGATGGGCTGGTCGTCTCGCCCACGATCGTCAGCGGGCACGTGTCGTTCCGCGGCGAGCGTGTCGACAGCGTCAAGGCCCCCTGGACGCCCATCGGTGTCGTGATCCATGGCAAGAACCGGGCTAGGCTTGCCTTGGGACGCCTCGATGACCCATCAGGCGGGTACTCGTTCAGCACGTACGACGGTTTCGACGCCGAACACGGGACGGTCACGCTCCGCATCGACGAGCTACTGTCCAACGGCGAGACCGGGGCGCTAGACCTGCGCATCAAGGGCCCCTGGGTCTTCAAGGTCCCGCTCGGAGACTGACCGGCCCCTCAGTCGAGCGCGGCGGCTTCGGCCAGCAGTGCCCGATAGACCTCTGGGTCCACGTTGCCGCCGCTGACGACCATGACGGTGTCAGCGGCGTCGGCGTTGGGTAGCGCATCGCCGTAGCGCAGCCAGGCTGCGATGGACACGGCACCCGACGGCTCGGCCACGATGCGCGCCCGCAACGCGGCCTGCGCCATGGCGCGTTTGATGTCGTCCTCGCTGACGGTGACGACGTCATCGATGAGGCGCCGCAGCTGGGCGAAAGGAATGCGGCCGAGCGCGCTCGTGCGCACCCCGTCGGCGATGGTGCGGCCGGTGAGCTCCGGAACCCAGCGCACGATGCGGTCCTCGCGGATGGATTCGGCGGCATCGGCGGCCAACTCCGGCTCCACACCGATGACCGTGGCGTCTGGGCGCAGACCCTTGACGGCGACGCAGATCCCCGCTGAGAGCCCGCCACCGCCGATGGGCACCAGCACCGTCAGTGGCTCGTTGGCGCGACCCATCTCGGCGAGCTGCTCCACGATCTCGAGGCCGATGGTGTCCTGGCCGGCCACGATGCGGGCGTCGTCGAAGGAGGGGATGAGCACCAGCCCACGTTCCGCCGCCAGTTCATCCGCACGCCGGATGCGCTCCTCGTTGTCGGGACCCACGAAGTCGATCTCCGCACCATCGGCGCGGACGCCGGCGACCTTGATGGCGGGGGCATCGCTGGGCATGACGATGACCGCGTGCATGCCCAGCATGCGTGCGGCTCGGGCGACGCCCTGGGCATGGTTGCCGCTGGAGTGGGTCACGACACCGCGCGCGCGCTCCTCCCGTGAGAGCGAGGCGAGGGCGTTGTAGGCGCCACGGATCTTGAAGGCGCCGATGGGCTGCAAGTTCTCCGGTTTGAGCCAGACGCGCGGCGCACCGATCTCATCGTCGATAGGCCCGAAGGCCAGCAGGGGAGTGCGCAGGGCGACACCGGTCAAGGTATCGGCCGCAGCCTGGATATCGGCCAGGGTCACCTGGTCGGGCTCGTTCTGGTGGGTCGTCACCTCGGTATACTGCCGCCACCGCCAGTGCCGTGCAGGAGGAGTCCATCGATCGTGACCATGAGGGTCGGCAGCACACAGGACCAGGTCAGCGACATCGCTCCCGTGATCGCCCCCGTTCCGGGCCGCCGGGCCTCCAAGGTCGCGAATCTCCGCCACGCGTACGGCTTCGACGACGTCTCGCTGGCGCCCGGCACGCGCACGGTCGAGCCCGATGATGTCGACACCTCGGTCGAACTGGCCGGTCTTTCACTCCGGATCCCGGTACTTGCCGCGTCGATGGATGCGGTCGTGGACGTGCGTTCCGCCGCCGTCCTGGCCGGGCTGGGCGGCCTTGCCGTCATGAACCTCGAGGGTGTGCAGGCGCGCTACGAGGAGCCCGCGGTCGTGCTTCATCGCATCGCGACGGCGCCCGCGGATGAGGTGCAGGAGGTGCTCTCGGCCGCATATGCGCCGCCGATCTCACAGGAGCTTGTGGCGCAACGCATCAGCGAGCTGCACGCGGCCGGTTCGCCCGCGGTCATCTCGGCCACGCCAGCCGCCGCACGCCACTGGGGCCCGATCTGCGCCGAACTGGGTGCCGACGTCTTTCTGGTGCAGTCACAGGTCTCCTCGCCACAGCACCTCGCCAGCGGGTACGAGCCGCTGGAACTGGGTGAGTTCACGCGGCTCATGGGTATCCCGGTGGCGGTCGGCAATACCACCTCGTACGAGGCCGCGGCGGCGCTGATGGAGCAGGGCATCGCCGCCATCTTCGTGGGTGTGGGTCCCGGTGCGGCATGCACGACGCGCGAGGTGCTGGGCATCGGCGTGCCACAGGTCTCGGCCATCGCCGACGTGGCCGCGGCACGCGACGAGTATCTGGTACGGACCGGGCGGTACGTGCCTGTCATCGGCGATGGTGGCATGCGTCGGGGTGGTGAGATGGCCAAGGCCATCGCCGCCGGTGCCGATGCGCTGATGCTGGGCTCACCTTTGGCGCGTGCGGACGAGGCACCCGGACACGGCACCAACTGGGGTATGGCCGCGCCCTCACCGACGCTGCCCCGGGGCACCAGGATCCAGGTGGGCACGGTGGGTCCCATGGAGCGCATCCTCTTCGGCCCCTCACGCGTCACCGATGGCACGGAGAACCTGATGGGTGCGCTGCGCCAGTCGATGGCAGCGTTGGGTGCGGCTGACATCCGTGCTATGCAGCAGGTGGAGATGGTCTACGCCCCGTCGGTCGCGGTCGAGGGCAAATCCTGGCAACAGCGCCGCTGAGCGCTGGAAACGGAGCTAGGCGCTGGCATCCGCACTTCCCTGAGCCGGCCACTGCAATACCGGCCACTGCAATAGGGGCAGGGCGCGCTCTCGGGTCTGCCGGACGCATCTGATCAGATGCGTCGCTTGGCAGCCTTAGCAACATGCGCAACCGTCGAGGCGAGGTCGGCCTGTATCGTCATGCACTGGCCATTTATGCTCGCGCTCGCTCCATGCACGTCCCCGCATGCATATGCATCCATCGGGGCCGTGCAGGCGACTGAACTTGGCTAAGCCCCAATCCACCGATAGACCTCGTCCGATGAGCTGCTGAAACGAGGAATCGGGCGCCCGCTGAACTGGGAAGATCGATCTGTGAACAACGGACCCACCCAGATCAAGGAGCACCCGATCGATGCGATCATCGCACA
>JBBSAV010000169.1:0-3861 GCA_038251965.1 Candidatus Limnocylindrales bacterium
CCCAGAACGAGAGGCGGTCGCCGAACTTCTCCTTGAGCTCGTGCGGCTCGTGGCCCGGCACGTTGGGTTGCACCGGGTTGAACACATCGAGGCCGATGTCGATGAGGTCGTCGAGGATGGGCGCGATGGCCCCGTCGCAGTGATACATGACCGTCACGTCGGGGTTGACGGCGCGGAACTCCTGGAAGACTTCAGCCATGCGCGGTTTGAAGACCCGCCGCCACATGTCCGGCGAGATCATCATGCCGTTCTGGGCGCCGAAATCGTCGCCCGTCCAGATGCCGTCGACACCGAGCTCCACGAGCCGTTTGCCGATGGCGACGCTGAACGCCATGGTGCGGTCGATGAGCGCTTCGATGTACGGCTCGCCCATGGCCATGTCCGTCATGAACTTCTGCAGGCCGGTCATGTGCCAGGCCATCTCGAACATGGTCAGCTCGACGTCGCCGATGATGAAGTACTCACCTGTGTACTGCTCGATGTAGCGCTTGGCGTCCTCGAAACGTGCGTCATCGGTGGGGTCGGGAAAGGGGAGGTCCAGCACCTCCTGCACCGAGCTGACGGTCTCGAGCGGGCCCTCCACCACGTCGTACCAGGCGATGCCCATCTTCATCTTCATGCCGAACTCGTTGACGATGCACCCGTCGGCAGTCTTCTCGGGCTCGAAGCCGGCGGGGACCCCGCCGCCGACCAGCACGCAGTCACTGCCCATCGCGATGCGGATCTCGTTGCCCGAGGTGCGGTACTTGAGGTCCTCGTAATAGTTGCGCTGCCAACCGATGGGGATGTCCAGCTTCTGGCTGAAGGCCTCCAGCAGCGGACGCGACAGGTCGAACTGCAGGGGTACGCGGTCGGGTAGGCCATCGCGGCGCAGGGCTCGCAACACGCGTTCGTGAGAATTCATTCTTCGGCTCCTTCCAGCCAACGGCAGCTTCACGGTCAGTGGTACCCAGGCTGCCCGGTCCATCCTGTCGTCTCACATGTTGCGCCAGATCCGCAGTTTGGTGGGGAGATACTCGTGCCGTTCGATGTGCAAGCGAATGCACGCCAGGCCCAGGATTGGTTATGGTTACGCATCAGGAAAGCGTCAGTCGCCGGCCCCGGAAACCCCGGTCGGGCCCCGACGTGCTACTGACAAGGAGTAAGACCGAGGACGCATGACGGCGCTGCTCGAGCTGGCCAACATCTCCAAGTCGTTCCCCGGCGTGAAGGCGCTGGAGGATGTGCACTGCAGCGCCGACGCCGGCCAGGTTCATGCCCTGGTGGGCGAGAACGGCGCCGGCAAGTCGACCCTCATCAAGGTCATCTCCGGCGTGCACCCCGCCGACAGCGGCACCATCCACATGGACGGGCAGATGGTCAGGTTCCGCGGCCCACACGAGGCCCAGGCGCACGGCATCGCCACGATCTACCAGGAGTTGAGCCTGTATCCGGAGCTCAGCGTGGCCGAGAACATCTTCATGGGCCACTCGCCGATGAGGAAGGCCGGCCCGGCAGAGGTCATCGCCACCCTCGGTGTAGAGAAAGGCGCCCTGCGGGCCACCTTCCGGCCCGAGTTCCTCAACCGCATCGACGAGATCATCGTGTTCCACAGCCTCGACGAGGAGGCGCTGTCCGCCATCGTCGACCTGCTGGTGGCCGACCTCGCCGCGCGCCTGGCAGACCACGACCTGGAGCTGGTGTTGACGCCGGCGGCCAAGGCACTCATCGGGCGTGAAGGCAACGATCCGCACTATGGAGCGCGGCCGCTCAAGCGTGCCGTGCAGCGACTGTTGGAGAACCCGCTGGCGCGGGCGCTGCTGGAGGGCAAGTTCAAGTCTGGCAGCACCATCACGGCCGATGCTGATCCAGTCGGTGGCACCATCGTCTGCACCGGCTCGGAGGGTGAGACGTTCGTGTCAGAGGCTGCCGGTCGGCGTGACCCGCGAGCGACCGGCGAACCGGTGGGGGCCGGCCTGCAGCCCAACCTCATGGACCTGCCCTCGACCGAGCAGAGCACTGACGATGGCAAGAAGCGGCTGAACTAGGTGGCCGGGAGGGGTGATGGCGACTCGGCAGCGTGAGCTACGGCAGACCGCCGGGGATCTGCGGCAGATCGCGGGCGAACTGCGGCGGAACATCGTGAAGATGATCTACGCGGCTGGCTCGGGACACCCCGGCAGTGCGTTGTCGGCGGCCGATCTGGTCACGGTGCTCTACTACGACGAGATGCGAATCGAGCCGTCCGACCCGTCCTGGGCCGAGCGTGACCGCTTCCTGCTGTCGAAGGGGCACGCCTGCCCCGTACTCTACGGCGTGCTGGCGATGAAGGGCTATTTCGGCATGGAGCACCTGAGTCGACTGCGGCAGATCGACAGCATCCTGCAGGGCCATCCGGACATGAAGAAGACGCCGGGCGTGGACTACACCACCGGCTCACTCGGGAACGGTCTGTCCATCGGCGTGGGCATGGCGCTGTCGGCCAAGCTGGACAGCAGGGACTTCCGGACCTACGTCATGCTCGGCTGCGGCGAGATGCAGGAAGGCCTGGTGTGGGAGGCGATGATGTCCGCCGCCAAGTTCAGGCTGGACAACCTCTGTGCCATCGTGGACTACAACCGGCTCCAGCTCGACGGGCACAACGACGAGGTCATGCCGATGGGCGACCTGCGCGCCAAGCTGGCGTCGTTCGACTGGCACGTCATCGAGTGCGACGGACACGACATCGATGCGATCCGCGAGAGCTTCAACGAGGCCCGGTGCGTCCAGGGACGGCCGACCGTCCTCCTCGCCCACACCGTCAAGGGCAAGGGCGTCTCCTACATGGAAGGCAAGGTCGAGTGGCACGGCACCGTTCCCGACGAGGAGCAGTTCCGTCAGGCCATGACCGAGCTCGAGCGGACGCCCCGGGCATCGTCAGCCTAGTCCGAAGTTCCAGCGCCTGATACCGCTCGCCTGAGCGTGGCCGATCTCCATCCTGAGCGTGGAGGGTGGGTTGAGATGATTGGTCAGATGTAGTCCGTAATCTGGTTGACGCATTGGTAGTGGTCCGGTATCGCCTGGGCATGGTAAAGCCTCGTACCGACGCGATGCACGTAGTCAGGGTGGTCAGCCGCCAGAAGGGCCGCGAATACACGAGCGTGCTGCTGCGCAACTCGCACCGCGAGGATGGCAAGGTCAAGAAGCAGACGCTCGCCAACCTCTCGCACCTGCCTGCGGCCACGATCGATGTCATCGAGCGCTCGCTCAAGGGCGAGCGCCTCCTGCCCGCGGCCGAGTCCCTTGAGATCCGGCGCAGCCTGCCCCATGGTGGAGTGACCGCGGTGCTCGGTACCCTGCGCTCGCTCGAGCTCGAGCAGCTCCTCGACCGTCGACTGAACCGCCCTGGAGCTCGGTCAGCACGGCATGGCGGATGACCCGCGGCGAGGGCGGACGATGGCGCTGGGTATAGGAGCCGGACTCGGACACCGCGAGGACCCGGCAGGCGAGGATGACCGCGTATCCTTCCGCGGCCATCACCTCGATCGCCGCGAACCGCCTTTCGGGTCGCTGTGCTCCGCCAGCAGCTCGGAGGCTCGTCGGTGGATGGCCAGTCCGGCCTCGAGCTCTCTGATGCGCTGCTTGGCCGCCGCGAGCTCATCCCGCTCGGCGGACGTCAGGCCAGGGATCTCACCTCGATCGATCTGCTCCTGCCGTCGCCAGACGTAGATGGTCTGCGAACTGATGTCCAGATCTTGGGCCAGGTCGGTGACCCGGCGGCCAGCTGCGAGCAGATCGAGCACGCGCTGACGGAACTCCGGTGGATACCCTCGCCTTCCCATGGCTGCCTCCTCTGTTGGACAGCAGCATGATCCCAGTTATCCGACTCCACGAAAGGGAAGG
>JBBSAV010000170.1:0-3798 GCA_038251965.1 Candidatus Limnocylindrales bacterium
ACCGGCGCCCAGCGAAGTCGGCTTGGACATGTTCAAGAAGTTCATCAATGACCCCAGTGACATCGAGGGGCTCCTCGCGGATACACAGGCTGGCGTAGCAGCCGCCTACGAGAACCAGTAGCGAGCGGTGCCGCGAGTCGTCCATGACCCGCGGCGACCTCGAGCTCGATGCCGGGGTGACGCCCTTGACGTCCACCCCGGCATCGACACCATCCGGGGGCTAGCATCGATAGCAGGGAGGCCATGACGGCAGGACGCAGGCTGGTGGGGAACCGATGACGCGCGGTAGCCGTCTGTCGCTGTTCCTCATGGCTGCGGGCCCGCTGGCCTTCTTCACCTTCTTCGTGCTCTGGCCGCTGGCACAGTCCATGTGGTACAGCCTGACCAAGTGGAATGGGCTGAGCGATCCGGAGTTCATCGGCCTGGACAACTACGTGCGTGCACTGGCTGACCCCAACTTCGTGCGCGCCTTCGGCAACACCGCCATCTGGCTCATCGTGGCGGTTTCGATCCCCACGGTCCTTGGCCTCCTCCTCGCGGTCATGCTCGACCGACCGCTCCGCGGCAGCCGCATCTACAAGTCGGCGTTCTACCTGCCCGTCACGCTCTCGCTGGTGGTGGTAGGGCAGGTCTGGACCTGGATCTACCAGCCCGAGTGGGGCTTGTTCAACTCGGTCCTCGAAGCCGTCGGCCTGGGTGACTTCACACGTGCCTGGCTGGGCGATCCCTCCACCGCGCTCATCGCGGTCATCGTGGCCTGGTGCTGGCAGCAAACCGCGCTCAGCCTGATCCTGTACCTGGCGGCGCTCACGACAGTGCCCAAGGACCTCCTTGAGGCAGCCGCCATCGATGGCGCCAGTTGGTGGCAGCAGTTCCGACGCATCATCGTGCCCCTGCTGCGCCCGGCCTCGGTGGTGGTCATCACGCTAGCGGTCATCAACACGCTCAAGGGCTTCGACATCGTCTTCACCCTGACCAAGGGTGGGCCCTTCCACATGTCGGACAACCTGGCCATGTTCATGTACTCAGAGACGTTCTTCAAGTACCAGCTGGGCTACGGCGCGGCCATCGCGACGGCCCTCTTCGGACTGGCCATCATCGTGGTGATCGTCTACTTCCGGCAGGCTCGAGCGTCGGAGCGCCTGTATGGCTAGCGCCGCACCTGCCGTTCACGAGGAGACCCGGCGAGCGCGACCGCTGAGCCGGTCGATGCTGCTCCACGGCTTCATCCTGGCCATCCTCGTCATCTATGCCGCGCCCCTCATCGGCGTGGTGCTGACGTCACTGCAGTCGAACACGGAGATCGCGGCCCGCGGTGTGTGGCACATCCCGGAGAATGCCTCGCTGGAGAACTTCCTCGACGTCTGGGGCAATACCTCGACGCCGCGCTACCTGCTCAACAGCTTCATGGTGACCATCCCGGCCACGTTCCTGTCGGTCCTCGGTGGCGTCTTGCTGGGCTACGTCTTCAGCCAGTTCAAGTTCCCCGCTGCGGAGCTGCTGTTCCTGGCTGTCATCGCGGGCATGTTCTTCCCGCCGCAGGCGATGCTGATCCCACTCTTCCGGCTCTTCAACTCGCCCATCGAGGTGTCCGGCTTCCAGTTGCTGCCGACGCTCTACGACACCATCTACCCCATGATCATCATCCACATGAGTCTGGGCCTGGCCATCACCACGCTGCTCATGCGCAACTTCATGTCCGCCCTGCCGTCGAGCATCCGTGAGGCAGCCATCGTCGATGGCGCCGGTGAATGGTCGGTGCTGTTCCGCGTAGTGCTGCCGTTGACGCTGCCGGCCCTGGCAGTGCTGGCTACGCTGCAGTTCACTTGGATCTGGAACGACTTCCTGTGGCCGCTGGTGCTGACCCGCTCGGATGAGTCCAAGACCATCATGGCCGGCATCAGCGCATTGAAGGGCCAGTACAACGTGGCCTGGGCCAGCCAGGCGGCCATGGCCGTCATCGCCAGCATCCCCACCGTCGCCATCTTCATCGTCTTCCAGCGCTACTTCATCGCCGGCCTGACGCTGGGTTCGGTGAAGGAATAGGCGCTCGTCGTCCGCCATCGACTTCACACAAGGGAGGGAAACGCACGTGACCGCAGCCGTCGAACGTCTGAGAGTGGCCATCATCGGCCCCGGCCGCATCAGCGACCTGCACGCCATCGAGTACGTCAACTCGGAGTTCACCGACATCGTGGCGGTCTGCAAGCCCGACACGGAGGGCGCCCTGGCGCGGGCGCGCTCGTGGGGCATCGAGCCCGAGTCGGTCTATGCCGACTGGCGCGACTGCCTGGCTGACGATTCCATCGACGCCTTCGAGGTACTGCTCCCCCACCACATGCACATGGAGGTGGCGCTGGCGGCGATCGAGACAGGCAAGCATCTCTCGACGCAGAAGCCGGTGGGCTTCACGGTGGCCGAGTGCTCGCGTTTCGTGGAGGCGGCGGCAGTGGCGGAGAAGCGCGGCCAGGTGGTGCGCGTCTTCGAGAACTTCCTCTTCTACCCACCGGTCTCGCGGATGGTGGAACTGGTGCGCGAGGGTGAGATCGGGGAGGTGCTCTCGGTGCGCCAGATCAGCCGCTCGGGCAACCCCGCCTGTGGCTGGGACGTGCCCGACCGTGCCGCGGCCTGGCGTTTCGACATCGAGCAGAACGGCGGCGGCCCGCTGGTCTTCGACGACGGCCTACACAAATTCAGCATCTTCTGGGCGCTGTTGGGCGTGGCCGACGAGGTGCACGCCTGGATCGGCTCCACGCCGGTCGAGGGTGGCGCGCTCGATTCGCCATCGGTGGTGTCGCTGCGCTGGGCATCGGGGGCGGTGGGCGCGCTGGAGGTGGTCAACGCTCCGGAGCTACAGGTGCAGTCGCTCTTCTACTCGCAGGATGACCGCGTCGAGGTCACCGGCTCAAAGGGTGTGGCCTGGGTCAACCGTGGTCACGGCAAGATCCAGGAAGTGCCCTCACTGCAGGTCTATCGCGATGGTGTCACGCGCGACTACGAGGACATCGCGTCGGAGTGGGATGAGTCCTTCATCCTGGCCACGCGCGACTTCATCGAGGCCGTGCGCGAGGGGCGCTCATCGTTGCTGACTGCGGACGAGCATCGGCAGGTGCTGTCGACCGCGCTGGCCGCCCAGATCTCGGGGCGCGAGGATCGCGTGGTCCGTCCGGTTGACGTGCCGTAGCTTGCGCGCACGCTGCGCCCTAGCATCAAGCCGGATTCCCAGATAGAGCGAACACACGAGCTCCCTCGAGCCACTTGGCGTGCTCGACTGCTGATCGGAGAGCCCACCTGACGTCGCATCACGGCTTGCCCACGCTCATCCGACCGAGTATTCGACGCCAGCGGCATGCTGACGGCCCTCTGGCCACCGCGAACCACCGCCCAACCGCCCCGAAGACGGCCGAATCCGGTCTCCTTGTTCGCTCTATCTGGGATTCCTGCCGGACTTGAGGTCGTCTGGTGGCTGGGTTGAGGAGGGGCATGTGCGGCACGGAGAGAAGCTACCGGCCCCCTGCGCCATCGATGCGGCAGGGGACAGCACCGGGAACCTGCCCGTTCGCGAGCAGAGTCCCGGTGCCTGATCGAAGCAGTGCCTACTTACCCCATTCTTGCTTCGCGGCCGCCAACGTTTCGGGTCCGCTCAGGAAGAAGAGCCGCCGGCCCGAAGCGTCAGCTCCGGTCCCCGAGTAGGTGTAGCACCCCTTGCCGAGGTGCTCGAGCACTGCCTCCCAGTCTCCATCTTCGACGCGGCTCATGATGCCGCCGTCAGTGCGAACGTCGTAGCCGCCAGGGACC
>JBBSAV010000171.1:0-3773 GCA_038251965.1 Candidatus Limnocylindrales bacterium
CGCGCATTCCACGCAGCGGTCGAGCTCGGGTCGTACGCCCAGCGCGTCGGCCAGACCCGATTCGAACCAGCGCGCCACGCGCCCCGGCGCCATGCCATCATCAAGTAGCTGGCAAGCGCGACGCAGCAGGCCGTAGACGGGGTGAGCACCGCCACGCTCCTCCCCCACCGCCCGGTCCGAGAGCTCCCCGACATACCAGGCTACTGCCGTCGACTCCAGGCGGTCGCGCAGTCGCAGCCACGCATGTGCCACGCTCACCTGGGTGATGACGTCGAGGTTGCGCCCGCGGGCCAGCACGACATCCAGCTCGGCGAATGGCTCCACACTGCCACCGATGCGGCTCTTGGGACGACGCACGCCCTTGGCCACGGCGCGGATCTTGCCGTCATCGGGCGTCAACAACGTGATGATGCGATCGGCCTCGCCGAGGTCGAAGTGGGCCAGCACGATGGCGCGGGTCTTGTAGGTCCGGGGTCGAGGCACAGGTCGAGCCTATCCGACGGGCGCTGGGGTCGTCGGCGGCGGCGGTCATCGGCGTTGTCACAGGAATGTCAAGGGCGAATGTGCTACATACGAGTATCATGTCGGCGTGTTGACCAGCATCGACCTCGATCGCCTCATCGCCGATACCGAGCAGGAGATGCTCGGCGTCATCGCCCGGGCCGAGGATGGCCGCACCCGCGAGCTGTATCGGATGGTCCGCTACCACATGGGCCTCGACGGTGACGCACCCCGCGGCAAGCGCATGCGCCCCTTGATCGGCCTGCTGGCCTACCAGTCGATCGCCGGCGACCACAGCAAGGCGCTGCCGGGAGCGGCGGCGGTCGAGATGGGCCACAACTTCAGCTTGGTCCATGACGATATCGAGGACGGCGGCGCGGAGCGACGACATCGGCCGGCGCTGTGGACCATCGAGGGCGTGGCCCAGGCCATCAACACCGGTGACGCGCTCTTCACGCTGAGCCGCATGGCCCTCTATCGGCTGAGCGAGGAAGGCTTCGAGGACGCTCGCGTGCTACGTCTGATGCGCCTGTACGACGAGACCTGTCTGCGGCTGTGCGAGGGCCAGTTCATGGACATCTGGACGTCAGAGCACGACGAGTGGATGTCGGTCGACTACTACTTCGACATGATCGGCCGCAAGACCGCCTCGCTCATCGCTGGATCGGCAGAGGCCGGGGCCGTCCTGGCCACGCAAGACGAGACGGTCATCGCTGCGTACCGCCACTTCGGTTGGGCGCTGGGCCTGGCGTTCCAGCTCAACGACGACCTGCTGGGCATCTGGGGTGACGAGGCCATCACCGGCAAGGAGACCTCGGACATCGCGACGCGCAAGAAGACATTGCCGCTCATCTACGCCTTGGCGAATGCGACCGGGGCCGATGGCGAGCGCCTACGGGTCTTGCTGGCACAGTCGGAGACGCAGCCGACCAGCGAGGAGGCCCAGGAGGTGCTGGGAATCCTTGAACGCGTCGGGGCACAGGAGTACACGCGGAGCCGAGCCCTGGAGTACCGCGATGAGGCACTCGCCGAGATCGCCTCGTCCGGACAGGTCGATCGCGCCTCGGTCGAGCGCCTCGGTGACGTCGTGCGAGCCGCCATCAGCGCATAGCGTCAACGGGACCACAGCGGCCGCCCGCCGTTCAGGAACGCCTGCTTGACAGCCCGCCACCATCCGGACGACTGGCTACCCGCCGGGGGCCCGCTACCCGCGGGGCGGCCCGCTATCCGCGGGGCGGGTGAAGCGTCGGAGCTGGGCATCTTCTTCGGGGTGTCGGGCGTCGATTTCTGCCGTTTGACCCACAAGGCGGGTGAAACGGCGGAGTGTCCGTCATCTCACCCGCGGGGTGGGTCGTTCGACGGAGGAGCTCCTGGTCGCTCCTATTCGCTCTGTCAGTTGACCCGCCCGGCGGGTAGCCGGGGTGCCGAGCAGGCGGGTAGCCGGGGTGCCGATGGTGCGCTTGAGTGCCGGCGGGGAGCGGGCGCTCAGCGACCTGCGTCCGCGGAACTGCTCGCCTACAGCGACTCGAGCGTCGCGCTACCCTCACCCTACGATGGAGCCGCGATCGGGGCCTGAAGAGGGGCATGTGCCGTTCTCGCTGGAGCGATTGGTCTTCTTCAGCGATGCCGTGTTCGCCATCGCCATCACGCTGCTCGCCATCGAGATCCGGCTGCCCGAGGGTGCTGGCGATGGCGACCTCAACGCCGCCATCGCTGACCTCGCGCCGGTGGTGTTCAGCTACTTCCTCAGCTTCAGCGTGATCGGCCTCTCCTGGCTCGCCCACTGGCGCCGCTACGATCTGATCGAACGAGCGGATGAGCGTTTGGCAATGATCAACCTGGCCCAGTTGGCCTTCATCGCCCTCATCCCCTTCCCGACGGCATTGCTCGGTCAGTACGGGGATAAGGCAGGCCCAGTCATCCTGTACGCGGTCATCGTGGCCTGCGCGGGCCTGTTGGGGACGCTGACCTGGATCTATGCGGACCGGAACGGCATGTTGCGCCCCGGCACGACACGCGAGACGGTGCGATTGGCGACGATCCGCGGGCTGCTGCTGCCCCTGGTCTTCCTGGCCAGCCTGCCACTGCTCGTCGTCCACCCCTACACGGTCGAAGCAGCGTGGGTCCTGTTCTTCCCGCTGCAGGCGCTCGTGATCCGTCGACAGCGGAGGGCCCACCATCGCAAGGGCGACGCACTTGTTGTCGATGGGGACGCACCGGCTGAGGAAGAAGCCTGACCCGGGCAGGCTTCGGTCGTGAGCGCCATCGGCAATAGGACGCCCGGATGGGGCTGGCCACCGCCCGGTGGGTGAAGCGTCGGAGCTGGCCAGCATCTTCGTGGAGTTGGTCGTCCGCCTCATCCGTTTGCCCCACGGGGCGCATGAAACGGCGGAGCGTCGGTCGTTTCACCCGCGAGGTGGGTCGTTCGACGGAGGACCGGTCGGTCGAGCCCATGTGCTCGGTCCGTTCACCCGGCCGGCGGGTCGTGGCGATGCCGAGCACGCGGGACGGGGTGCCAAGCAGCCCGCCTGAGCATGACCGGTCGTGGTCTGGCGGCTAATCGTCGCCGCGCTCATCCTCGTCATCGGCTGATGGCGTGTGGACCACATGGACGGAGCGCACGCGCCGCCCATCGGTCGCCTCCACGGTGAGCTTCAGTCCATCCACCTCGACCGTGTCGCCGACCGCGGGCACGCCACCGATGTGGTGGTACATGAGCCCACCGACGGTGTCGAACTCCTCCTGGTCGTTGCCATCGAGCGTGGTGTCGAAGTGCTCCAACATGTCATCCACGTCAGTGCGACCGTCGATGCGCGCCTCGAACTCGCCCAGCGGCACGATCATGGGCTCCTCTTCGTCGTACTCGTCCTGGATCTCACCCACGATCTCCTCGAGCAGGTCCTCGATGGTGACGAGGCCGGCTGTGCCGCCGTGCTCATCGAGCACGACCGCGATATGCACACGACGACGCTGCAGGCTGCGCAACAGGTCGTCCACCAGCATCGATTCGGGCACGAACAAGGGTGTCCGCAACAGGCGGCGAATCGAGGGCGGTCGGTCGTCACCCACCAGGTAGGGCAACAGATCCTTGGCATAGAGCATGCCGATGATGTTGTCGATGTTCTCTTCATAGACCGGGATGCGAGAGTGGCCCTCACTCACGATGGTCTCCACGATCTCGCCGAGCGAGGCGCTGACGGGCAAGCTGACCATATCCACGCGCGCCACCATGACCTCGTGGGCACGCTGCTCGCCGAGCTCAAGGACGGCCC
>JBBSAV010000172.1:0-3649 GCA_038251965.1 Candidatus Limnocylindrales bacterium
CGAGGTCAACCATCTCGCGCAACGCAGTCGCCGTCTTGTCTTCCACGGTCAGACGGTAGCCCAACCATCGACGATGGGACGGCTCCGCGCCGGAAGCGCACACGGAATGAGCGAACGGCTCGACATGCCCCACACCGCCGCCTGTCGACCAGCCTGACGGCGCCAGAGTGCGCAGTGTGAGACTTCACGGGAGTCTCAACATCTCTGCGACACGCTAGTTGTTGGTGTCAAGGATCTTTGAGGTCTTTGCGCGGAGGTAAGGGCGAAGAGGCTGCGGCCGCTCCTCGTGCGGCTAGCCCTCGAGGACATCGGTCACGGCGCGAAACCGGTCCGTCAGGGCCGAAAGGATGGCCTCGCCTTTGGTGGCTGCGGCTACCGAGGGCGCACCGATGACGCCCTTCGGTGCGTACGCCTTCATCCCGAGCGTGAGCATCAAGGGGCGTTCAGATGCCTGGTGGTCAGCGGTTGCGTCCACCGATCTGACCAGCTCCGGAGCCACGTGGAGCAGCAGGGACGTCTCAAGCTCGCCAGCGTGCATGTCGTCGTGGGTCGTGGTCTCGAGGCCCGCGGCCACCCGAGCCGCGTCCCAATCTGCCCGTGAGGGGAACAAGGCCATTCGGGGCCCTGCCTCGTTGGCCTCCTGGACGACGTTGCTCAGGACGTAGTTGCCGCCGTGACCGTTGACGACGACCAGCTTCTGGATCCCAAGACGCTGCAACGATTCGGCGACGTCGTTGACGACCCTGCTCAGGGTCGAAGAGCGGATGCTCACGGTTGCGCCCAATGTTGTGTGCTCATGAGAACAACTGATCGTGATCGGAGGCAGGAGCATGAAGTTCTCGGCCCGGCTGATCTCTTGGGCAATTAGACACGCCACCAACGTGTCGGTCGTGATCGGGAGATGGTCGCCATGCTGCTCAAGGCTTCCGACGGGTAGGACAGCGATCGTGTACCCCGCCGCACGTATGTCCGTGGCAGTGTCGGTGGGCAGGACGTTCAACACGACTCCTCAGCGAAGGGTGGTGATGGCCTGAGTGACCTCGTCCACAGTATCGATCCCACGATGCGGCGTGAGCCTCCGCCCGACGCCACGGATCTCGGCCCGCAGTCGCAGGGACGACGTCGACCGGGCGACCCCGACAGCGCTCAACAGGTGTGCCGCCCCCAGGTCCACCTCCTTGAGGCTCACCAGTGCCGAAGCCGACCTGGTCAGGCACAGGCCGCGGTCACGCTCCATACCGCCGGGCCATCCGGTCAGTGCCTCGCTCAGGATGGGCAAGGCTTGTTCGGGACGCTCCAGTCGCACGAGGCACCCGCCGGCCTCCGAGCCGATGTACGGCGCGCTGACATAGCCCACGCGCTCGTCGGAGGCCGCCGCCCGCAGGACCTCCGATCGAGCCTCGTCCAGCGCCGCCACGCACTCACCCGGCTCGGACATGGCCGCCAGAGCCATGGCCCGCTGACGCAGTGTGACCGCCCGCATCTGCGGTGAGAGGGCGTCGCCGGCCCGAAGCGAGGCGTCCGCCAGGCCCAGGGCGCGACGAGGCTCGCCTGCATCGACGAGCAGGTTGCTCTTGCGCATCAACACGTACGACAGCTGGGCTGGGTCCCCCAACTCCTCCGCGATCTCGAGAGCGAGGCTCGTCCACCGCTCGGCGGACTCGGGGTCGGCGGCATCCTGGCGCAACCAGCCGCAGAACTCGACGAACCGGCTCGCCAGCATCAGGGTCTCCGGACGGGTGGGTCCACGAACATGTCTGACCATGCCGACCAGCAGCCTGGCCTCGGCCTCTGCCGCCTCGAGGACCACTCCGGACCCCAACTGGTTGTCCGCGTCGACAAGTTCCCTCATCACACGCTGCACGTGTTCGATGAGGTAGGTGCATGAGGAGTCCGACCCAAGGGCACCGGAGACCCCCGCCGCTCGGTGGTCTGTCGTCAGGCCCAGCTCGTGCTCGTCGACATCGAGCGCTGAGCACAGGTAGCGGCGGTAGGCCTCGTCCGGCACCGCGTGGGAGTTCTCCCAGCGGCTGAGCATGACCCGCATGCTCTCGGCGCCGGGAAGTCGCCGGCCATCTCGGGCTGCCTCTGCTTCGAGGGCCTTGATCAGCCGCGCCTGGGACCAGCCGCGGGCCTGTCGGGAGGTCCGGATGCCTGGCATGTCCGCCGCCTCCCAACCAGTCTCTGTGGACGCGCTACTGGGCATCACGGGTCTCTTTGGGCGCTGGCCTGACGCCCGGGTCGTAACGGAGGTACCGCTACGCGGGGTCACCTTTCGTTAGCGGCATCGGGCCGCTTTCCTGAAAGTCGTGGCCATGTCGAGTGGTGCCCCACGACTCAGGTTTGTCCGACAGTGCCGGATTGACGAGAGGAGATCACATGAGGACCGAGAACCGTCCGAGTTATCCACAGGATGCCGTCGCGGGTGACTACGACAGCCTCGTTCGTGCTCTCCTGGTCGAAAGGTTCACTCGTTGGGCCCCGTCGACCGCGGATGACGAGCACGCCGAGCTGACCGCGAGCCCGACGCTGCGCGACGGGTCGGCGTTCGAGCCGAACCGGCGCAACGTGCGTCCTCGCAAGTTCCGTCGTTGCCAGGCCGAGTTGAGGAGGAAGTCATGACCGGTGCAAGTCTCAAGATGACAGTCGAGCGGGCCCAGCAGGTTCCGCCGGTCGTCGATGTTCCGACCGCCGCCGCGATGCTGGGCATCGGGCGCACGGCGGCCTACGAGCTGATCAGGCTGGGCAAGTGGCCCACGCCCGTGCTGCGGCTCGGCAAGCTCATCCGCATCCCCAGTGCGCCGATTCTCGAACTCATCCAGGTGCAGCGGTGAAGCACGGCTCTGTCGCTCAGCGGCATACGCGGGACTGTCCTCGCAACGAGGATGGCTCCTTTGCGCCGCACCGCTGCAAGGGGTCGTGGCAGTGGGTGCTGGAGTATGGCCGCGACAGCAACGGGCACCGGCTCCAGACCAGCAAGGCGGGCTTCGGGACCAAGGCTGCAGCCCAGGCCGCGCTGCAACAGGCAGTCCACACGATGCTGGTGGACGTCAACGTCACCGACCTCACGGTCGGGGAGTATCTCGAGACCTGGTTGACCGGGAAGCACGCCCTCAAGCCCAAGACCGTAGCGCTCTACTCGGACATGACCAAGAACTACCTGATCCCCCACCTCGGCCAGATTCGCCTCCTCGAGCTGCGGGCCCATCACCTCGACCGCATGTACGCCGCCATCGCCATAGGCAGGAGGGGGCGGCCCCTGAGCCCGAGCACTATCCGCCGAGTCCATGCGGTCCTGCGCTCCGCCCTCAACACCGCCGTCAAGCGCCGGCTCCTCCCCTACAGCCCGGCGGAGCACATCGAACTCGCGCCCGAGAACCCCAAGCGACCCAAGCCGTGGACCGTGGAGCAGTGCCGGATCTTCCTCACCCATGCCGCAGAGGACCGCCTCGCCGACCTCTACCACCTGATGCTCGTCACCGGGATGCGCCGCGGCGAGGCCATCGGCCTGCGGTGGGAGGACGTCGACCTCGACAGCCAGTGCCTGTTCGTGGTCCAGCAGATCACCGAGGTCCGGGGCAAGTCCGTCGTCGGCACCCCCAAGACCAAGCGCGGCACCCGTCTCGTCCCGATCGACGACGAGACCGCC
>JBBSAV010000173.1:0-3361 GCA_038251965.1 Candidatus Limnocylindrales bacterium
GCCAGCCAGATCGTCCGAAGCTGGGGAAATCCGGCCGCACACGCGGTGGAGCAGGACGGTGACGCCGAGGCGTGGGTGCGCAAGCCGCACTGGGAGGTGGCCGAACCGCTGGGCATGATCGACCTCGCCGCCGGTGCCAAGATCACCGGTTCGGGCTGGCCGCTCTATAAGGGCGCCGGCTCCAAGCTCCAGCGCACACTGGTCGACTTCTTCCTCGATCTGCATACGGTCGAGCACGGTATGACCGAGGTGTGGCCGCCGGCCGTGGTCAACGAGGACTCCGCTCGTGGGACCGGTCAGATCCCCGACAAAGAAGACCAGATGTACGTCGTCACGCGGGATGACCTGTACCTGGTGCCGACCGCGGAGGTGCCCGTCACCAACATCCACCGCGATGAGATCATCGAGGCCGAAGACCTGCCCATCCGCTACGTGGCCTACTCGCCCTGCTTCCGTCGCGAGGCCGGGGCGGCCGGCGCCAAGACGCGGGGCATCCTGCGGGTGCACCAGTTCGACAAGGTGGAGATGGTGGCCTTCGAGAAGCCGGCCGACTCCGATGCCACGCTGGAGTGGATGGTCGAACGTGCGGAGGTCTGCCTGCAGCGGCTGGGCCTGCCCTATCGGGTCAAGCTGATGGCGACCGGCGACATGGGTTTCACGCAGGCCAAGAAGTACGACCTGGAAGTCTGGGCACCCGGTGTCGAGGATTGGCTGGAGGTCAGCTCCGTCTCCAACTTCCGTGACTACCAAGCGCGTCGCATGGCCATCCGCTGGCGGCCGGAGAAGGGTGCCAAGCCGGAGATCCTGCACACGCTCAACGGTTCAGGGTTGGCGCTGCCGCGCGTCGTCGCCGCCATCCTGGAGGTCTACCAGCAACCCGATGGCTCGGTCGCCGTGCCGGAGGTGCTACAGGGCCGGCTCGGGGAGCGCATCTCCGCCGACTGAGCCTGTGCGCAGGCGTGCGCCGCTCGTCCGGGAGCCACCAGCCTGAGGCGCCGCTCCCGCACGCCGCTCCCGCACGCCGCTCCCGCGCGCTGCGGGCCAACGCGCAGCCCAACGCCAAGCTACCCGCCCCGCGGGTGACCCGACGGAGCAACCACGACGATGAGGGGTGTTCCCGGTCGTTTCACCCGCCGGGTGGGTCAAATTGACCGAGTTCCCGACGTTCGACCCGTGGGGCGGGTGATTCGACGCCGCGGGCGGGTTTCCGTGGCGCTGCTCCGACGACTCACCCGCCGGGCGGGTCGCCACGGGCCGTACCGAGCATCCTCTACCACCGAGGGCCTCGCCGATCGATGCACTCCGCGCCGACGTAGGATGCCTGCACACCTGACCACGGAGGATACGATGCACAGGAACCCGATCGTGCGCCTCGACGAGCGAACGATCATCAAGGCCAAGTCTCTCGCGGCCAGGCGCGCCACGTCGGTCAGTCGGATGGTCGCAGATGAGATCGATCGCCTCGCCGGCGAGGACGAGGCATACGCGCAGGCTCGGGTCGAGGCACTTGCGGAGCCTGAGTCCGGGTTCGATCTTGGCAGCGATGGTTCGTTGCCCGGTCGGGCAGATGCCTACGATCGCTGAAGGCCACATGCCGCTTTGGATCAGGGGATCGGCGTCGGCAGGGGCGCGGGGTCGGGCTCAAGGTGCTTCAGCGTGGTCCGGGTGAGCTTGTCGGCGAGGGTCTGGATGTTGGAGCGGCCCAGGTTGGTGAGGACGACGACGTCCAGGTCATCCACCGGCAGCCGGTACATGAGCGATACGTAACCCCGAAGCGAGCCACCATGGCCGATGGCGAGTCGGCCGTCCAGGACCGCGTAGCGCATGCCCAGGCCGTAGCCGCTCCTGGGGTGGAACCGCAGCATCAGCGCCAGGGACTCCGGTTCCAGCACGTCGCCGCCGAGGAGCGCATCCTGCCAGTCGGAGACGTTGCGGACAGAGGAGACTATGGCGCCGGCCGCATCGGCGACCGTTGCTCCGGAGGTGTTGGGGCGGTATCGAGAGCCATCGGCAAATCCGATCCAGCTTCTCCCGATCGCCCAGTAGCCCTTGGCCGGCTCCCGGCCGATGGGCTCTTGGCCCTGGAAGTAGGTCTCGGTCAGGCCCAGCGGCTCAAGGAACCGTTGGCGGATGTTCTGTGCGGGTGACTTGCCGGTGACCTTGCGCACGATGACGCCCAGCAGCACGTAGTTGGTGTTGGAGTAGCGGTAGCACGTGCCCGGCGGGCAGTAGCGTGGACCCGTGAGCTTGAGGATCTCGCCCGCTCGCCAGTGGTGCTTGGGCCGTCCGAACACGCGCGATTCGTACTGGGAGTTGGCGAAGTAGTCGAAGATGCCGCTGCGATGGCCCAGAAGCATCTTGACGCTCATCTTCTTCGCTTTGGGGTAGTCGGGCAGCCAGGTCGAGAGCTTCGTACCAAGGTTCAGTTTGCCGTCCTCGCGCAGCTGCAGGATCAGCGCGGCCATGAATGTCTTGGTGAGTGAGGCGATCGCGAAGGGCGTGCCGGGCTTGACCGGCCGGGCGTTCTTGCCGGTGTTGCGGCTGCCCGACGTGCCCAGCCAGCGGCTGCCATCGGGGAGGCGAACAGCGGCCGCGACGCCGGGTGCTCGGTGGCTGACGCGCCACTGGTCGAGCCGGATCTGCAGCTTGGCGGCGAGCTCAGGATCGACGGCGGGCGCACCCGCCGAGGCGGGGCCGGCCACAGCCACGATCAACATGATGGCGGTCAGGGCAGCGACGAAGGCCCGAGGCAAGGAATGGTGGTTCAAGGCGCGCCGAGCATACCGCCCGCGGCCGTTCTTGCTCTCGATCGTGCCGTCGCTGCTCCGCTCGGCTCCGCTGCCCACGTCGAGCCGCTGCTATCCTGCCGATGCCGGAGAGGTGGCCGAGTGGTTGAAGGCAACGGTCTTGAAAACCGTCGAGGGTGCAAGCTCTTCGTGGGTTCGAATCCCACCCTCTCCGCCACCGCCACAGGGACCCTGAAGGCCGACCCCACCCGCGCCAACGACCGGAGATCCCCGGCGACGTCGTGGCTACATCAGCCCGTCAAGACAGGAGCCAAGATGATCGAAGCCGTCATCTTTGACATGGACGGCCTGCTGGTGGACAGTGAACCAGCCTGGTATCGAGCACGAGTCGATCTGGCCGCTCAGCATGGGAAGACCTGGACCGAGACCGACCAGATCGCCATGGCTGGCGTCCACACCGACGTCTGGGTCGACGCACTCTACGATAAGCTCGAGGGACAGCTGAGCCGAGAACAGGTCCTCGACGGGATCGTGAGCCGCATGGTGGGCTATTACGAGGCTGGCGACGTGCCGATCCTGCCCGGAGCGGACGAGGCGCTGGCCGCCTGCGCGGA
>JBBSAV010000174.1:0-3323 GCA_038251965.1 Candidatus Limnocylindrales bacterium
CCCATGGGTACCTCGACCTTCTTCTCGAAACCGAGGATGTCGGTGTAGAAGCGCAGGGCCTTCTGCTGGTCATCGACGAGCACACTCGTGAGGTTGATATTCATGTCGGTTTCCTCTCGTACGGATCGGCCACCGTTCAACGACGGCAGCGAGGGGCGTGGTGTCAAGGTGATGGAACTTGTAACGGCCATCGCGTCGGGTGACGACGAGGCCGGCATCCTCGAGCAAAGCGAGGTGCTGGGAGATGGCCTGACGCGACGAGGCCAACCCGTGGTTCATCGCAAGGCGGGCGCAGAGTTCGAAGAGCGTCTGACCATCGCGGTCGGCCAGCTCGTCGAGGATCGCTCGGCGGGTCCGGTCGGCCAACGCCTTGTAGACGTCGCCCACGGCCAAGACTATAGGCAAGCAACTACTTGCCTTTCAAGTCGGCCGAGGAGAGACTCCGGCCACGTGATCGACGGGATACCGGCCCACGGTTCGGCGGGCGTCGTCGATGCAGTACCAGATGCGGCCCGCGCTCGTGACCTCGGCCTGCCCTTGCTCGAGGTCGACGCCGTCCACTCCGAGTGCCGAGCGAGCCTTTGAGGGGTGTTGGCGATCGTCGCTCGCGAGGATCGGCCGTGATCCGATTCCAGGCTCGCCGAGCGTTAGCCGCCGCGGAGGCACAGACCTGGTCCCAGCCCTTCACCGCAGCGTCGGTCGCAAAGCGGAGCTCCCACGCTCCCGGACCGGGCGGTGGACCGACGCGCTCCTTGCGCTTGGTCATGGCGGATCAGTCGGCGGGCCGTGCCACGAGGTCACCGGCTGGAGCGATCGGGCGATGGAGCCGGCGAGCCAACTTCGGGTCCGCGTGGATCTCAGCGGTTGCGCGCCACTCGTCAACGAGCTGGGCGAGTGGGGCGAAGTTGCCGAGTTCGGCCGCGGCCACGACCGTCCGCGTGAACTCGCCGTTGGCGCGGGTGCCCGCTCACCAGCCACGACGCTCGACGCTCGACGCTCGAATCCGCAACCGGCTCGTGCGAAAGCCTGACTCTCCCCCGGCTCGACCATCTCGCACCTGACGACAAGGCTCCTGAGCAGGTGGCCGAACACGTCGCCACGATTCTCGCCGCTGAATTGCAACCTCCCGGTCGCTCGACCTCCCTCTGAGATCGGGCGCGCTCTAGCGCATGGCTAATGGAGCGTTGGGGTGGTTCTATTCTCGAGGCGAAGGCTCTCATCGCTGATGTCGGCGAGCGCAACCGGCACGAGCGGCCCGCCGACACGCGTAGTGGGGAAGAGGATGTCGATCTGGGAGGGCCGGCGGAAGAACTGGCGCAAGCGCGCCCAGGCGACCGTGAGTTGCTCGGGCTGGTCAACGCGGTGCTGGGGCCTCGAAATGGCTGCCCTGCAGGGCGCTCGAACAGGGTCGTACGCTCACGGCAGGTTCTTGTCGTCTTCGGCGAGGGTGTAAGCGACGAGTGCGTTGGCGTGGCCGTGGCCCATGCCGTGGTCGGTCTTGAGCATGTTCACGAGCTCCATGTGCTTGGTGAATCGGCTGGATCGGATCAGCCTCTGCCAGTAGGCGATCGGGTGGCCGTAGTTCTTCTCTATCGACGGGAAGTAGGAAGCCGGTCCGGTCACCTTCATCGGTGTCGTCAGCGCTGGCTTCTTGGGAGTGTCGTTCCTGGCCATGAGATCGTCCTCTCAGGTTGATGAATCGTTCCTGGTGGCGCGGGTCGCGCATTCTTGGGCGCGGCCCAACAGCACGGCGCGTTCGCGGTCGTTGTGCGTGAGGTCGGCGGCACGTTCGAACGCGGCCCGGGCTTCGTCGTGCCGGTCGACGCGATCGAGCAGGTCGCCTCGGACTGCGTACAACAGATGGAACCGCTCGAGCGCGGCGACGTCAGTGAGTTGGTCGACGAGTTCGAGGCCGACCGCGGGACCGAAGGCCATACTCAAAGCGACCGCGCGGTTGACCTCGACCACCGGCGATGGGGCCACGAGCGAAAGCTCGTCGTAGATAGTCGCGATCGCCGCCCAGTCGGTCGCCTCGACCGATGCCGCTCGAGCGTGACACGCGGCGATGCTCGCTTGGAGCACATAGGGCCCGCGCTCGCCTCCGCGTTGCTCGGCTTGCCGGAGCATCGCGTGCCCGTGGTCGATCAACCATCGGTCCCATCGGGTGCGATCCTGGTCCGCCAGGACGATCGCCTCGCCGTCAGCGGTTGTTCGGGCGCGCAGGCGCGAGGCTTGCAGCTCCATCAGCGCGACAAGTCCGAGCACCTCGGCGTCATCCGGAACCAACGTGGCCAGCACCCGACCGAGGCGCATCGCGTCGGCGCACAGATCGGTGCGCAGCAGGTCTTCGCCGACGGTGGCCGCGTACCCCTCGTTGAAGATGAGGTAGATGACTTCCATCACCGATCCCAGCCGCACGGTCCGCTCGTTGCGCTCGGGGATCCCGAACGGCACCCCGGCATCGCGGAGGGTGCGCTTGGCGCGGACGATCCGTTGGGCGATCGTCGGCTCCGGAGTGAGATACGCGCGGGCGATCTCGGGAGTCGTCAAACCACCGACCGATCGCAGCGTGAGTGCGACGCGCGCGTCGGCGCTCAACACGGGGTGACACGTCATGAAGATGAGGCCCAGCAGGTCGTCACCGACCTCCCGTTCGCCGATCAGTTCATCCATGGGCTTCTCCGCCGTCTGCGAGGTACCACTCGCCAGGCTGTACTTGTCTCGTTGCCGATCGCGGCGGCGGATCAGGTCGATCGCGCCGTGACGGGCGGTGGACCACAACCAGCCTCCCGGATTGTGGGGAACGCCGGTGTGGGGCCACTTGCCGAGCGCCGTGAGAAACGTGTCCTGGGCGATGTCCTCGGCGGTTTCGAGATCGCCGACGAGACGGGTGAGGCGAGCGACGAGGCGGGGAGATTCGATCCGCCAGATCGCCTCGATCGCTCGCTCCTCGACCGGCACGGCCATCGCCTCGCCCCGGACCTCAGCCCGGGAGGTCCATGACCTGGCGGACGTCGATCCGATGCGCGCCGGCAATCGAACCGAATCGCTTCGCGTGCTCGATTGCCTCCTCCCTCGATGCCACGTCGAGGATCGCGAAGCCGGCGATCAGCTCTTTGGCTTCGGCATAGGGACCGTCGGTCACCGTCACCGCGCCAGCACCGTCGATCTGGAGACGGGCGCCGAGGGAGCTGGGAGCGAGTCCTTCGCTCGCGACGAGCACTCCCGAGGCTGCGGCCTCCCCCATGAATTCGCCTATCGCTTGCATCATCTCAGGTTCGGGGAGAGCCCCGGATTCCGAGCGCTCGTCTCCGTAGGTCATC
>JBBSAV010000175.1:0-3213 GCA_038251965.1 Candidatus Limnocylindrales bacterium
CACCGCTGCGACCGGCATCGCCTGGATGGGCTCGGTGGACTGGGACCGCTGGATATGGCGGACATCGAAGTCGCCGAAGGGACCGCCGCCATAGTCGATGTCACGGCTGGACCCATCAGGTGAGCGGCGGCGTACGATCATCAGTCCACCTCTCCCCGGTACTCAAGGACCGTCTGATTGCAGCGTGGGCAGGCGATACGGATGAGCAGCAGGCCGGGTGTCTGTACCTCGGGCGCGTTCATCGCCACGACTCCTTCTCAGCGTTCTGGCAGTTGCCCTTGTGCCCAGCCTCCCGGCGGCAGGCTCCGTGTTCCTTGTGGAAACCCTCACACCGCTCAGGGGGGACATCCGACTCGGAGGCGAGGGGGGTAGCCCCCGAGTCGGATGATGGTGCCGGCATGGGGATGCCCGCATCGGGATTACCAGGGTCGTCGACCTGGGTTTCCGTACGAGCGCCGGCTTGTTCGGCAGGAGGCGGAGCGACTGGGGTCCCCGGCTCCACCTCCTGCCATTCGGGTTCCGCCTGCCCTTGGCGGTCCCCTTGTGTGGTCACGGCCTCACGCTTCTGCGCGATCTGCGCGTGCAGCGTGGGCTTGGGCTCGGCTGGGTCGGTGGCGATGGGCGCCTGCTCCCAGCGTTCCTCGATGGTCGGAGCCGAGACGTTGAAGGCGCGGCGCAGCGCCATGACCTCGGACACCTTGACGGCCATCTCGGGGCCGTACTGGAGGTTCTTCCCCTTGACGGGATAGCGACCGGCGTAGGTGATGGGCCGGCTCATGTCCTTGCGGTACACCGAGCACTGCGCCCGCCAGAACGAGCCGAGGCCGGGCATGTCCACGACCGTGGGCTCACTCACCTCGATGCCGTCGAGCTGGCCGGAGCGATGCGCCACCCACAGCAGCCCGTCGCGGGTGATGTAGGGCTTGCCTTCGATGAGGACCAAGTGCTTGAGCATCAGGTCGAGGTCGTATCGCTTGGCGATGTTCAGCGCCAACTCGCGCTGCTCGGGCGGCACCTTGTCGAGCCCGATGGCCTTGAGTAGCGCCAACTTGCGCTTGGTATCGGTGTCGGTGGCCACTACGGCCGTCTCGTCGTTCACTGTGCGTCCCCTTCTTTGTCGAACGTCAGCCGGAATGGCCGGCTGCCCTCTCCTGTGGTCGTGTGGCGGTCAAGAGCGGCCTGCCACGCCTCGCCACCCTCTGGGGCGAGTTCTGATGCCACGGCTCGCCACTCGGTCGTGGTGCGCGGCTTGGTGGACTTCCACGCCACGCGGAAGCCATCGCCGAGCAGCGACTCGGCGCCAGCCATCGACTCCTTGAGCCGATTGACCAGCTCGTCGTGCTCACGGTCCGCGAGCTTCATGGCGGCGCGGACGTGGCGCAGGCGTGCGGCCACCATCTGCTGCTCGGAGGTCGCCACCATCTCGGGCGGCCCCTCCATGCGGTCGAGATACCGTCCGGCAGCGCGTGATCCGTCCACGTTGGGCAGCTCGTCGGTCAGGACGTAGCGGACGTACCACTCCTCGCCCAGCGGGAGCAGGTCAGCGATGAGCGCGTCGTCCCGCTCGATGGGGAAGATGGCCGGCTCGCCGTACATGCCGACGCGGATGATGTCCACGACATCGAGGTCACAGACGCCCATCTGGCCCTGTACCTGGATGAGGACGTGGCGGGGCGGATCGTCCCAGCGACTGGTGAGCTTGACCTCGACGCCTCGGCGCTCACCGACGCAGCGCGCATCCAGCGAGGCGTAGACGTGTGGGTATCGCTTGCTGGTGGTGCTGGTGTTGACGTTGCGAACCCGGCGCCCGGTCATCTCGGCGTAGACATCGACGGCCATACGCTGGACTCGGTGGCCCCAGCTCATAGCCGTGGTCATCACCTTCGGATCGGTCAGCCCCCGCTTCAGCAGTGCCAGCTCGTACTCGGACTGGTAGGGGCTCTCGTTGACGATGACCGGCAACTCGCTCGCGCCGATCCCGCCATTGCGCCAGGCCACCCACTCATCGGTACCTTGCAGGGGGGCTCTCACTTCTGCCCCGCCAATGTCTGGCAGGTTCCACAGTCAGGCCCATCCAGCCCGCTCTGTCGGACGCCCATCAGGCTGGTGCCGCAGAGGCAGGCCACGGCGCCCGAGCGCATCACCTTGGACGCGATGTGCACATGGCCGTGGCGACTGTTGGCGACGCGCGTGCCGGCCGGGATGTGGGTCATCGGTTGCCCCTCGTGGCGTGATACCAGCCGCATTCACATCGGTAGAACGTGGGAAAGCGGCAGTGCTGGAAGCGGCGCTTGCGGTGGTATACCCTCCGCGCCTGCGCCTCCGAGACGAACCGTTCCTTCGGCTTGGACTCGACGTTCAGGCAACTGGCACACGTCTGGTCACTCGACATGAGCCCAGTTCCTCCCCTTGACGGCGGCGCAGATGGTGGTCGGGGCGACTCCGTACTCGACGGCTAGGGCGACTTGCCTTTCACCTCGTGCGACCCTCTGGCGCACTTCGCGCACGCTGGCCTCGGTCAGCTTCGCGGAGTAGTGACGCGAGCCCATCGGCTGGGAAGCACGCGGCAGTGGGTCACGGTTGGCGCGGCCCTTCCGCACCATGTCGCGCGAGTTATCGGCCTGAGTGCCGATGAACAGGTGCGCTGGGTTGACGCACGGCGGGTTGTCACAGTGGTGGCAGACGACGAGTCCGGGTGGTATCGGGCCGTGGGACAGCTCCCACGAGACACGGTGAGCCCTCGCGGCGCGCTGTTCTCGGCGCCCTCCGATCAGCCCGTAGCCGGCGTCGTTGCGGAAGCCAGTCCAAGGCCAACAACCATCCGGGCCTGCTGTGTCATCTACCGTCTGCCAGAAGCGCGTGGCGCGATCCTGCGTGGCGCGCTTGTAGTGCCCGGCTCGCCACGTGAAGACCGACATCCCTGTCGCAGCGCGGACGATGTCGCGCACATGTGTTGGCGAGACCGACAGCCGCTTGGCGACGCTAGAGCACGGCTCCCCGAGCCTAACTGACTCGATGATGTTCGCGTTCCTCTCAGACTTGGCGCGACCAGTCAGATAAACCCTCATCGGACCCTCCCTCTAGAACGAGATGGCGACGTGTGCGGCTCCGTAGAGCGCGGCCAGCAGCAGGCCGAGCCAGGCGACGCGGGACAAGCTGGCGTCGTGGTCATCCAACAGTCTTTCGACGTGTTCGAGTAGTCGGCGCGGCTTC
>JBBSAV010000176.1:0-3099 GCA_038251965.1 Candidatus Limnocylindrales bacterium
CCGCGCCCGCTTCGGCCGCGCTCCGGCTATCGACCGCGTTACAGCTCGACTTCTGAGCCCGCGGCCCAAGCGGTGCACGCTCGCTGCTATGCGGTTGACACCTTCACGCGCAGCACGGGTTTCGCGCTCGTCAGGTCGCGACCGCCATGCTAACCTCCTAACGTGTGAGTAGCCCCAGCGAACAGAGGTATCAGCCGTGAACCAGCCCCTCTATCAGCCCACCGATCCCAGCGGGGTCCCGCGACGAGATCGCGCCCCGGGCCCATCCGGGGACATCCCGCCTGACGATCGCTCGCGGACCGGCCGGATCATCGCGCTCGCCATCGTCGGCACCCTCGTGGTCGCTGGCGCGTTCCTCGTGGTCGGCTGCTCTGCCGAACCTGTCGAAGAAGTCGACGTGGCTGACGTCACCGAGGACGGTCCGGCAGCAGCCTCACCCGGGGACGAGACTGTGAGCCTGGCCGCCGATGTCGAGGAGATCCTCACCGAATCCGCCCTGACCGTCACCGACCAGCAGGGCGGGGACCCCCTGCTGGTCCTGCTCACGCCCATGACGATCGTGAACGGCACGACCGTGACGCTCGGCGGTCAGCCGGGGGGTCTCGCGCAGGTCATCCCGCCCGAGGGCACGCTGCAGCTCGTGGGCACCATCGACACGTTCGATGCCACCGCGCTGGCCGAACGGCTCGGCATCGTGCTGAACGACGAGTTGTTCGCGCAGTGGGACGGTGACCCCGTGCTCATCGCGCAGCAGGTCGACACCTTTGCTTCCGATGCCGGCGCCACGGCCGACCCGAGCCCCGGGTCCGAGTGAGGCAGCCCCGCAGTGCAAGACCATCGGGGGCACAGGAGGAGACCACGCATGGACACGCAGTTGCACTAGATCCAGACCGGCTGGACGGTCCGCTCTCGTGACGGGCACGAACTCGGCACCGTCGTCGAGTTCTCGCACGACTCGGTCACCCTGAGCCATAGCGGCCAGCGTCGCACGGTACCGAAGTCCGCCATCGAGGAGGAGGACGAGGGTGCGAAGCTGGCCATCCTCTCGATCGACGCCGACGAGCTCGACGGGGGCGCCAATTCTGGCTAGTGCCCATCCTGTCTGTCCCGGCGGACGGAGACGCACCCGAGGCCCCGGCATGCTCCCTCGCCGGGGCCTCGGGTGCGCCGCATCGTGGCGGACGCTCGACTCGGTGCGGGAAGGCAGCGGATCGCCTCGCGGAGCCGAGTGGACCGCCGATGATGCTTGGGGTGAGACACTCGACGACACCAGGAGCTTCCCGCTCTATGCCCGACTCACCCAGGCCGGGCGGCAGCTTGGCGTGGAGTCCCTCGGAGCCTCTGGCCTGATATCGCAGCAACGTTCGTCACAGACGACCAGCGCCAGTACCTCACGACGGTCGCGGGACTCGCGGAGACCCGCGAGGATGGGGTGGCCGAGCTTCGTTGGGTCAAACGCAGGCGCCGCTTTCGAGCGATTTGGGCTGGGAGCCGGACGCATCTCGCGCGATCAGCCTGACCAAGGACCTCACCGCCATCGGACTTGCCCGGTCTCGCATGTACCACGGTGGCATGGAGAGCATCAACATCACCCCCACTTACGTTGGCTTCGTGCTGACGACCGAGGTGATGGAGAGCGAGTTCCAGGCCCATGTGCGCGGCCTCATCCCCGAAGGCGAGACCACGACCGTGGAGTTCAAGCGGCGACTCGACCTCGACACCCGAGATGGCAAGGGCGAGTTCGTCCACGATGTCGTCGCGCTCGCGACCACCAAGGCCAGGGGCCGGCGGCGCACCCTGGTCATCGGCATCGATGACCGCACATCGAGGGCGGTCGAATCATTGAGCCCCAAGGTGACCCAGGACCGCATCGAGGACGTCTCAACGGCTATGCGGCGCCGGCTCCCGAGATACGTCTCCGAACCATCGACTGGGAGGGCATGACGGTGGGAGTCCTGGAAGTCCTGCGCGACCCCGCCCAGGTGCCATACCGGTTCAGCCGCGATGCAGGCCGATACGCCAAGGATGATGTCTTCGTGCGGCATGGAAGCCACGTCGAGCCACCAACGCCTGCCGAGCTTGCGGCCCTCATCGAGGAAGGCCAGCGCGCATGGACGAATCCCAGCGAACCGTGATTGAAGCGTGGTTGGAGTCCGACCCCCATCGCCCCTGGGCGCCCAGGTTGGCCCTTGTCGGCCTTTCAGGGCCGAGGGGGCGTGGTTACTAACTGGGCAAGCGGGTGCCACCAGTGGCGGCTGGTGAAGGTCGCCAAGCGGGTGGCATCCAGGACGTGAAGATGGTCGGAGTCGGCCATCACTTCGGCCATCTCCCAGACTTCGACTCGCCGAGGCAGTAGGCCATGTCGTGGACGTAGTCGAGTTCGGTCTGGCCGACGGCTATCCACTGCTGCTCCCGCCCCCCGTAGACGGCCGGCTCGCTCGGGTCGAAGGCGTACATCGACCGATGCTGGTAGCGGTCCTCCCAGCCGGGTCTACCGATGGGCCAGCCGTCGGGTGCGGCCATGAACCTCGTCCCACGCCTCAGCGGGGTCAGGCTTGGGCACCACTCAGCCTGCGGAGGCCCTCGACGAGGGCGTCCAGATGATCCCCGAACCGATGGAGGATGCGTCCAAGCAGCCGCAGCTCAGGCGGCGTGTCTGCGGTGACGGGCCTCGGCACGGGGTCGTACCAGCCACGGTTGGCAGCCCCGACGAGACTGCGTATCTGGCGGATCGTGGTCGCAGCCTAGGCAAGGTCGGGCCGGGCATAGCGGTTCTGCCACATGGCCGGACGCACGCCGGAGCCGTTGGTCGACGCCGCCTCGGCGCGCTCCTTGACGCCGAGCATGTGCTTGCGGGTCATGGCGAAGACACCGAGCCCCATCATCGGCATCCCCAAGCTTCTGGGGTAGGCCGGCCTCCGCCGTCCAGATGCGAAAGCGCTCGATGAGGCGGGTCTTGCCCCCGCTCTCGGGTTCCTGGACGAACGCCCAGGTCCCTCGGAACTCGGGCATCGTACTGCCGCCCATGACGCCGGCGAATCGCAAGCCAGCGGGCTCGTCCTCATCGGTGTCTGCCAGTGCTTCGTCGCCCTTCTCAGC
>JBBSAV010000177.1:0-3042 GCA_038251965.1 Candidatus Limnocylindrales bacterium
CGCGTCATTCGCCGTGGGACTCGGGCCGGTCTTCTGGCTGATGCTGTCGGAGATCTACCCGCTGCGCATCCGAGGTCGAGCGATGAGCGTCGGGACGGTCGCGAACTGGAGCGCCAACCTGATCGTGGCAGTGTCGTTCCTGACGCTCACGCAGGTCCTGGGCAAGGCTCCCACGTTCTGGTTGTACGGGGTCGTCACCATCGGGGCCTGGGTCTTCGCGTTCTTCCTGGTACCGGAAACCAAGGGTCGAAGCCTCGAAGATATCGAGGCGCACTGGCGAGCGGGAGGGCATCCACGGGCGTTGTGACAACACGGTGCACCGGTCCCCAGCTCTCGACACGTGGATCGCCCACGAGGAGCGTCATGAACCCACATACGGCCTTCGTCTCCACCTACCCGCCCAGACGTTGCGGGATCGCCACGTTCACGCACGACCTGGCCTTGGCGACAGGCAATAGCGAGATCGTCGCGCTGCATCCGGCCGGCCCGGCCCATCCGTATCCGCGCAGCGTCCACCATCGGATCAGACGAGACGAGCGCGAGGACTACGGGCGCGTCGCGCGATCGCTGGATCGGTGCAGTGATGTGGTCTCGGTCCAGCACGAATACCGGATCTGGGGCGGCCAGGACGGCGCTTACGTCCTCGACTTCGTCCGCGCTCTTCGACTCCCGTCCGTCGCCACGCTCCACACCGTGCTGCGGGATCCGACGGTGAGCCAGCGGGCGATACTCGTGGAGCTGATCGCCCTCGTGGATGCCACCGTGGTGATGTCGCGATCGGCCGCAGCGCTATTGGCGAGTGCCTACGGCGTGGACGCTGCACGCGTCGAGATCATCCCGCACGGTGTGCCCGACCTGCCGCTCGTCGCTGCCGACTCAGTGAAGCCGGCGCTCGGTCTCGAGGGGCGCAAGGTCATCCTGAGCTTCGGCCTGCTGGGTCGCGGAAAGGGCTACGAACACGCCATCGAAGCGCTGTCCGAGGTCGTTGCGGCGCACCCGTCGGCGTTGTACGTGATGGTGGGCGCCACCCATCCGGATGTCCTCATCCACGAGGGTGAGGCCTACCGCGAGGGGTTGGTCGCCCAGGTGGGGCGGCTGGGGATGGAGGATCACGTTCGGTTCGTCGACAGCTTCGTCGGACCCGCCGAGCTGACGCGCTGGCTCGAGGCGGCGGACGTCGTCGTCACGCCCTATCCGCAGCTCGACCAGATCGTCTCCGGGACGCTGTCCTTCGCCATGGGCGCGGGCCGCGCCATCATCTCGACGCCCTATACCTATGCTACGGAGCTGCTGGCCGACGGTCGTGGCATGCTCGTACCCCCGGGGTCGGCGTCGGATCTGGCGGCAGCGCTCACCAACGTGCTCGGAGACGACAGCCTCCGGGCCGCCCTTGGCCGTCGCGCGTATGCGTACGGTCGCGGGATGGTCTGGTCCGCTGTCGGCGCTGACTACCGTCGTCTGCTCGAGCGGGTGACGACGGCTCCATTGCCGGGTCGGCTCGTGGCGTTGGCACCGATCAGTGCCTGACCTCGCGCCGCTCCATCCCGTGAGCCGGAAGCACCTCGATGCGCTGACCGACGACGTCGGGATCATGCAGCACGCCATCGAGTTGCTACCCGATCCTGCTCACGGCTACTGCACCGACGATGTCGCCCGCGGGCTCCAGGTCGACCTGCTCCACGAGCAGGCCCTCGGCTGGCACGGGGTTGGCGGGTAGCGCGTGGCTGAATGTCCGTTTCCTCGAAGCAGCCTTCGACCGTGCGGCCGGCCGCTTCCGGAACTTCCGCGTCGCGGACAGACGTGGCTTGAAGGCGATAGATCCGAGGACAGCCACGGTCCGGCGATCCTGGCGCTCGGCGACACGATCGCCACCGATCGCGGCATCGGCCGGTCGTGGATGCGGACGACACCGTCTTCACCATCGACGCCGATGGTGTCGCCAGGGAGGTCCTGGTCGTGGCCCTCGGCTTCACCCCTCGCCCGACCCCGAGGCGCGAGCACGGCTCAAGGCGCTGGCCCAGCCGCTGCGCGACTTCGGCTCGGAGGTGAGGTCCTCCGTCGCGTACGACGTGCCGCCGCACCGAGGCCTGCTGGGCCGTGACTGGTCCACCTCGGGACTTCCTGGCGAACGACCCCAAGACGACGGCGTTGCTCACGCCCGAGCAAGTGGCGCTCGTCGCAGAGGAGCCCAACGGCGGCCAGGCCTACATCGTCCTCGTGCGTAGGAACGGGTCGCTGGCGAGCCTGACCATCAAGCATCTCCTGCCCGACGAGGTCGAGCCCGTCGCGAGCTCGCGATAGGCGCTCCTCGCATGCCTGAACTTCGCCACGGGGGCCGCGTCGACTCGACGACTGAAGGTGAACTTTGATCCGGCAGGCCACGTCTGACGACCGACTGAGGATGCCGCCGCCGTCCCCAGCCACGATGCTGACGATCACTTGGAAAGTGTAGGCGCGACTCCTCTCGCCCCGACCAAACCTACCTCATCGTTGGACATCCCGGCCGTCGGAGCAGCCCATGGATATCTTCGCTCCCGCGATGCGCCCTCTCTGGCACGCTCCCTATCGGCGGAACCGACCCCGTCCGAAATAGCCCAGGACGAAGAGCACGATCAGGATGATGATCACGATGATGACGATGGTTTCGAGAGTCATGGTCGGTGTCACCCATTGCTGCCCGAAGGACACGTCTGTCGAGGACCGGCGTGACTCGCCGCCTCGGATCGACGACGCGAGCACATACCAATGTACGCTCCCGCGCCCGATCCCGTCATGACGGTCGGTCATCGGGTGACCGGGAGGTCCTGCGTGGCCGAGGACGGCCCGTCGGTCGAACGCGTCCACCGCGCCAGGATCCGGCGTGGGAACGAGCGCAAGGAGCGATCGTTCGGTCGGTCACCCCGTACAGCACGGTCAGCCACGTGGACGCTCAGCCGACCGAAGCACGTCGCGCCCTGCTGCTCCACGATCGCCAGCTGCTCGTGGACCTCATCGAGCTGACGCTGAACCATGGGCTCTTCGTCGTCCGAGCTGCGCGCAGCC
>JBBSAV010000178.1:0-3005 GCA_038251965.1 Candidatus Limnocylindrales bacterium
ACCTCGGGCTCGAGGCTCAGTCGACTCAGCTGTCGGAGCAAGGTTCGGTTCAGCTCACTGACCTGGGTTGTCCCCTCCGTGTCCCTTCGGCGGGCAGGGCTCAGCACGGCGGCAGCTCAGATTCCGCTGGCTGGCCGACCGTTCGTTCAACGCCGGAGGAGCCGGGCCTGCTCATGGGCTCCACCTCAACCTCGATCCATTTCCACCATCACCATGATGGCAGTTCATCGCTGGTTTCACAGGACTTTCATCCGCACGCTCGCTAAACCGTGACGACACGGTCGCGACCGGCACGCTTGGCCGCATGCAACGCAGCGTCGGCGGCAGCAATCGACCCCTGCCCTGGGACCGGGCGACCCACACCCACCGAGACCGTGACCCTCAGACCAGGGGCGACCTGCTCCCATTGGGCTTCGCGGACCGCTTTGTGCAGCCTTCGGGCGACCTCCTCGGCGGCGCCTCCCCCTGCCTGGACCAGGATGACGAACTCGTCCCCGCCGTAACGCACCGGCACGTCATCGGATCGGCAGTGCGCGCTCAGGATGACCGCGATCCGGCGCAGCACCTCGTCGCCGACCGCATGGGAGTAGGTATCGTTGATCAGCTTGAACTCGTCAACGTCGATGAACACCGCCGAAAGGTCCGCCTCCGCGTGTTCCAGGGTGGTGGTCATCATCGCCCGGTTGCCCAGGCCGGTGAGGTGGTCCAGCAGCGCGGCATGGCTCATCCGGTCGGTCTCGGCGGTCAGCGACCGCACCTGGTTGCGAGACATCAACGCGGTGAACCGGCCATCACGCTCGGCCCAGACCCGTCCCAGGGCCTCACGGGCCAGTCGCTTCCACAAGGCCACCGCAGGATGGGCACCGTGCTCGACCACATCCAGATCGGCCAACGCCTGCATCGCCGCAGCCGCCCAGATGTCGCGGCTGGCCCGGTCGGCGTTGGCCAACGCGGCCAGCAGGTGGCGTCGCGCCTCGCCGAAGTTCCCCGACTCGGTCGCCGCCTGACCCAGCACAAGGTGGGCCAGGTGGGTCTCGACCAGCTCATCGCGCAGCCGGAATCGCGGGACGGCACCGTTCACCCGAGCGGCCGCGAGCTGCACACAGCCCAGATGGCTGAGCGCGTAGGCCTCGACGACCTCGGCGCGTGCCTCCATCTCGGAGTTGCCGGCCAGCCGCGCGAGCCGGCCCATCCACAACGCCCGTTCGGCCGTCCTGACCACTTGCGGGCCGGCCGCTTCGCCGTGACCCACCACCATCAGCGTCGTCCCCCAGTAGGCACTGAGCAGCGCCCGTTCCTGGACCACCTGGAGGTCGACGTCGAAGTCGTCACCCAGCTGGATACCGCCCAGCAGCTCATCTGCCTGCTCGAACAGGTACACCGCCCGCAGCGCCACAGCGATCGCAGTGCTGGCCGAGAGGTGGCTGTAACGGCCAGGCTTGGTGTTCGCCACCAGCCAGGTTCCCTCAGCCAGGGCATCCATCGCCCGGCTGACCTCCCTGACCTGAAGAGAGGACTCTGCCAGCAGCGCCAGCGCCTTGGCTCGCCACATCAGGTCGGGCTCGTCATCGAGACTGTCAAGCAGATCCAAAGCCACGGTCACGGCCTCGTGGTGACGGCCGAGCTCCTGCAGGGCGATGCCCTCGATGTACAGCAGGTACAAGGTGGTGGTCCGGTCACCAGCGCCCCCCGTCACCAGCGCCCCCTCACGGCACGCGAGCACCGCGCTCTCGGAGAAGCCGTCCACGTAAAACTGGTGGGCACGATCAGCGAGGGCGTCGAAAGGCCCGAACTCTTCTATCGTGGCCAGGGCGGTGCAGGTTGGTCTCACCCTCTCTGCCCCCCGTCTCCAGCGCCTGAGCTCGTCGGCAGATGATCAGCCGACCGCCATTGCACCGTAGCGGCCCGCGGCGACAGCCGTGCGTGGAATCGTGAAACTCATCAGCGCGACGGACGACGGCCCGATCGGATCTACGGGCGAACCGTCACCTGGCTTCTCGTCGGCGCTCGTGTTTGCCGTCCGTGACCAGGCCGTACAACTCACCGTCACGGCGGGGCACGTGGTTGCCGCACGTGGCGCAGCGCCACCCAGTGTCGAACTCCCGGTATACGTGGCCGTTGATGCGGCACTCCGGGTCGATGGGACGGGCGTTCTCGAGGGCACGGGCAGCCGCGGCCCTGGCCCTGCGGGAAACGACGACCTTGCCCCCGATAGCGATAGCGACGACCACACTGGCCAAGAGGACCGTCCAGATGAGGGGGGTCATCACCATCGGTCCGACAGCCAAGACACCAGGAAACTCATGCCCGCAGCACTTCTTTCCATTGTTCGGCGAGCGATCTTGTCGGCCCGCGCCTTGCGCAGATCTTACAGGCCTGACGGGAGATACCCCGCCAGGAACACTACAACGGCCCGCCAAGACGAGCCCACATTGCGAACCCAAGGCTTTGTTGCTCAGCAAGCGGCTTAGAGTCGCTCTTGCGACCGCTCCGCTCCCCCGGCGGCACGGCGCTCGCATCAACACCGCTGTGAGCGTGTTCGCCGGCGCGGCGGGCCTCGCGGCCGCGGTCAGGCGTCACCAGCGCCGCCGAGCAAGGCACTACAGGGACTGATGATCAGATCCGAGCCGGCGCATCCATGATCCACGTCTTGGCGTCGAACATCTGACCCTCGAGTGCGTCAGTCGTCCCACTCGATGAGGACCTGGCCACCTTGGACTGCGTCACCGACGGCCACATCCACCGATTTCACCTTGCCATCCTTCGGCGCCGTCACCTCGGTCTCCATCTTCATGGCCTCGAGAACCAACAAGGTCTCGCCGGACTTCACCGCGGCCCCCGCCTCGACCAGGACCGCGACCACGGTGCCGCCCATCGGCGCGGTCAATGCGCTGGCGGAGGTTGCCGGGGCCTTGGCTGCGGTCGGGGCCAGGCCGAAGGCAGACATGCTGCCCACCCGGATCGCGCCCAACGTGGGCAGCGGCTCTTCCTCCACCTCGACGTCG
>JBBSAV010000179.1:0-2916 GCA_038251965.1 Candidatus Limnocylindrales bacterium
ACCGCGCGAGCTGAAGCGCTCATACAGGGCTGACGTCAGAACGGGCGCCGGCGCCCCCACGTCGATGGCGGCGATGCTGGTCCAGCGCCCCTCTCCCGAGTCACTGACCCGACCCGCGAAGTCGGCCAGCTGCGGAGACTGCTGGAACGCCTGGGCCGTGAGGTCCAGGAGCCAGCTGCCGATGACGCTGCCGCGCCGCCAGACCTCGGTGACCGCCGGTAGGTCCAGCTCGTACTGGTAGAGCTCGGGATCGCGCAACGGGGTCGTCTCGGCATCCACGTCCCGCTGTTCTCGACCAGCGTTCGCGTGGCGAAGGATGTTGAGCCCCTCGGCATAGGCCGCCATGACCCCGTACTCGATGCCGTTGTGGACCATCTTCACGAAGTGTCCGGCGCCGGCGGGGCCGCAATGGAGATAGCCCTCCTCATCGTTGCCGGGACGGCCATCACGGCCGGGGGTGCGGGGAGCCGCGTCCACGCCCGGAGCGAGGCTGCGGAAGAGCGGATCGAGCGTCGCCACCGCGGCCTTGGGTCCGCCGATCATCAGACAGTAGCCACGCTCGAGTCCCCAGACTCCGCCGCTCGTCCCACAGTCGAGATAGTCGATCCCCTGCTCCGCCAGCGCCTCCGCGCGGCTGATGTCATCGACGTAGTAGGAGTTGCCGCCGTCGACGACCATGTCGCCGGCCCCCAGATGGGGCGTGAGTTGTTCAAGGGTGGCGTCCACCGCGGCCGTCGGGACCATCAGCCAGATGACCCTCGGTGAGGACAGCCTGCCGACCAGGTCCTCCAGCGAGTCAGCCCCCTCGGAGATCGCGCCATCCGCGACCAGGCCCTCGACGGTGCTCCTGGTGCGGGCATAGCCGACCACGCGGTGGCCGTCCCTGAGCCAGCGCCGTGACATGTTCGCGCCCATGCGCCCCAATCCGATCAGCCCGACGTCCACGTTGCTTCCTCACTTTCGTCACGGCCACGGTCCGTGCGGCCAGGTTGGCGATGCTTCGCCCTATTCTGCGCCGCTCGGCCGGCATTGCGGAGACTCGGGACTGGGAGGCCTCCTGGACCATGTCGCGACCTGAGATGCGTTCGTTAGCAGGGCGGTGTCTCACGGCGGACCGACCGCAAGGCCTCGATGGGTAGCGTCGCTCACATGCTGCCATTGCTGGCGACGATCGCCATCGCGATCGCCCTCGTCGCCGCCGGGTGGATCATCTGGGATATCCGCATCCGCGGCAACCGACTGAAGATGCCGGTGATGGAGGTGGTCTGGCCGGTGACCGCCCTCTACAGGGGGCCACTCTCGGTCTACTGGTACCGTCGCTGGCGCGTCCCGGCCGATGCCTCGGTGCCTGAGCGCTCGATGCCGGTGGCCACGACGCTGGCGGTGAGCCACTGTGGAGCCGGCTGCACGCTCGGCGACATCGTGGGAAGCACGCTCGTGTTCGTCGTCGGGCTGCAACTCCTGGGTCTGGCACTGTGGCCGGAGCTGGCCATCGACTTCGTGTTCGCCTTCACCTTGGGCATCATCTTCCAGTACCTGACCATCGCACCGATACGGAACCGCTCACGTCGCGACGGACTGGTCGCGGCGCTCAAGGCCGATACCCTGTCGCTCATCGCGTTCGAGGTCGGCCTGTTCGCCTGGATGATCCTAGTCCAGCTTGCCCTCTTCCGGGAGGGCCTCCATCCCACCGAGATGACCTTCTGGTTCATGATGCAGATCGGGATGGCCCTGGGATTCTTGACGGCGTTCCCGGTCAACTGGTGGCTCGTCCGCTCGGGCGTAAAGGAGCGCATGTGAATGGCACCGGGTGCGCGGGCTGGATGGACCGAGCCGAGCCGCCGCTGGGTTCGCGGCCCCACGTCCATCCCGTCGTGGGCTCTGCGATCAGGATCGATCCCGTCGGACCATGGTCACCACTCGCCTGTGTTTCCTGCGCCGCCAGCGCGGCCTCGCGCCCTCCGGCCGAGCGATGATCCCACTCAACTCGATCGAGATGGTCTGGCAGCGATCAGGGTCGGTGCAATCGGCGGGCTCCAACGTGCGGGCGCGCTCGATGAGTCCCGCATAGAGATCACGACTAGCACGCAGCGACTCGATGCGGCGGTCGACATCCTGCAGATGTCGCTCCAGCAGGTCGACGACGTGGTGGCAGGTGGGCTGACCCTGACCACGCAGCTCAAGGATCGACGTGATCTCGGCGAGCGCCAACCCGGACTCCTGGGCCTCGCGGATGAACCGCAGCCGCTCGATGGCTTTGGCTGGGTAGTCCCGATAGCCATTCGGGGTACGCGGCGGTGGCGGCATCAGGCCGATGTCCTCGTAGTAGCGGACCGTCGCGGTCGAGAGGCTGGCTCGTCGCGCCACTTCTCCGACTTTCATGCGCCGCATGGTACGCCTTGACCTTCAAGTGCACTTGTAGGTCTAACGTGTGTGACGAAAGCGGAGTCAGGAGCTGCGAGAGGCAAAGCGACGCATGAATGAGAAAGGTGAGCGCTTGATGGACCAGGACGGGACCGCTCCCGGCACGACGAATGAGGACGAGTCGGTCGATGGTTCGGGTAGCCACGAGATGGACCACGTAGCGATGACCGGTAACCACGCCCGCGACGAAGACCACGCAGGCCACGATCGCCATGAGGGCCACTCGGTGGCGATGTTCCGCGACAAGTTCTGGCTGTCGCTGCTGCTGACGGTCCCGGTGCTCATCTGGAGTCCGGACATCGAGACCTGGTTCGGCTACAGCGCACCGTCGTTCCCGGGCTCGGAGTTCATCCCGGCACTCTTCGGGACCATCATCTTCTTCTACGGCGGCGCGGTGTTCCTGCGTGGCGCCCGCGGCGAGCTGGCGCAGCGCCAGCCGGGCATGATGACGCTCATCTCGATGGCCATCGTGGTGGCCTTCGTGGTCAGCTG
>JBBSAV010000180.1:0-2777 GCA_038251965.1 Candidatus Limnocylindrales bacterium
CGTCGAGGACGGCATCCTGACGGGGCTCTTCGGCTATGAAGCAGGCCAGTCGGCCGTGGGGGACATCTTCGCCTGGTTCGTCGACAACCTGGTCCCGGCCGAGTACTTCGAGCAGGCCGATCTTGAGGGCACCAGCGTCCACGAAGTGCTGGAGCGCGAGGCGGCCAAGCTGGCGCCTGGGCAATCGGGGCTCGTGGCGCTGGACTGGATGAACGGCAATCGCTCGGTGCTGGTCGATGTCGACCTCTCCGGCCTGATCCTGGGCGCCACGCTGGCCACCAAGGCGCCGGAGGTCTATCGGGCACTCATCGAGGCCACGGCCTTCGGCACGCGCATGATCGTAGAGTCGCTTGTGGATTCGGGCGTGCCGGTCAACGACATCGTCGCCTGCGGCGGCCTGCCCGACAAGAACAAGCTGTTGATGCAGATCTACTCAGACGTCACGCGTCGGGAGATCTCGGTCGCTGCGTCGACGCAGACGCCGGCGCTGGGCTCGGCCATGTGGGCCGCGGTGGCAGCGGGCTCGGAGGCCGGCGGCTACGACAGCATCGAAGACGCCACGGCCGCCATGGCGCAGTTGCGCGACGAGCACTACCGGCCGGATACGGCTGCGGCAGCGGTCTACGACGAGCTGTATGCCGAGTACAAGACGCTGCACGACTACTTTGGCCGCGGCGCCAACGACGCCATGAAGCGGCTGCGGGCCATCCGCGACCGAGCCCTCGATCGTCCGGTCTAGCTTGAAGGGCCTGGATCGGATGACCTAGATCGAATGGTCTAGATGGTGGGGCCGACTCCCGGCACGAAGGGGGTGCCGTGCCCGCTGTAGACGGTGGTGATGCCGCCGTCGACCATCAGAACCTCGCCAGTGATGAAACTGGCATCGTCGCTGGCGAGGAAGAGCGCCGGCCCGGCGACCTCGTCGGGCTGCCCCATGCGTCCGATCGGATGCAAACCCCCCACCCGCTCGCGCTCCCCGGCGGGGTCCGCGAGGCTATCGAAATAGCGCGTCACCATGTCGGTGTCGATGTAGGCCGGCGCGATGGCGTTGATGCGCACACCGCGTGAGGCGTACTCAGCAGCCAGCGCGCGCGTGAGGCCGATGAGCGCATGTTTGGCAACCGGGTAGGGGAAGCAGCCGGGCACGATCTGGAACGAGTGCGTGGAGGCGATGTTGATGATGGCGCCGCCGCGGTCGATCATGTACGGCAGCACTTCCCGACTGAGCCACCAGACGCCCTCCAGGTCGACGCCCATACACCGCTGCCAGTCCTCGTCGGTGAGTGCGAGCGGGTCGCCAGCCACGAAGATGCCGGCGTTGTTGACGAGGATGTCGGGCGGGCCGAAGTGATCGATGGTGCGGGTGACAAGCGCCCGGACCTGCTCGCGATCAGCGACGTCGGTGGCGACGGCGAGTGCTGAGCCACCGCCTGCCAGGATGCGCTCCGCTTGGGCCTGCGCGACCGATTCGCGGCGCTGGGCGATGACGACGTTGGCGCCCTCGGCGGCGTAGCGCTCGCTGATGGCTGCACCGATGCCCTGGCCACCGCCGGTGATGATCGCTACCTTGCCTTCGATCCGACCACTCATGCTTTCTCCTTGCTCGTTGTGTCGTCGAATCGTCCTACAGTTCAGCAACGCGCGAGGGGACTGCCTGCCGCCACGATGAGGAGATGTGACCAGATGGTGTTCGAGGGAGTCCGTCCGGTGCTGCATGTGCCTTTCGCCGACACGTCCGACCAGCCCATCATCGAATCCGAGCTGGCGGACCTGGCCTCGCGGATGGTCGATGAGGGGGCCGACATCGCCAAGCAGCATATGCGTCGGCGCGCACCCTCGACGAGCAGGAACTACGCACGGTGGACGCACTCCTCGGTGAATCGACGGGATTGGGCACACCCGCTTCTGGCGCCCGACCCTGCCATGCAGATCGAGGCGGCGAGCACGTCCCCAGGCATCTCTCGCTGGAATCCCACATAGAGCGAACATGGTCGCCCGATCCGTGGGGTTCGACGGTCAGTCGGCTCTGCCACACCGTCTGAACGCTCCGAATCATGCCCCAAGGGGCATGGCGGCTGCCATCGTTGAGCAGCCAGGCCTCCGCGCCAGGGTGCAGCGGCGAGAAACGACCGTTGCTGTTCGCTCTATGTGGGATTCCGGCCTGATGTGGCGTCGCGACTGGCTGATGGCGTCGCGGCTGCCTCTTTCTGCGCCGTGACTGGCTGATGGCGTCGCGGCTGCCTCCTCCTGCCCGCTCGCCGCTCGCCGTCCCCCTACACCGCCCCGGCGAGGTGCCGGTAGGCGGCGCTCCAGCGCACTTCCTTGGCGAAGTCGCGGCTGGTGGTGTCGGCATCGATGGCCAAGAGTTCCACGTCGAGCATGCGGGCGAAGTCCTCGATGACCTCGAGCCCGACCGCCTGGGAATAGGCGGTGTGGTGGGGACCACCCGCGAGCAGCCAGGCTTCGGCCGATGTGGTGAAGTCGGGTCGCGGCTCCCACAGCGCCCGCGCCACCGGCAGCTTCGGCAACGCCTCGGGTGGTGCGACCGCGTCGATGGTGTTGGCCACCAAGCGTAGGTGCGTGCCCATGTCGACGAGACCCACCACGACCCCCGGACCGGCGGCACCACTGAAGACGAGCCGCACCGGATCCTCACGGCCACCCACGAAGAGCGGGTGGATCTCGCAGGTCGGGGTCGCGGCGGCGATGCTCGGACAGACCTCCAGCATGTGCGCACCGAGGACCGCGGGACTGGCGGCACCGAGGTCGTAGGTGTA
>JBBSAV010000181.1:0-2769 GCA_038251965.1 Candidatus Limnocylindrales bacterium
GGACCCTGGAGGCACGCTTCGCTAGCCTTGGGCTACCGATGATCGAGATGGGCTGGACGCGCGGCGATGGTCTGCGCGGGGTCCTCGCCAGCGTGCCGCGGGCCCGACGCCTGCTGGAACGCGGCAAGTTTGACGTGGTGGTGACGAACAGTTCGCTCGCCGCGATGGTCATCCGCCTGGTCGCCCCCGGCACCGGCACGCCAGTGATCGAGCACGTCATCCATGGCTGGGCGTGCTATCAACTGGCGTCGCCCTTGACCCTGTCATTCTACGCCTTGGCCGAGCGTGTCCTTGGACGGCTGACCACGGTTTCGATGGCCTATGCCAAGGCAATGATCTCCTTTGGTAATGAACGCCGACTGTTCGCGCCGGGTCGTGCCATCCATCTGCCATTCCAGCTGCTGCCGGCCGAGGCCGCGCCGGTCGGGCCGGTGTCGCGCCGCGCATTGGAAGTTCCGGACGACGCCGAACTCGTGGTGTGTGCCGGGCGCCTCGCGCCACAGAAGGGCGTTGCGACGCTGGTCGACGCCTGGCCGGCGGTGACGCGAGCCAGGCCCAAAGCCTGGTTGTGTCTGGTGGGTGATGGTCCGTTGCGTGTCGCGCTGCAGGCTCGCTCGGCCAGGATGGAGCGAATCCGCTGGGCCGGCTGGCGCTGTGATGTGCGCGCCTGCATGGCGGCGGCCGATGTCGTGGCGGTGCCCTCCGCGTACGAGCCGTTCGGCATCGTCGTGCTGGAGGCGATGGCCGAGGCGCGGCCGGTCGTCGCCAGCCGAGTCGGCGGTATCGGCGAGATGCTGAACCATGGAGAGACCGGTTTGCAGGTGCCCGAAGGCGACTCCACCGCCTTGGCCTCTGCCCTGATCGAACTGCTGTCCAACCCCGCCAGAGCCGGAGCTATGGGACGTGCAGGTCGACAGCGGCTCGAGCGCGTCTTCGTCGGTGACGCGATTCCGCACAACCACACGAGACTCTGGCGAACACTACTGGCCAACCGCTAGACTAGAACGCGGCCGCCATCTCGACCGCGATGCTTGGCCTAGTGCTGGAGACACCGACCTCGCCTTCGGTGTCGTCCCAGCCAAGCATGAGACGGCCGGCGATGCCATCGCGCAGTTCGTGTTCAAGTCCGCCGCGAACCACCGTGTTCCGGCGCACCTCGACGGGCTGTCCAAGCGGTGCCCCGCTGTCGGTCCGCCGCTCGACACGTCCGGCGAAAAATGCAGCGGTACGGTCGGCAAGACGCAGTCGGCCGGTCCCGGTAAGCGCAACGATGCGAGCTGAGTTGGAGACCGCGCCAGGTGCAACGTCCTGCGACAAGGCCAGGATCAGTCGGCTGCGTTCCTCCGGTCGCCACTCCAGCCGCAGCGCTCCGACCGGCATCAGCAGGTTGGCGTCATCATTGGCGGGATTGTCTGCCGTGTCGGCATCCCACCTCCAGGCGGTGGCGCCGGCTTCCAGGGTGATCCAGCAGCGATCGCCAGGCTGATGCCGCCACCACAAGTTGCCGCGCAGCCCGCGGCCATCGGTGCGGATCTCGCCATGAGGATACACCAGAGTGTCGCCGCCGAGGCGGGTGCCGATTTCCGAGCGCGACCAAGCCACCAGCCAGGCCGCGACGTCGCCATGCAACGAGCGGACATCCTCGTCGTCGGCGATGAAACCATCAGCATCCTCCAGGTAGTTGGTCCCGTGTACGGCGATCCTGGCCGAGCAACCGGCACGTCGTCCTTCGCGGCCTGCTGACAACGACCCGTTCCAGTCGTTGCGCTCGACGGCCAGGGCGGTGGTCGCCAGCGGTTCACTGTCCCTGGTCCACGACGCTTCCGGCCGATACCACCAGGTTTGATCGCGGACGAGTAGGCCGAGCCCTAGCGACCCACCCACGCTGTTGGCACCTTCCCCTCCAGGGTACTGTCTGATATCGATCTGCCCGTTGCCATCGAGCCGCCAGCGGTCACCGCCACTGAGCCGAGCCTCGGCCCCGGCGATGCCGAGCAGGAGCAGCCCCGGCGACGGTTCTGGGGAGGCCTGGGGATTTCCATCCCAGCCGACCGAGAGCAGGCCCTTGGGGTGCAGTTCAAAGGCGTGGTCAGCGCCGCCGAGATTGCCACCCGGCAACAGTTCGAAGGCTGGTTCATCAGCCAGCGCCAGGGCGCGGGCCGGAGCGATCGAAACTGGCGCCGGATCAGGTCTGAAGGGGGCTGGCAGCCAGCGATAGTCCTCGGCTGCGGCCCAGGCTGCGAGAAGCAAGGTCGACAACCACCTGGTCAAAAGCGGCTCTCGGGCACGAAGATGGTGTCACCTGCGGACAGTGGCGGGTCGACGGCATCCTTGTCGCCTTCAAGCACGGCTCGCACGTCGATGATCACGGGATCCTGTCCCGGTCGCAGCAGGTGGACCTTGCCTTCGCGGGCGAAGCGGTCGAAGCCGCCAGCCAGCGCCACGGCCCGCGACGCGGTCAGGACTTCGCGCGAGGGCAGTGGCACGGCGCCAGGACGCAGCACTTGGCCAAGGACGAACACGCGGTCGCGGCGCGGCACCATCAGCACATCGCCATGCTGCAGGACGACGTCGTTCTCGGGCAGCAGGGCGACCGGTAGGGCGAGCGAGAGCTTGCCGCCTGGCCGGTCGGGATCGTCGCGTAGGATGCGAGCATTGAGCCGATCTGCATCCTCGGTCATGCCACCGGCCTCACCGAGGGCTTGCGACGCGGTCGACGGACGCTGCGGGTCCATCCGCACGGCCCCCGGCTTGGTCACTGCTCCCACC
>JBBSAV010000182.1:0-2754 GCA_038251965.1 Candidatus Limnocylindrales bacterium
ACCTTCAATCCCCTGATCCAGAGTCAGGTGCCTTACCGTTTGGCCACTCGCCATCGAGACTGACAGGATACCAAACCTCCGCCATGGCCCGATCAGGCGGCTGATGCCGGGGGCGACTCAACGGGCCACGCAGACCGTGGCTGCAAGCGTTCGTTTGGCCATATGAGTCGCCCAGTGACTCAATACGAGACCAGCTTGGCCATATGAGTCGCCCGCCGCATCGAACGGCCAGGAGAGCCCGGGTGCTTGGCTGGTTGAGTCGCCGGGAGACTCAGCCGAACCTTTGGTAGCGTTGGGGCACGCCCATCACGCCCATCACGCCCATCACGCCCATCACGCCCATCCGCCTACCCGTCGCCATTGGAGACCCCGTGCCAGAGATCATCCATGGCATCGAGCGCCGCCCGCTCGTCCCCGGCAAGTCGCTGTTCGACTACGCCGATGAGGTCTCCATCGCTGTCCCCCAATCGTGTGGCCGATCGGGCCGCTGTCGCGAATGCGTGGTCGAGGTCCGCCAGGGTGGCGCCGCTCTCTCACCACGCACCGACGCCGAGGAATACCTGCCCGAGGACTTCCGACTCGCCTGCCAGGCGCAGATCGAATCGGCCGACCAGGACGTGGAGTTCGCCATCATCCGCCGGCGCATGCACATCCTCGAGGAAGCAGGCGCAGCCATCACTGAGGTCGATCCAGTCGTCACCGCCACCGACCACGAGATCCTTTACGACGGTACCGTGCTGGACGCCCGACGCGAGCGTGTACTGGGCCTCGCCGTGGACGTGGGCACCACCACCGTCGTCTTCCGCCTCATCGACCTGACGAACGGCGGAGTCGTCAGCGGTGGCGCCTTCGAGAACCCGCAACGCTTCGGCGGCAGTGACGTGATGAGCCGCATCACCTACGAGCGCGGCCACCCCGGCACGATGCGAAAGGCCCTTCGCCGTGCGCTCAATGCCGGTCTGAAAGAGGTCTATCAGGAGAGCGGCATCGACCGCCACGAGGTCTACGAGGCCATGATCGTGGCCAACTCCACCATGCGGGACCTCTTCTTCGGCCTTGACGTCAAGCCCATCGGCGAGATGCCCTACAAGTCGGTGACCGAGCACGCCATGCTGCGCGGAGAGGCCGACTCCACCTGGATCACCAGTCTCGCGCACGAACTGGGCCTCTTCATGCACCCGCAGGGTCGGGTGGTTGGCGCGCCGCTCATCGCAAGCCACGTAGGCGGTGATGTGGCGGCCGACCTGGTGGCCACCGACTTCGGCTTGCAGCCCGGCACCAGCATGCTCATCGACATCGGCACCAACACGGAGATCGTGGTCAGCGATGGCCAGCGCATCGTGGCGGCATCGAGCCCTGCCGGCCCGGCTTTCGAAGGCGGCATGCTGCGCTTCGGCATGCCCGGCGCAGACGGTGCCATCGAAGCGGTGCACATCGCCGACGACACGTTCGAGTACCAGGTCATCGGCGGCGTCGAGCCGGAGGGTATCTGCGGCTCCGGTCTGGTCGACGTCATCGCCGAGCTCCGTCGCGTGGCCTGGATGACTCCCGAGGGCCGCTTTCCCGACGGAGGGTTCGAGTACACCATCGCCCCATCCAAGGGCATCACCTTCTCGCGGGCCGATGCCAGCCAGCTGGCGCAGGCCAAGGCCTCCAACGCGTCGGGCCAGCGCATCCTTTTGCGCCGACTCGGTCTCGCGGCCGACCAGGTCGACCACGTCTACCTCGCGGGTGGCTTCGCTAATGCCATCGACATCGAGAACGCCATCGCCATCGGTTTCCTGGCGCAGGTTCGCCCCGAGCGGGTGGAACGCGTGGGCAACTCGGCCCTCCGGGGCGCCACCATGTTGCTGCTCTCACGCCGGCAGCGTGAGTCAGTCAGCGCGCTCATCGGTCGCATCGAGCATGTCGAACTGGAGACCGAGCCGGATTTCTTCGAGCTCTTCGTCGACGGCTGCATGTTCCACCCCATCCCGACAGCCGCCGCCTGAGCCCGCTGGACGGCAGGCGTCAGCGGGCGGTCCAGCCGCCGTCGACCATCAACGTGGTGCCGGTGACCAAGGCAGCGGCAGGGGAGGCCAGGTAGACCACGGCGCCGGCCACATCGACGGGCTCGCCGATGCGGTGTAGTGCGGCGATGCGCTCCTCGACATCGGCCTTGAACACAGGATCGGAGAGCGCGGGTTCCGTGCCGGGGGTGCGGATGAAGGTCGGCGCGACCGCGTTCACGTTGATGCCGTACTTGCCCCACTCGACCGCGTGGCACTTGGTCAGATGCGACACCGCGGCCTTCGACGCGCAGTAGACCGCCTCGCCCGGGAGCGCGATGAAGCCGGCCTGCGAACTGAGATTGACGATTCGCCCCGAACCCTGCTCGATCATCACCCGGGCCACGGCTTGGCTGGCGAAGAAGAGGCCCTTCACATTGAGGTCGAAGGTGGCGTCGAAGTCAGCCTCTGTCCAATCCTCGGCTGCCGCCTCCTCCGGGCCGATGCCGGCGTTGTTGACGAGGATGTCGATGCGGCCGAAGGCATCGTGCACGGACGAGACCGCCGAGCGGATCTGTTCGAGGTCCAGCAGGTCCATCTGGACGCGGAACGCCCGACGGCCCATGCCTTCGATCTCGGCCGCGAGGTCATCCGCGTCGGTGCCCACCCGCAGGCCCAGGGCCACGTCGGCACCGGCATCGGCCAATGCCAGCGAGATGGCGCGGCCAAGGCCGCGAGCGGCACCGGTCACCAGGGCCGTCTTGCC
>JBBSAV010000183.1:0-2746 GCA_038251965.1 Candidatus Limnocylindrales bacterium
CGCTGCACATCGGAGAGGTCGAAGACGCCCGCTTCTGCGGCGTACTGCGAATGCAGCACGATCTGTAGCAGCAAGTCGCCCAGCTCCTCGGCCAGGTCTGCCGTCGCCCCGCCGTCGAGCGTGTCGTAGACCTCGTAGGTCTCTTCGAGCAGGAACGGCTTGAGCGTGCGGTGGTCCTGCTCACGGTCCCAGGGGCAACCGTCGGGCTGGCGTAAGCGGTGCGCCAGCCAGGCCAGGCCGAAGGCGCCGGCGGGGTTGGCGGCGGGATCGAGCGCCCGTAACAGGTGCGGCCCGGCGGTCAGGCCGTCTGCATCGACCTCCCCCACCGTGCTGTCGCGGACGAACCCCAGCACGGGGTGGTCGGCGGGATAGAAGCGGCGCAGCAGCGCCGCCGGATCGGCGCCGTGGCCGTGACGTCCGGGCAGCAGCGCGAAGGGGTCTCCTGTTGCCGGGCCACCACCGATCGGTGGCAGCAGCAGCAGCGCCATGCCGGCATCGAACGGTCGTGCCACGAGGCGGTCCAGGGCGACGACCTGCAGGCCCTCGGCAGGGTCGATGGCGCCACGTTCGAGGATCGCCGCGACGGCGGGATCGCTCAGGACTGATGAGGGGGGAGGCACGGCTGACATGGGGTGATGGGGACATCGCCTAGCCCGGCGACAGTATCCCCCGCGTCTCAAGGTACTTGAGCACCAGCTGGGTGTTGGCCTCCGCTGTGGTGCCAGCGGTTTGCAGCGTGAGCTCGGGTTCGAGCGGTGGCTCGTAGGGGTCGGAGACGCCGGTGAACTCCTTGACCTCACCGCTGCGAGCCTTGGCGTACCAGCCCTTGACGTCACCCCGCTCGACCACATCGAGCGGGGTGTCCACGAAGACCTCGATGAAGTCGTCGCCGACCATGGCGCGAACTTCGGCACGCGTGTCCCGATACGGGCTGACCAGCGCCGCGACCACCAGTCCACCGTGCCGGACCACCTCGCTGGCCACGTAGCCGACGCGCCGGACGTTGGTGTCACGGTCCGCTCGCGAGAAACCCAGGCCCTGCGTCAGATGCGTGCGCACGACATCGCCGTCGAGCACGGTCACCGTGCGGCCACGTGCCTCCAGCAGTGGCACCAGGGCATCCGCCGTGGTCGACTTGCCCGAGCCGGACAGTCCGGTGAACCAGACACAGGCACCGCGCGGCGTGCGCAGGGACTCGCTACTCATACACCGAAGCGTCGATGCTGATCTCGCCCTGGTCCTCGGCATCGGTCTTGAGCGGGTCATACCAGTCGGTAAAGGCCGTGGCTCCCAGGGCCGCGGCATCGGCCGCATCAAGGGGCCGCGTGGCCTTCTCCTGCAGCTGGTAGATGTGGTAACCGTCGCTCCCGTCGATGGGCTCGCTGATATCGCCCGAGTCGAGGACCGCCAGCGACAATTTGGTGACGTCGTCGAGCTGGTCCGACCGCTGCCAGCCGAGCTGACCGCCATCGGCGGCCTCAGGTCCATCGGAATAGTCGGCCGCGACTGCCGAGAAATCGGCGCCATCCTCGGCCAGTGCCGCCTGCACGGCTGCGAGGCGATCCGCCAGTGGAGCACGGAACTCGTCGAACATGATCACGTGCCAGCCGAAGTCGGAACGGACGGGGCCAAGGATGTCGCCACGCTGCGGGTCCTGCGCATCGAAGATGGCCGCCGAGAACTCAGGCACCATGGCGTCACGGGTGAAGTAGCCCAGGTCTCCGCCACGCGCGCCGCTGCCGGTGTCGTCGCTGTCGAGTCGAGCCCGTGCGGCGAAGGCTTCCATGCGGGCATCGACGTCGTCGATCTCGCGCGCCACTCGGGCGACCGCCTCAGCCTGCTGCCGAGCGACCTCCCAGGCAGGGTCGTCGGCGGGCAGGTCGGCCACAGCGGTGGGATTGCCGTCCGCGTCGAGCGGCGTCTCAGGCTGGTACAGGATGTGGCTGGCGCGGACGTCTCCCTGGTCGTTCTCGGGGTCGACGTAGGGATCGGACTCGATGAAGATCTGGGCCAACTTCACCTGATCGTAATCGGCCGCCACCGCCTCGCTGGTGACGGTGTCCTTGAGCTTGTCCGCGGTGGCCTCCAGCTTCACGTTGCGGCGGTGCGTCCCCTCGCCGACCTCCTTGTTGACCGCTTCGGTGAAGCCGTCGTCGACCTGGGCCGGCGCGATGGCAGTGACCTTGCCGATGAGTTGCTCACCGGTGACAGCCTCGATGACATCGGTCACGCCACCGTCTTCGAGGGCGAAGATGGCGTCCTCCCAAGCGGCGTCGCCGATGTCTCCACGGGTGATGTAGCCGCTGTCGTAGTTGGCCGGACCGTAGGTCTCGGCAAGCGCCTCCGGATCCGCACCGGCCTGCAGGTCCGCCAGTGCCGCTGCGGCCCGCTCACGAGCATCGGCGATACCGGCGGCGGTGGCGGCCTGACCGAGTGACTGCTCGGGCGTGATGACGATGATGGCCTGGACCTGTCGCGCCTCCGGCAGACCACCGTCGGCGGTAACGGCAGCGTCCAGCTCATCAGCACTGAGCTCGATGCCCCGATCTTGCGCCAACTGTCCCTTGAAGGTGAGATCGACCAGCTCATCCATGACGGCACCGGCCGTCTGGGGCCGGTCGTTGTTGATGGCGGTCAGGCGGCGGTTGGCGAGGTTCGCATCGATACTGCCATCGGCCAGAGCGGCCCAGACCTGTGTCTCGGCACGGTCGGCACGGAACTCCTCCAGCTTCTGGCGGTCCTGCCA
>JBBSAV010000184.1:0-2667 GCA_038251965.1 Candidatus Limnocylindrales bacterium
CAGCGATCAGCACCCAGGGTCATCAAACGCAAGTACGTCAAGTGGCACGTCAAACGGGCGCATCACGCCCACTGGCCGCAGCCCGCGCACTCACCGACCTACCGCGTCCGTCAGCTCTAACTGAACGGTATTGGGGCTAGCCGCACGACGTTGGCTGCCGCAGTCAGTGTCCATTCCCGGTGAAGCTGCCGGACGGGCTCGCTTCTGACGTGCAGGACGACAGGTTCACTGGGACCGGCCACGTTCAAAGTTTTTCCCCCCGTGTAGGTGGCCGGTTACCGTCCCATCTGGATCTGCGACCGGTTGGGTTCGACGAGGTCTGGCATCGACGGTGAGGGCGTGCGGGGCCAAGTCCAGGCGGAGCGCAGGATGAAGGCCAGGAGCAGCACCTCGAGTCCGATGGAGAGGCCGTAGAAGTAGAAGTAGGTCCAGGACTCCTCCCCTGCCGCGTTGTAGATCGAGACGGGGATGTAGAGCGTTGCTACGACGAGGTTGATGGTGCGGTTGACACGGGCGGGCAGTGTCGTGGAGAGCAGGATCATGAGGATCGGGATGGCCATGAGCGTGAGCGCAAGGGCGACAAAGGTTGGGCCGGTGTCGAACTCGTGGACTATGCCGGCCAGGATTTCGTCGACGAAGCCGGGCTTGTACAGGGCGAGGTAGTCGACGTAGATGTAGAGGAACATGAAGCTCGTCCATGCTGCTGCGAGTTTGGCCTGTACGGGCATGCGCAGATCTTCCAGCGCGCTGCGGGATCGCGAGTTTTCTCGTGCGGTGTGGGAGTGAGGTGTTCTCATCAGATTGCTCCTTGCCTTGGTTGGGTGGGTGCTTCCACCTTGACCGATGTCGGCGGCGGGCACATCAGCCCCGGAGCCTGTTTCGACCTGGCCGTTGGCACAGTCGTGCTCTCGTACTTTCGGCTGTTACGCCGATCACGCGGCACTGCCTATGCTGATCAGATGGCCACCGACGCACTCCGTTCGCTGTGGGCCGAACCTCGACCTGCGGACCCCCCGGGCAGGGGGCATCGGGACTGGGCCCTGGTCGCGGTATTGATCTGTTGGTCCGTGGTGGAAGCGGTGCTTGGTGAGGATCTGGCGCCGCGCTCGCTGCAGCTGCTCGCGGTCCTCGCGGTCCTCGGCCCCCTGCTGTGGCGACGCGAGCGTCCGCTCGTCGCGGTCGCGGTCGCCTTCGGAACATTGACCGTGGTCGACATCGTCAGAATCCTCACCGGGTCGCAAGGCGCTCTGCCCTCAAGTGTCTCGGCCACCCTGGTGCTGACCTACGCCCTGTTCCGGTGGGGCTCCGGTCGGGAGGCCGCAAGCGGCCTCGGTGTCATCCTGGTCTGGCTGCCCATCACCCTCGTCGCCAACCCGGCTGGCCTGGCGGAGGTAGTTGCCGGCTACGCGTTCTTCTTGTGCGCCGCAGCGCTCGGCACCGCGACCCGCTATCGCGCGAGGATCCGCATCCGCGACATCGACCAAGCCAAGGCCCGAGAGCGCGAACAGTTGGCTCGCGAGCTTCACGACACCGTCGCCCATCACGTGTCGGGTATCGCCATCCAGGCTCAAGCAGGCCGTGCGATCACGGCCTCCCATCCCGAGCGTGCCATCGAGGCCCTGGCCATCATCGAGGACGCGGCGACCCGCACCCTCACCGAGTTGCGCGCCATCGTCGGCGTCCTGCGTGCCTCGCAGCACACCGAGTTCGCGCCGCAGCCCGGCATGGCCGCGGTCGAGCAGCTCGCCACCGATGGACAAACGCACCCCTGCGTCGAGGTGACCCTCACCGGCGAGCTCGACGACCTCAGCCCCGCGGTCGGAGCCGCGATCTACCGCCTCGCCCAGGAGTCCATCACCAACGCTCGACGCCACGCCCGCCACGCCACCCGCGTCACCGTGGCCGTGACAGGAGACATTGACCAGGTACGGCTGACCGTCGACGACGACGGCTCCTCCGGCGCTGGCGGTCGCGCCCCGGCCGGCTACGGCCTGGTAGGCATGCGCGAGCGCGCCACACTGCTCGGCGGCACGTTCCACGCCGGCCCCACCGCCGACCGAGGTTGGCGGGTCGAAGCCATCCTGCCCCTAAGCGGGCCACGATGAGCATCAGAGTCCTCATCGCCGACGACCAGCCCATCGTGCGCACCGGACTGACGATGCTCCTCGACGCCCAACCCGGCATCGAAGTCATCGGCGCGGCCGCCGACGGGCGCGAAGCGGTCCGCCTGGCGCTCCAACTGCGCCCCGATGTCGGCCTGTTCGATATCCGGATGCCGCTTATGGACGGCATCGAAGCCACCCGTCGACTCGCCGGCCCCGACGTCACCGACCCCCTGCCGATCGTGGTCATCACCACCTTCGACCTCGACGAGTATGTCCACGGAGCGCTCAAAGCCGGTGCCCGCGGGTTCCTGCTCAAGGACGCCGGACCCGCCCTGCTGACCCAAGCCATCCACGCCGCTGCCGGCGGAGACGCACTGATCGCACCCAGCGTGACTGTCCGACTGCTCGCAGCATTCGCCCACGCACAGACCTCACCACCCAGGCAGCCGATAGAACCGCTCACCGCCCGCGAGGAGGAAGTCCTCGTGCCTGTCGCCCAAGGCCGCACCAACAACGAGATCGCCAGCGAGCTCTACATCACCCCCAGCACCGTCAAAGCCCA
>JBBSAV010000185.1:0-2655 GCA_038251965.1 Candidatus Limnocylindrales bacterium
ACGCGGTCGCCCTTGATGACGATCATGGTGGGGATGCTGCTGGCCCCGAACTGCTGCGCCAGCGCCGGGTTCTCGTCCACGTTGACCTTCACCACCTTGATGCGGCCGGCGTATTCCTTCGAAAGGTTCTCCAGCATCGGACCGATGACGCGGCAGGGCCCGCACCACGGTGCCCAAAGGTCGACCAGGATGGCCACCGAGGAGCGCGCCTCGTAGACGAACGTGGCATCACTGGCGTTGACCAACCAGGGCAAGGCGACACCACAGGCACCGCAGTGGGGAGCGCCTCGCTCGGCCGGACGGATCTTGTTCTTCTTGCCGCAGGCAGCACAGGTGAGCATCGACACTGGGCCGGCGGGTGCGGCACCACCGGGGGTCGGGTTCGTCTGGCTCATGGTGGCCTCAGAATATGCCGTTCCGGCCGCCCCGTTCCGGCCGCCCCGTCGCGGCCGGAACCGTCGCCGCTGCTGGCGGCCCGCTCAGTCGCCGCCGCGAAGCTGGTAGCGCGAGAGTCGCCAACTCCCCAGCAGCCACGAGCCCACGATCACCACCCCCAGGACGATGACCGAAGTCGTCGCGTCGAGGGCCGCACCCCGACCAGCATCACCCTGGAGGGCGTCGGCCAGACCCAGCGTGGCCTGCCGGATGGAGAATGCCTGGGTTCCCGGCAACAGGCCCGCCAACACGCCTTCCCACAGCAGCACGTAGCCGAGACCGATCGACAATGCCCGCGAGGTGATGCTGCTGAGCGTCATGAAGCCGAGGGCATAGGCCGTGCCACCGACCGCCACGGCAGCCGCGTAGGCAAACGTTGGGACGATGAAGTCATCGCGATAGGTGGCCACGATGAGGCCGGTCAAGAGGGTCGCGGGCACCACCAGCAAAGCGGTGAGGCCGGCCGCGACGACGCCCTTGGCCAGCATGATGCGGGCGCGCCGACCCGGCTTCGCCAGCAAGTAGACGATGGTGCCGTCTTCGAGCTCCGAGCCCAGGGCCCCGGTGCCGAAGACGAGCGCGATGAGCGGCAGCACCGCCTGGATGACGAGCCGGTCGAACACCTGTCGGCTGAAACCGACGTCACCAAGGGTGCGACCGAGCACGGTGATGAGGACCGGCGCGGCGGCCAGCAGCAGCATCAACCAGAAGCGTCGCCGGTCGAGCAGGCTGCGCAAGGTGATGGCCGCCACCGGCATGCTGCGGATCATCGGCCCACCAAGTAGGCGAAGACCGATTCGAGCGAGTCATCGGTCGGCCGCAGCTCGTGCAGCGAGATGCCGTTGTCACGTGCGATGTGCGGCAATCGTCGCGTGAACTCCCCCAGGTCGGAGGTGCGGACGGTGGCACCTTTGCCGTCGAGCTCGACGCCGAAGACGCAATCGAGACGCAACAGCTCCGATGCCAGTCGCCGGTCGTCGGTGGAGCGCACATGGAAGACGTGCGGGCGATCGGTCATCAGTCGGCGGATGGAGCGGAAGTCGCCCGACGCTGCGAGACGCCCCGCGTAGATGACCAGGACCGACTCGGCCATGCGCTCGACCTCTTCGAGGATGTGCGAGGACAGCAGCACGGTGCGTCCCTGGTCGGCCATCCGCCGCAGCAGCTCGAACATGTGCAGGCGCTGGCGCGGGTCCATGCCGTTGAAGGGCTCATCGAGGATGAGGATGGGCGGGTCGTGGACCAGCGCGGCGGCCACCTTGATCCGTTGGCGCATGCCCTTGGAGTAGGTGCCCACGCGGCGGTCGGCAGCGTCGGCCAGATCGACCAGGGCGATAGCTCGCTTGGCTGCCGCATCGGCATCGGCCAGACCCTGCATGCGGGCATTGGCGACGGCGAACTCGCGGCCGGTGAGGAACGGATAGACGGACTCGCGCTCCGGCACCAGGCCCACGTGGCGGTACATCTCAGGGTTGCCCCAGGCTGGCCGACCCTCCACCAGCACCTGCCCGGCGGACGGTGCCAGCAGCCCCGCGATCATGTGCAACAGGGTGGTCTTGCCGGCGCCGTTGGGCCCCAGCAGGCCGGTCACGCCGGGGGCCACGCCGAAGCTGATGTCGTTGACCGCGACGACGTTCCCGTACCAGCGCGAGACATGCTCGACGGCGATGGCCGGAGCGATCGCCGCGGCGGGCGTCCGCGCCGTCACGTCGCCAGCCTCTGGTAGCGGCGCAGCAAGACGGCCAGCGATCCGATGATCCAGACGGCCGCGGCGGCGAGGTAGATCCAACCATCGAGGCCTGCCTGCTGGACGGTGATGTTCTCGCCTGGGACATCGAAGAGGAAGGCATTCACACCATCGAGCACATCGGACGGGCTGAACAGTGCCGCCGGCCCCAGCAGTTCGCTACGGAGTGCCACCAGGAGCGCGGCGAAGACGTTGGGGACGAGGAAGACCGCGATGATGGCCACCGTGGCATAGGAGCGCCGCGGCGTCATGGCGGCGATGGCCGCCGACAGTGAACCCACGACCAACGCGATGATGAGCCCGACTGCCAGCGCCGTGGGCACCTGCGGCAGCTCCTCGCCCAGGCCACTCATCACGTCGGGCGCCACCAACACACGGCCGATGAACAGGATCAACTGTGGTGCCAGCACCAGCACCAGCAAGGCGATGAGCAGGCCCAGCATCCGTGCCATGGCGTAGTCGGACCGTGAGAT
>JBBSAV010000186.1:0-2593 GCA_038251965.1 Candidatus Limnocylindrales bacterium
GTCACGACCTTTCGAATGGCGAAGCCCGCCAAGCTTCGCCTCCTCAGCCGGAGGTGACGGAGGTAGCCCCAGGACTCCAAGGCGCAGCGCCGCCATCACCAACGCCCGCCGCATCGACATGTCGATCACCACCCCGGGGGCGAGGTCAGGATCGGTAGCCTGCTCCAGCGCTGACAGGCCCGCCATCAGGTCTCCCTCGATCAGCACGTCGCCAGAGACGTAGGCGCGCGCGAACCCAAGCTGGTTGGGGGCCCACAACAGCCGACGCAGGCTCCGTGGGCTGGTGAAGGTCAGCTGCACCGGCGCGTCGAGCGGACCAAGCTCGGAACCGTCCCAGCAGCGTAGGCGTACCGGCAGGTCTGCACCCAGACCCGCCCGGACCAAGGGCCCTACGAAGTCCACGACGCTCACGGGAGCATCCCTTCGACTCGGATACTGGCATTAGCAACAACTTTCCACCCATCCCGCGCTAACCGCGACTGGCTTCGAAGATATTCGTCAGACCTTTAGTCTGCGAGGGTGAACCGCAATCGGAACTTGTCTGGCGATCCCGGCGATCTGTCGGGCGACCCCCGCGAGTCCTCTGGCCAGAACGGCAGCCAGCGACGCGAGATCCTGCGCCTGGCCGTGCCTGCGTTTCTGGCCCTCGTCGCGGAGCCACTCTTCCTGCTGGCCGACTCGGCGATCATCGGACACCTGGGCACGATCGAGCTGGCCGGTCTCGGCATCGCCAGCGCAGCGCTGATCACTGCCGCCAACATCTTCGTCTTCCTCGCCTACGGGACGACCTCGATCGTCGCCCGACAGGTCGGATCCGGTTCTGAGCAAGGTGCCGTCAGAGCCGGCGTGGACGGGATCTGGCTGGCGGTCGTGATCGGCCTCGTGACCGGGGCGCTCGTGGCCGTGTTTGCCGCACCACTGTGCGCTCTCTTCGGCGCATCCGCGGCCGCACTCGCGCAGGCGGTGACCTACCTGCGCGTGTCGGCGATCGGCATACCTTCGATGCTCGTCGTCCTGGCAGTGACCGGAGTCCTGCGCGGACTACAAGACACGAGAACGCCATTGGTCGCATCCGTTGTGGGATTCAGCAGCAACATCGCGCTTAGCCTGATCTTCGTCTACGGCCTGCACATGGGCATTGCGGGTTCTGCCCTCGGCACGGTTCTGGCCCAGTCCGGCATGGCGTCGGCCCTCGTCATCGTCGTCGTGCGTCGCGCCCGGCGGCTCGGTTCAGGCGTGCGCCCGCATCCGGCGCGGGTGCTGAAAGCGGCTCTTGACGGCGTGCCCCTGCTGGTCAGGACGCTCGCCCTTCGATTCGTCCTGCTGGTGACGACCTGGGTCGCCGCTGGCCTGGGGGACGTGCCTCTTGCGGCCTATCAGGTATCCGCCACCGTGTGGAGCTTCCTGGCCTTTGCCCTAGACGCTCTGGCGATCGCCGGCCAGGCGATGACCGGCAAGGCCCTGGGCGCCGGCGATGTCACCGGAGCCCGCGAAGCCACGCGCACCATGTTGTGGTGGGGCGTCATCGGTGGCACGGGGCTCGGAATCCTCGTGCTGGCAACGCATTCGCTCATACCCTCGCTCTTCACCTCCGATCCGGCTGTGCAGGCGGCGCTGGCCGCTGCCCTGATCGTGGTAGCCGTTGCACAGCCGATTTCTGGCTTCGTCTTCGTGTTGGACGGGGTCCTCATCGGCGCCGGCGACGGCAGGTGGCTCGCGAAGGCCCAGGTCGGTCTCCTCGTCCTCTATCTACCGCTGATCCTGACCGTTCGTGCAACAGAGGAGCCAGTGCTGGCCGGTCCGGATTCTGTTGCCGCGCAGGGCCATGCGATGACTGTCCTCTGGCTGACGTTCGTCGTCTTCATGTCGATGCGGGGGGTTGCCCTGGGATGGCGCGCCCACGGCAACGCGTGGCTGGTCACTGGAGCAGCCCGCTGACGTCTGCTCAGCCGTTGAAGGGGCTCAGGTGGCTCCGCTGGGCGATCTTTGCGCGCTCGTATGCCGTTCGGGCCGCGCGGGTAACCGCCTGGGTGGAGACCTCGGCGACGGGAACGTCCCACCACGACTGACTCGACGGCGATCCGGTTGCCAGCGCGCACTCCACGTGGACGACTGTGGTTCGGGTGGCCGCCAACGCCTGGCTGAGGCACTGCCGGAACGCGCCTAGCGTGTCGGCCCGCAGGACCTGTGCGCCGAGGCTGGCAGCGTTGGCGGCCAGGTCGACCGGCAGGATGTCTCCGTCAAGTTGGCCAGTCTCGCCGCGGTAGCGATAGCTGGTGCCAAACCCTGGCACGCCAACGGTTTCCGACAATGCGCCGATAGAGGCAAAGCCATGGTTCTGGACCACCACCACGATCAGCTTGATGCCCTCCTGCACCGCGGTGACAATCTCCTGGGCCATCATCAGGTAGGACCCGTCGCCCACCATGACGATGACTTCGCGGTCGGGCACGGCCATCTTCACCCCGAGCCCCCCGGCTATCTCATAACCCATGCACGAATAGCCGTACTCCACCTGATAGCCCATGACGTCGCTCGTGCGCCACATCTTGTGCAGGTCGCCTGGCATCGAGCCGGCAGCGCACACGACGAC
>JBBSAV010000187.1:0-2579 GCA_038251965.1 Candidatus Limnocylindrales bacterium
CATCGGCCAGAACTATCCCTACAGCAGCGAGTCCGAGGAAGAACGGGCTGCCGCGATCGCTGCCACGGTGCAGGCCCACGAAGGCCTGGAGGCGCAGGTGGCGGAAGGGTCGCTACCGCTGGGATCGACCGAACCCGGCGAGAACGGCGCGGCCATCAAGTGGTGGACCTGGGTCTGCCCCAAGTGCGCCACGGGCCGCCTCCACGTGGCCGGCTTCAGCATCGATCGGTATGGACTCTTCACCGTCTGCGACGAGTGTGGGAGCACCTTCAGCCGCTGATCTACGGAAGCGCTCCTTCAGACGACGGCGGCGAGCGGCGAGCGGCGAGCGGCGCCATCTGGACCAGCGGGCAGTAGGATGCGTGCCATGCGTGGAGAAGTCGGATCCTTGCGCGATCCGGCACGACTGCTGGCGGTCCTCATCCTGGTGGTCTGCGGGGCGGCCATCGTCGTGTGGCTCCTGGTGCGTGCCGATCTCGTGGGAGCAGATGCACGGGCCTACTGGGGTGGCGTGCGCCTGTGGCTGGGTGGCGGCGATCCGTTGGACCCTCCCCCGCCGTACATGCCCTATGTGTACTGGTCGTGGTCGTTGCCTTTGTTCGCGCCATGGGCAGCGCTGCCCTGGGAGACGGCCTGGTTCGTCTATCGGGTCTTCAGCATCATCGTCTTCGCTTGGAGCGCCGCCTGGGCCTACCGGCAGCATCCGCTGGCCACGGCCCTGTTGGTGCTTCTCATCACGCCGGCCCTCGCTGCGACGCTCGACACCGGCAATATCACGCTCTTGTGCGCGATGGGCATCTGGGCCGCCCACTTCAGCGGACCCCGACTAGGCGGCTTGCTGTGGGCATTGGCGGCCATGCTCAAGTGGTTCCCCGCTCCACTCTTGCTGATCCTGCCGCCACGCGCACGGCTGTGGGGCCTGGCCTGGGCGGGACTCTTCGTCGTCCTCACCCTGGCAGCCTGGCCGGAGGTCGTGCGTCAGCTGGAGTTGGTCATCGACTACCCGCGTCCGCTTCGGATCGACTACATCCTGCTCATCTGGGCCGCCGTGCCATGGCTGTGGGCCCATCCGCGCTGGTTCGACTGGCGCAGTTGGGGTGAACAGGTCCGTGAGATCCGCGACATCGTGGTCGATGCGGTGCGGGTCTGGTGGCGGTCCCCGCAGCGCCTTACCTCGGCCGCGGACGCCGCTCGACGGCACGGCCGGCACTTCTTCGGTCTCGATAGCCCTGCTGAGCGCCGCTCCGAGGGCAGCGGGGAAGGCGAGGCGCCGCCGGGCCTGCCGGGGACGCAGAACACGCTCAGCTGATGTCGCGTGGCTGCTGGCGAGCGCTGGCAGCCTGGCATCGGGGGCACCAGAAGAGTCGCCGAGGCGGCGAGCCGATGGGCCTCGCACGGATTACCGATCCACATCGACGACATGGCCGGCCGACACGCCCATAGACCCACAGACCGCCATCGCGTCGGGGCAACGATGTGGTGCCCGGCGGAGCCCCAAGGGCGTCCGGCATCGTCACCCGCTCGCCACCACCGAGGTTCGCCGCCAGGAGTCCGCGCGCCGTTCGCAACAACTCCTCGAGCGTCGCGTCGGCCAGTTCTCCCACCGGGAGGTAGGGGTCGACGCCGACGATGAAGAGCACCTCGCTGCGGAAGACGTTCCCGATGCCGGCCAGCAGACGCTGGTCGAGGAGCGCCTCCGCGATGCTGCTCATCGCGGATGGGTGCGAACGGATGCGCGCGCTCGCCTCGTCGAGGTCGGCAGCGGGGTCGAGCAGGTCTGGGCCGAGCTGTGCCAGCCGAGGGTGGAGCGGCAGGGCCTGCGTCTTGAGCAACTCGACGGTAGGCGCGTCGAAGCAGACCACCACCGCGCTCGCCGTTTCGATGACCGCCACCGCGTCGACCGCATCCCCGCGCCAGCGCTCGCCCGGTCGATAGCGATGCCAGGTGCCATGCATCTGCAGGTGCGTGTGCAGGGTCAGGCCATTGCTGAAATCGACGAGCAGGTGCTTGCCACGCGGGGAGACGCGTTCGACATGGCTACCCACGACGCGCTCCAGCTGCACTCCGCCTGGCCGGCCTCGCGCGGCAACGATCTCGTCGTGCCGCATCGTCCGGCGCATGACATCGGCGATGCGATAGATGGTGTCGCCTTCGGGCATCAGGCGTCGTCGTCTGCCACGAGATCGATGTCAGTCACAGTCGCCGGTCCGCGCTACCGGCAACGACGGGGCCGAGAACGTAGCCGCGATACGCTCCCCGGAAGCCCAGCTCCACGAGGCGGTCCCGCTGAGGCGAAGCGGCGATGGGATCGCCATCCACGCGCTCGAGCTGTAGGCGCTTCTGCCGACCATCGGCCACCAGCGACCGCAGGGCCTCGACAGCCGCAGCACCGATGACCGCATCGTCGAACGGCCCGAACGTCAGCAGAGACTTGCCGCCGCGCTCCAGGTAGAGCACCACTTCGCCGTCGTGGAGGACGACGTATGCGCCAGCCGACCGACTGGGGCTGCGCTGGTGACGACCTTCATCACGCGGCCACGTCAACACCGCACCATAGGGGTTGGCCGGGTCAGCGGCCG
>JBBSAV010000188.1:0-2547 GCA_038251965.1 Candidatus Limnocylindrales bacterium
GGCTCCCCGTCATAGACCCCCACCCGGGGCACCGCCCCCAGCTCCACGATCAGGTCCAGGTGGCCGCCCAGCACGTCAGCGGACTCCTTGGAGGCGATCATGCGGGCCAGGATCCAGCGGGAGTACCCGGCCACCCCCACCAGCACCGGCAGCCGGGCCGTCTGGCCGTGCCCCACCGGCAGGTCGTAGTCCGGGAACCACAGGTCCCACTGGGCCAGCTCACCCGGCTTGTACTCGCTGCGCCCGAACGCCTCAGGCACCCGGTACGCCGGGCGCAGCTCGCCCACCCGGTCCCGCAGCACCGTCATCCCCCTCGTCCAGCCGATCCGCTCCGCGATCACCGTGGCCGCCATGTCCGGCGTGACCGCCAACAACCGCCGGATGGCCGGCTCGAAGGCGTCCACCGCCGAGCCCGGCCCCTCCCGCACATACCTCGGCGCCGCCTCAGCCCGCAGCGCTGCCCGCACCGTGTTCCGGGCCACCCCGAGGTGCCGGGCGATGGCCTTGACGCCCATCCCCTCAGCCCCGTGCAGCCGCCTGATCTCTGCCCACTCCTCCACGCCAATCACGTCCCTTCTCCTGTTCCGGCCGTCGTCAGCCGGGCGCAGGCTCAAGCTCCAACCACCACAAGTGGTGGACCCGAGGACAGGGGGGTCAGATTTCGACCGGTGATAAGGGGTCAGTATTCAGCATTTATGGCCTTGGGGTCACCGGGGGGTGATGTGAATCGGTTGACCAGCGGGGTGCTGGCTGGCGGGCGCCGGTCGGTCGGATGATGATGTGGTCGCCCGGGACCTCGTTCGTCTGTGGTGTCTTTGAACCCGCGATTCAGCATGAGGCTGGTGGCTTGGACGGCACCGGAGATTGTGCTTCGAGCACGGCTGTCAGAATCGTTTCCCGTCAAGCCCCTCGGGCGTCCGATCGGTAGCGCGTGAGAGGAGTTGGTCATGGAAGTGATCATCGACCGGGTGTGCGGGGTCGATATCGGCAAGGCGATCCTCGCCGCGACGATCAGAGGCCCGGCGCAGGGATCGGGCCGCAAGCGCCGGGAGGAGACGCGCAAGTTCCCGACCTTCGTTGGTGACCTGGACCGGCTGGCCAAGTGGCTCACCGCTGAAGGGGTCACCGTCGTGGCGATGGAAGCGACGAGCGATTACTGGCGTCCGGTGTGGTGGGTGCTCGAGCAGGCCGGCTTCGAGCTGGTGCTCGTCAACGCCCGCGATGTGCACCAGTTGCCGGGACGCAAGACCGATGTGGCGGACTCGGCGTGGCTGGCCCAGCTGTTGGAGTGCGGGCTGTTGCGGTCGAGCTTCGTTCCGCCGCCGGAGATCCGTGAGCTGCGGGACCTGACCCGCTACCGCAAGCGGCTGGTCCAGGACCGCACCCGAGAGGCCCAACGAGTTGAGAAGGTCCTCGAAGACACCGGGATCAAGCTCTCGTCGGTCGCGTCGTCGGTGCTGACCAAATCGGCGCGGGCCATGATCGACGCGCTCATCGCCGGCGAACGCGACCCCAAGGTTCTCGCCGAGCTCGCGCAAGGTCGGATGCGGTCCAAGATCGACGAGCTCACCCTGGCGTTGCGAGGCCGCTTCACCGATCACCACGCGCTCCTGTTGAGGGTGCACCTCGATCACATCGACCAGATCGACGCGCACATCGCCACGATCGATGCCCGGGTCGAGGCCAAGACCGCCCCTTTCGAGCGCCAGCTCGTCCATCTGGTCACGATGCCGGGGATCGCTGAGGTCGCGGCGCGGGTCGTCATCGCCGAGATCGGCGTGGACATGTCGATTTTCCCCACCGCGGGGCACTTGGCGTCGTGGGCGGGGCTGTGCCCGGGCAACAACGAGTCCGCGGGCAAGCACCGATCCGGGCACACCACCCACGGCAACCCGTGGCTGGCCGAGACGCTCGTGCAGGCCGCGTGGGCTGCGACCCGCCAGAAGGACTCGTGGCTGCGCGCCCGCTACTACCGGCTCGTCAAACGCATCGGCCGCAAACGGGCGATCGTCGCGATCGCGCACTCGATGCTCATCGCGATCTGGTGGATGCTCACCGAGGACTGCGACTACCAGGACCTGGGCGGCGACTTCTACGACCGGTTCAACAACACCGAAGCCGAGACCCGCCGCCTCGTCCGCAGACTCGAGCACCTCGGCCACCACGTCGCCCTCGACACGACCGCCGCCTGACCCCCACCCACCGAGCACGACCCCTTCGATGTCGGGGCTCCGCCCCGACCCGCTGGCGCGCCCAAAGACCCGTGGCCGCTAAGAGATTCACCTGTCAGCCGTTGCCGACACGGTGCACATCTTTCTCGTCATCCAGGCTGTTGCGCAGCGACCCCGATCCTCGTCCACAGGCAACGTGACCCGAAGGCGCCAGCTCGGCCCGCCGGCCACCACCCCCGCCCTCCAGCGCCGTTCTCGGCACGTTGCGCGCAGCACGTGCTGTCCGCATCAGCACAGCAGAAGGCGCTGCTGTTGGCCCCTCGGTGCTGGCCACAGCAGGCAACCTGCGTGTTGCACGTCACCGCGGAGTCCAGCC
>JBBSAV010000189.1:0-2519 GCA_038251965.1 Candidatus Limnocylindrales bacterium
CCGTGGCGTTCGGCGCCCCAGTCGGTCTCCAGCCACGTCTGCACGATCTGGAGGGCCAGGGCGGTACCCAGGAAGCCTGCGCCCAATGTCAACACGTTGGCGTAGTTGTGTTCGCGGCTGTTGCGCGCTGACGAGAGGTCATGGCAGTTGGCGGCCCGCACGCCGGGCACCTTGTTGGCGGCCATGGCCGAGCCGATGCCGGCGCCGTCCACGACGATGCCCCAGCGGCAGCTGCTGTCGGCGACAAGCTCGGCGACCGCCCGCGCCAGGTCGGGGTAGTCGACCGCGTCATCACTGTGGGTGCCGCAGTCGCGGACGGCGTATCCGTGCTCGGTCAGCCAGGTGCCGATGGCGTCCTTCATGCGCCAGCCGCCATGATCGCCGGCGATGGCCACGGCGACGCGGCCGTCGGACAAGGCGGTCGTCGTGGCGGTCGTCGTGGTGGGTGCTGGCTTCGCGGTGGCGTCGAGCGTCTGGTCGACGATGCGGCGCACCAGGGCTCGGACTTCATCGGCGGACGGTGGTCGTTCAGCCATGTGCGAGCACCCACTCGGCCGTGGCTTCGTCGGTCGCGAACGTCTTCATGCAGCCGGCGCGCAGGGCGGCAAGGGCGATGGGGCCACGCCCCGGACCCGCCGCGAGACCGACCGTGAGGGCCTTGCGAGGGAGCTCGTCCAGCGGCATGCCTACCGTGCGCGCGTCCAGGCCGGGGAGCGCGATCCTGCCCTCCAGCGTCAGGAAGCGACCCAGGACATCGCCCACCGCACCTGCTCGCGCCAGTCGCTTGAGATCCTTGTGGTCCAGGTAGCCTGAGGCCACGTGGACGCTATCCTCGCCCATCACGCCCATGCCGAAGACCGCGCTGGGCGCGCGACGGGCAGCCCGCAGCGGCTGGCGCACCGATGGATCGGCCTCCAGCGCGCGGCGCAGCTCGGCGCTGCCGACGATGGCCGGTGCAGGCATCAGCTGGATGGCGGCGCCGGTGGTGCTGCCGAAGCGCTCCACCACCTCCTGGTAGCGTGTGGGCTGGGCCGATCGCGAGATGGCGCCGTTGAGTTGCACGATCTGCTTGGCCTGTGTCCAGCCGGGGCGCAGTCGCGCCGCCAGCTCCAGCATGGTGCGGCCCCAGGAGACGCCGATGACGCCGCCGGGGCGGACGGTCGCGAGATGGTCGGCAGTGGCCGCCGCCACTCGTTCGCGGGCCAGCTGCTCATCTCCGGCCGCGTCGCCACTCAGGGGCACGTCGATGACGATGGCGTCAGCCAGGCCGAAGCGCTCCGTGAGCGCATCCTCCAACGCCACCAATCGCGCGGCCGGGTGGACGATCTCGATGCGAACGGCATCCTCACGCAGCGCCCGCTCGAGCAGTCGGCCGACCTTGAATCGACTGACGCCCAGGCGCTTGCCGATGGCGTCCTGCGTCAGATCACCGTGGTAGTAGAGCTGCGCGGCACGAAGCATCAGCCGCGTGTCAGCGGCCGCCCCATCGGCCACGGTCACGTCCGTCGCAGATGCCTGCATGCTCAATTGTGCACGTTACTGCTCATATGCAGGAATCCTACCAGCACAAGCTGGCCTGTCAAGGCTCTCCTGGGAGCGTTTCGTTGACCTGCTGGGGCTGTCCAGCCAGCTGCTTAGGACTTCGTCGACGGGTACAGCCGACGCCCCGACGGGAAGGTCATGCGCATCCGGCGTCCATGGGAGAGGAGTGACAGGAGTATAGCACCACGCTATACTCAAGACATCACATTCTATACTGGTTGCCAGAAGTATAGCAGTAAGCTATACTGGCGGCATGCGTAACTACCAGCGTCTCGTCGCGATCGCGGTCGACCAGCAAGGGCTGGTCACGTCGGCTGAAGCCGCCGCTGTGGGCATCCCGCGCGTGATCTTGGTCCAGATGGCCAGACGCGGGACCCTTGAGTCTGTCGCCCGAGGCATCTATCGCATCCCGGAGCTCGCCGGCAATCCGCTCGCGCAATATCGGGAAGCGCTCCTGCTGTGGCCTGGATCGGTGCTGTCACATGAGACCGCCCTGCTTCTTCATGACGTATGCGACGTGAACCCGCGAGAGATCCACGTGACGGTGCCGAAAGGCACGCGGATCCGGAAGTCTCTGCCGACATGGCTGACCATCCACTACGGGACGCTCGCCCCCGAGGACGTGTCGGCTCATGACGGCCTCGCCATCACCACACCGGCCCGATCGATCATCGATGCTATCGACGACGACCTCGGCGACCGGTTCGTCGAGCAGGCGGTCGAAACGGCACGCCGCCGTAACCTGCTGACGACCCGCGAGGAGCAGCTCATCGAGCTGGCTCGCGCGGTGGACCGGGAAGCACAGCTTTCGCGGGCGCTCGCCTGATGAGCGGATTGAGGCGCCGCACCATCCCGTCGGCGACTTCGTCGTTCGCATGATCGGCAAGCCCCATGTGCTCGGTCCGACTGGAGCCCTCCGCCAACAGGTCCGGGTCGAGTACCAGCAGAGGCCCTGGGCCAAGATCTACCTGGAGGTC
>JBBSAV010000190.1:0-2494 GCA_038251965.1 Candidatus Limnocylindrales bacterium
AGTCGACAGCGCCGCCGGCTGGATCGATCTCGACGTGCGCGGCACGGTGGTCCGCGTCGACCTGGTCGACCTGGTCTCGCTAAGGCCCACGGAGTCCTGCTGACGCACTGGGCGGATGCGTGGTCAAGACCAGTTCCCCTGGCGCAAGGCGATCCCGATCTGGTCACACTCCGCGTGACGATCGGCTTCCGGCACGTCCGCTCACACTTGCCGAACGCGTGATCCGCCGGCCGTTCGACCCGTGTCATATCACCGCGAATGGGCTGATGGAGCGGACCGACTGGGCGTGACGAGGAATGGTCAATGGCGAGCGTGCACCAAGTGCGGAGCCGGCCGGGGCCGGCAAGCACTGCGTCACTCTGGGCGTTACACCAGTTCAGGTGGCCGCCTCGCCGCGTGTATTGCGCTCTCCTGGTGGCCAGCGGTCCCAGATCGCTGGAGGCCATGTCGGAACCTGAGGGTGGGAGCCCGGCTCTGACCCACCGCCTGTGCGGTCAGTCTCCAGGCACTGCGATGCTGGGAGCCGCATTGATGATCGACAGGAGCGTCTCGTGAGCCATCCTCACCCCGAACTGCAGTCCCCAAGGCCGCTGCCTGCCCGGGGCCTGCGCATCGTGGGTCTTGGCGGCCTCGGCGAGATCGGTCGCAACATGACGGTCTTCGAGCATGAGGGTTCGCTGCTCGTTGTGGATTGTGGCGTGCTGTTCCCCGAGGAGCACCATCCCGGGGTGGACGTGATCCTTCCCGACTTCACCTGGATCCGCGATCGCCTCGACAAGGTGGCGGGACTGGTCCTGACCCACGGCCACGAGGACCACATCGGCGGTGTCCCGTACCTGCTCAAGGAGCGCCCCGACATCCCGGTCATCGGCTCTCGGCTCACGCTGGCCCTGATCAAGGAGAAGCTCAAGGAGCACCGGATCACCCCCGTCCTCCGAGAGGTGGCGGAGGGCGATCGCATCGACCTGGGCGCCTTCGACTGTGAGTTCCTGGCCGTCAACCACTCCATCCCGGACGGGTTGGCGGTCGCGATCCGCACGCAGGCCGGCCTGGTCCTGCACACCGGTGACTTCAAGATGGACCAGTTCCCCCTCGACCGACGTATCACTGACCTGCGCGGGTTCGCCCGCCTGGGCGAAGAGGGTGTGGCCCTCTTCCTGACCGACTCGACCAACGCCGAGGTCCCCGGGTTCACGACCGCCGAGCGTGACCTCGCGCCGGCCATCGACACCGTGTTCCGGACCGCGCCGCGTCGCATCATCGTGTCCAGCTTCGCCAGCCACGTCCACCGCATCCAGCAGGTGCTCGACGCGGCCCACCGCCACGGTCGCAAGGTCGCCTTCGTCGGCCGCTCGATGGTTCGAAACATGGGCGTGGCCGGTGACCTCGGCTACCTCAAGGTTCCCCAGGGACTCATCGTGCCGCTCGAACAGCTCGAGAAGCTCCCCGCGAACAAGGCCACGCTCATCTGCACCGGCTCCCAGGGCGAGCCGATGGCGGCGCTGTCACGGATGGCCAACCGTGACCACAAGATCCGCGTCGGCGAGGGCGACACCATCTTGATGGCCAGCTCGGTCATCCCTGGCAACGAGAACGCCATCTCCACCGTGATCAACGGCCTGACGCGCTGGGGCGCCAGCGTCGTACACAAGGGCAACGCGAAGGTCCACGTCTCCGGCCATGCCTCCGCCGGCGAGCTGATCTACTGCTACAACATCATCCGACCCGCCACCGTGATGCCCGTGCACGGCGAATGGCGACACCTGCGGGCCAACGCCGACCTCGCCATCAGCACCGGCATCGACCCGGCCAACGTGGTCATCGCCGAGGACGGTGTCGTCGTCGACCTCGTCAAGGGACACGCACGGATCACGGGCAAGGTCCCCGCCGGCTACGTCTACGTCGAAGCACAGACCGTCGGCGGTCTCACCGAATCCATCCTCAAGGATCGACGCACCCTGGCCGAGGAAGGCGTCGTGACCGTGTTGGCCATCGTGGACGCCGACACTGGCAAGCTCGCTGACACACCCGACTTTCTCGTCCGCGGCTTCGCTCACGCCACAGATGCCTTCGACGGCGCCGTGCCCGTGGTGGAGAAGGCGCTGGCACGCGCCGCCACCGAAGGAATCGGCGACCCCCACCAGCTCGAGCAGATCATCGCCCGCGAGATATCACGCTGGGCGTTCAAGACGTTCCGGCGACGACCCCTGATCATCCCCGTCGTCATCGACGCCTGAGGACTCCGCACGCACGACGCTCACGAGCACCACAGGGCCTCAGCCACTGCCCTCACCGACCGCGCGCGGCGTCGTCGCGCTCTGTTCCGAGACGCTCCCAACGAGCGGATGCGGCACCGCCGACACGCAGCGTGCACCCCGACCACAGTCGAGATCTCGAGCACTGACGACGGCTTTGAGGCGTGGTGGCTTCTTCCGCCCACTATGACGCTGGTCGAGCTGGGCGCCGGGGGCGTGGATCCGTCCGTATCTGCCGA
>JBBSAV010000191.1:0-2492 GCA_038251965.1 Candidatus Limnocylindrales bacterium
ATCAGCCAGCCGACACACCGCGTGCCAGGATGAGTGGCCCTCGGGTGCACTCACCGGCTCATCCGCATCGTGCGCGCCCACGGATCACCCACCTGCGACACCCACGTTGCCGGCGGGTGGACAGTCGTCGGTGGCCGCCACCCCGAGGCGAGTTTGGCTCCCAGGGCAGCACCGTTGCGGCCGGTGTGCGGCGTGGGCGCCGCATCGACCTGGTCGGCAAGGCGTGCCAACGCCGCTGGGCCGGACTCGACCCGGGTCCCGTCCCACACAGCCGGAAGGGCGGGGCGGCCCAGCTCCTGCCACTGCCGGCGCCATTCTCGGATGAGATACCAGGCCCGGGTCGTGATCGGTCCCGCCGTCACTGTCACGGCGAAGCCCCAGTCGCGGATCGGGTCCGACGTGGCCTCCCCCCGCATGAAGGTGCCGCCGAGCCGGTCGAGGAGCACGCCGGGGTTGCCGATATCTGCCCCGTCCTCCCAGTAGGTCGTGAACAGCAGCTGCCGGATCTGATCCGGCACGCGCGCTCCACACCCCTCGGCGTAGGCCGAGACCGCGGCCTGGGTCTTGGGAGCCAGGCCCGGGACGGCAGCGGGCAGGTGCTCACCCTTCCGCAGCAGCGCCCGGGCATCCGCAAGAGCACGATCGGCGGCGGCTCGGGCCTCACCATCGCGACGCAGCCCGGTGACCGGCAGTCGCGGACGGAGCTCGATCGCCCGCCACTGGACCGCGACGCCGGCTCGGACCAGCTCGTCGACCCGCTGGCTGGCCAGGTAGCACATCGGGCAACCGAAGTCCCCATAGACGACCAGTGGTTCCCTGTGCCCCATCAACATCGGCATACGACCACCTCCAGGCAAGAACGACGGTTCGCGGTTATTTTTGCACAACTGAGCCGTGATTAATAGCGCTGGGGCACCGATCGGGAGGTGGTCAGCTGAGCGCGGAGCGTCGGCACGGTCCCGCCATCCAGGACATCGACTGCCGTCATCGGAGCATCACCGGGACACGTGCCCAGCCGCCCACGGGCGGCCTCTCGCGGACGGCCGGCCGGTCCGAGGCGGCCTCGATCCACGTGGTCCGGGCCAGGAGCTCTTCGGTGATCACCCGCAGCTCCATCAGCGTCCGAGACCGACCTGGGCACACGTGCGGCCCGATGCCGAAGACAAGGTTGGCCTGGGCATGGCCCTCGGGGTCGTAGCGGTCCGGGTCGACGAACACCAGCGGGTCCCGGTTTGCTGCCGTCCAGTTCAGTAGGACACGTCCGCCCTTCGGGATTCTCTGCCCGCGAAGGTCGGTGTCACGAGTCGCCATGCGGCGGCTGGACACGAAAGGGTCGTCGATGCGCAAGATCTCCTCGACGCTGGCCTCCAGCGCCGCAGTGTCGCCAGCCCCGACCATGGCCCGGACCTCGTGCTGCACATCGGGCGTGGCGGGGAGGAACTGGACGACAACGCCGACCGAGGTCGCGAGCGAGCCGAGGTCCCCGGCCGTCCAGTTCCGCAGGATCGACACGATCTCCTCCTCGGTCAGCGGCCGTCCGTGACCCCCTCTCGCGCATCAGCTCACCGGTGACATCGGTGAAGGGAGCCGCGCGTCGCGCCTCGAGAAGAGCCTGGATCATGCGGTCGAACCGCTCGGCCACCCCTGCGGTCAAGTTACGGTCCCCCGACCTGGTGGCGGCGTGGTTGTCGCCCATCCACTTAACCAAGTCCTGCTCCAGGTCCGCCGGCCTGCCGAGCCAGGAGGACTGTGAACGCACGGCGTACGGGACTCCGATGCCGGCGGTGGCCTCGGCCGTTGCGCCGGGGGGAAGGGCGTCGACGATGGCCACCGCGACCGACCGGCACCGCGGCTCGTGCTGTGCCACCCGCTCGGGGGTGAGGAAGCGGTCGACGATGGCCCGGTACGACGCATGCTCCACACCATCGAGGCTGTTGGGGATGGCGCGCCGTGCCGTGACGGCGCTGGAGAGCGTCCCGGGTCCGTGGCCACGGCCACCACCTCGGCGTGCCCCAAGATCATCCAGGATTCTCCGTCGAATACGACCGGACACGTGGTCCGCAGTGCGTCGCCGGCGGATCGCTGGTCCTCCCAGACGCGCCCGTGGTCGATCTCGACCGGATCTCCCACAGCAGAAGCTCCTCCCAGTCGGCCCGACGCTCAGGATCGAAGTGGCACCGGCGACGTCCCTCCACATGGTGTCAGTTCAGTTCTTGGTCGTGATGGCGACGGCGAGGTGGTGCGGAGGACCGGGATCATGGGCTTGGCGGTAACAGGAGGCCGGGTGATGCCGGGGGATGGCATCATGGTGCGCCTTCCCGCGAAACCGCACCACGAACTCGAACGTGTGTAGTCCAGCTCGAGATCGACGAACCAGCCAGGGCCAAACGCGAGATCGCCATCGAGCGGGCCACCGACGGCGGTAGCCGGCTGATCGCGGCCGGTGCCTTGGACTTCAATTCTGCGCCCCCAACCATGACAAGACCCTGTTG
>JBBSAV010000192.1:0-2484 GCA_038251965.1 Candidatus Limnocylindrales bacterium
GGCGAGTGCTTGTCAAGGGCTTCTGGCTTGGCCAGGGTGCCACCGACTACCATCGGTGCATGACAGCGATGACAGCAGTGGAGCGGACCGAGACGGTGCTGGCCGGCGGGATCCCCGACCGCGTGCCGGTGGCGGTACACGATTTCATGGTGGCAGCACGGATGTCGAGCCGCGCCTTCCCCGAGTTCCTGGGTGATGACGAGGCACTGGCTGAGGGGATGCTGGCCTCGTGGCGAGCGTTCGGCCACGATGTGCTCTCGGTCGAGAGCGGCACCGCGACGCTGGCCGAGGCCTGCGGTGTCGGGGTCGAGCACTTGGCGTGGTCGGCACCGGTGTCCCTGACACCCGCCATCAGGAGTCTTGATGACGTCGATCGGCTGAGACTCCCGGACCCTGCCACATCGCCATCGTTGGTCGAGAACCTCAAGGCCACTCGCATCATCGCCGAAGAGGTCGGTGAGGACGGCTTCGTCATCGGCGAGGCCGACCAGGGCCCGTTCTCACTGGCCTCGATGATCGTAGGCATGGAAGCGTTCCTCGTGGCACAGATGGACCCAGCCAGCCACGACAAGCTGCACCAGCTGCTGGAGTTCTGCGAAGAGGCCTTCTTCCGCTTCGCGGTGGCGCAGATCGAGGCCGGCGCGGCGCTGACCTCGATGGGCGAGTCCATCGCGGGGCCTGACGTCTGCTCGCCTGCGATCTACCGCGAGGTCGCCTTCCCACACGAGCGGCGCGTGACTCAGCGCTTGCTGCGCGAAGGGGTTCGCCTGCAGAACCACATCTGTGGCAACGCCACCAGTATCGTGCCGGACATGGTGGAGACCGGCGCCGCGATCCTTGGCCTTGACTACAAGTGCGACCTGCCCACGATCAAGGCGGCGGCGCGCGGTCGTGCCACCATCCTCGGCACCATCGACCCATCAGGGGTCGTGTCGCGTGGTACGCCCGACGATGTCACCGGCGCGGCGCGCGCGACTCTGGAGGTCCTGGGGCCTCGTGGCGGCTTCATCCTGGGCACGGGTTATGCGCTTCCGCCTGACACGCCGGCCGACCATATCCACGCCCTGATCGAGGCTGGCCACCGACTGGGACGCTACGCTCGCGATGGCTCGCTGCTGCAGTAGACCACTCCGCAGGACCGGGCCGTTCGCCTCAGCGCAGCCACTCGTCGAGGTGAGCGGCTACGAACTCGTCATCAACCAGATGCGGATAGGCGTCACACACGCGGTCGATCTCCGCCGATTGCCCCGGCCAGAGGTCCTCGTTCGGATCAAGCGTCCAGCGCCCCGCCAGGAGGCCTTGGCGACGCAGCACTTCATGGATGCCCGGGATGCAACCGGCGAACCCGTGCGCCGGGTCGAAGATCGCGGCGTTCGCATCGGTCGTCTGGGTGGCCAGTTCCAGCAAGTCAAGCGGTACCGCTCGTTGCGTCTCCATGACCTCGTGGATGCGACCGAGGAGCCGCACCGCCTTGCTCGTCCAGACAGCCCAGTGGCCCAGCAACCCTCCGGTGAAATGAAGCGAGATGGGCTTTCCATCCTGATCGCTCGTATGGAACCGGGCCAGCAAGTCGGCCACGATGGCGTCGTCGTTGCCGGTATAGAGCGCGACCTCGCTCCCGCGACCCGATGCTGCGACACCCAGCAGCACATCCAGCGTCGCGTAGCGGTCGAACGGCGCCACCTTGATGGCGACCACGTTGGGGATGGCCGCGAACCGACGCCAGAACTCGCGGCCCAGCCGACGACCGCCGACCGCGGGCTGCAGGTAGAAGCCGAAAAGCGGCATCACGTCGGCGACACGCTCACAGTGGGCGACCAGTTCGTCATCGCCCGCAGCGCCCAGGGCGCCGAGTTGCAGCAGCGCGACGTGATACCCAAGCTCGCGAGCCAATGCCGCCTCGGCGATGGCTTGGTCCGTGGTACCCAGGACGCCTGCGACGAGGATGAGCGGGGGGGCATCGCCAGCGACCGCCAGTCGCCACTCGCGAGCGGTCTCGGCTGCCATCTCCAGCACCGGCCCGTGCAATCCGAAACGGGGTTCGCGGATGGCGAACTGGGTGGTGTGCACCGCGACCGCGAGTCCGCCAGCCCCGCTGGCCAAGTAGTATCGAGTGAGGGCACGCTGGTGCGATTCGTCCAGCTTGCGTTCCGCGGTGAGGGCCAGTGGATGTGCCGGGATGACCAGCCCGGCTCGCAGTGCATCCTGCTTGACGGCATCGAGAAGCGGCCCAGCCACGCCTAGAACTTCCCGTCGCGGACCGTGAAACCGGTAGGCTTGCCCAGCAGAGCACCCCCTGTCCGGAGCCACGCGACGGTCCACTCCATGAGCTGCTCGATGTCCATGCCCGGCGTTCCGAACCGCTCGACCATCAAGGAGCTGTCGCTGAGCAAGGCCGAGTCCGCCTCGCTGCCGACGATCGTCGGCGGGGCGACGCCCAGGAGCTCCGCCAGGCGCTCCACCAGCCAACGCACCCGCAGGACC
>JBBSAV010000193.1:0-2362 GCA_038251965.1 Candidatus Limnocylindrales bacterium
AAGGCCCCGACGGGGCTGGCAAGTCGGTACAGGTCAGGCTGCTCTCCGAGCACCTGCGTGCCGGTGGTCTGACCGTGACCGAGACGCGCGAGCCGGGCGGTACGCCGCTGGGCGAACAGATCCGCCACATCCTGCTGGATCCGGCCGATGTGCCGCGCGGTCCGGTGGCCGACGCGCTGCTGTTCAACGCCGCCCGGTCCCAGTTGGTGGCGGACGTCATCCTGCCAGCCCTGGCGCGCGGTGAGACGGTGGTGCTCGACCGCTACGCCACCTCCAGCATGGCTTACCAGGGCTATGGCAGCGGCGTGGATCGCACGATGCTCGGCGTCATCGCCGAGCTATCCACGCGCGGCCTGCAACCGGACCTGGTGCTGGTGTTGGATGTCCCGGTGGAGGTCGGCCTGGCCCGACGGGACCTGGGCCATGCCGCCGAGCTGACCCGTTTCGAGGACGAATCCCGCCACGATCTGGCCTTCCACCAGCGAGTGCGCAACGGCTATCTTGAGATGGCGGCGGCCGACCCCGAACACTGGGTCGTGCTTGACGGTGGTGCCGACGTCGAGGCCGTGGCGGCGGAGGTCAGTCGCGCCGTGGACAAGCTCCTGGAGCGGACCGGGATCGCGTAATCCCTCGGCGCAGCACGTCGCCCGTCGCGCAGCCCGCGCGCATCGCTCGACTGGTTCGCCAAGCTGGCGGCCGGCGGTCCATCGAGTCCCCCTGATCCGGCTTGGATATCGCGTTTGCGTGGTATGCATCCAACGATCGGGATCGGCCGGCAGATCGCACCCGATGTGCGCCCCACGCAAACCAGCGGTTCGACCGGTCCGATACGTGCATGTCAGGCAAGGGAGGCGACCAAACCGCTCGTCGGTCGTCCGTTACGTGACTGGGGCGAACACCTACCGGGTAGATCTTCCGGGAACGACGGCTACGCCCGTGCCTCGCGCACACCGAAGATGGTCCCGGGGCCCTTGGCTTTGGCCTCAGCGAGGGCCGCCTCCGATGCCGCCACCAGCTCCGCTCCCGTGGCACCGTCTGCCGGATGGTGGACCACGGCAGCACTGACGGTGATCTCCGTATCACCGATGGGTGGCAGTTCGGCGATGGCGTCGCGCAATCGCAGGGCCACCAGGCCGCCGGCATCGCCGGGTGCGATGACCACGAATTCGTCCTCGCCGAAGCGGGCTACGGTGTCGAGCAAACGGACGCGGTCGGCGATCGCACTGGCCACGTGACGCAGCACCTCATCGACCACACGTGCACCCTTGCGCTCACCGATATCCGTCAGGCCATCCACATCGAGCACGGCCACCGCCAGGGGCGAGCCCTGGCGAGTCGCTCGGGCGATCTCCAGCTCCAGCATGCGCTCGAAGGTGACGCGATTGGCGAGGCCGGTGAGCCGGTCGGTATGGGTGAGCCGGTCGGCGTGTTCGGACGACTCCCAGGCTGAGTTGCGCAACCGCGCCTGGCGCACGGTGACCGCGGCCAAGTCGGCGATGGCCAAGATGGCGTCGGGCGCGTCCTCGATGGGCGTCGCGGGCGCGGCCCATCCCACCGCCAGGAGGCCCTCGACGAAGGTGCCGTCCTCGTCCTCGATGAGCAGCGGCGTCAAGAGGCATGAGCGTGCGCCGGGCAGGATCGCGGCGAGCGCCTTGGGCACCCCCGCGGCCAGCACCGTTTGGCGGTCGGATACGGCCTCGGTGATGTGTGCCCCGGCGGCGCTGATGGGGAGCGCCAGCTCGCCGTCCAACGACAACAGCACCTCCGCGTCCGGGTCGCGAAGCAGGATGCCCACGGCGTCAGCGTCGGTGACGGCCTGGGCCTGGGCTGACAGGGCGGCCAGCTTGCTCTCGAAGGTGCCTCCACGGGCCACCACTCGGGCGGCGTCAAGAAGGCTGAAGGGCACGGGTCGCTCGGACATGTTGGCGATGATAGTCGCAGCGTCCACATCACCCGTGGCTGTCGAAGTCCGGCACCGCCGCGGTGGCGCGTCCACGCACCGCTTTCGGATGTGGTGGTCGATGTCCGAATCGACGAACGGATGTCCGATTCGGCGGCTTGCGGCCGTTATCGGCGCATGGACACTTGCAGCACGACCCCATGATGGGCACAGCATGGTGAGCGAGACGACGACCGGGTTCGTCCCTACCAGCCGTGGTGACGAGGCGCTTGTTGCGGCGGCGCTGGAGGATCGCGCGCAGTTCGCGGCGCTGTACCAGCGCTACCGACTGCCGGTCTATCGATACCTGCGTGCCCGCGGAGCCGATGACGACCTGGCGCTTGAGCTGACCGCGGTCACCTTCGAGAAGGCACTGGTCTCGCTCCACCGCTTCCGACCACGTGGTGGTGGGTTCGGGGCATG
>JBBSAV010000194.1:0-2306 GCA_038251965.1 Candidatus Limnocylindrales bacterium
CCCGAGCGGTTCGCCACCAGCCACGACCCCCAGATCCTGGCCATCCCGACGACCTCCTGGATCAACCAGCCCGCCGACAACAGCCAGATCGAGTTAGCCGCCTAAACACCCACCGGCCTCATCCACCTTGACAAATTCCGAGATCGCGGATCGTCTCGCCCACGAGCTCGTAGGCCGTGTCCCACGCGATCGGTTCGTAGTGGGTCGCGCCCTCCCGAAGGATCATCGGTTCGGTGAGCCGACCGGCCTGGCCCAGCTGGAAGTCGCTCCACGTGGCGAGCTCGGCCACCGAGTGCGCGGCCCAGAATTCTCGATCGGCACGAGCCTTGGTGGCCTCCTCGGCCACGGCCTTGGCACCGTTCTCGCAGAACTCGGCGGTCTTGCGCTCGCCCGGCTCAGGGTCTGGCCATGCGCACCCCATGCAGTCGAAACCGTCGGTCTGGTTCAGGCGCAGGAGTGTGCGCGCGGTGCGGGTGGGCCCCATCTGGGTGAGGCCTCGCTTGAGTGCCACGGCAACGGCGGGTAGCCCGGCCGCGGCTCGGGCACGCCGTTTCACATGGACGTCGCTCGGCTGCGGCTCGTCCGGCTCCGGAGCCGCGTGATCCGCAGAGGGTATGGCGCTTGCTGCCTGAGCCGGGTCGTGTGCATCGCTCATCATGGGTCCTTCCCTGCTGCGCGTCGCCAGGGGTTGCCGTCGATGTCGGGCGGACTGGCGCGTATGCCAGTGCCCGGGGCCCACCCGCCCACGGTAACGGTCGGGCTTGCAGAGCGGTGCCCTGTGGGGCCGATGCGAATGAGGCTACTCGGGGACCGGCCAGCACTCAGCGGATGCGGCCACCATGATGAACCGTCACGGGAATGGTGCCGCGCGCATGCGGGGCGGGCCTCTCTTTCGCCCGGTAGGCCTAAGTCGGTGGTGGACGGACAACGGTCACGGACGACGGGCATGGACGATGACGTGCGTCGGTGGACTCGGCGAGTTCAGCAGATCGGCGAGCCCGGCGCCCGGCCGCGCGAGGCGACCACTTGCGTGTCAGGGGCCGGGACCGGGATCGCCGAGGTCTGACCGCGTGCGGCTGTGCAGCTCAGCCGCGTTGGGCGCGCATGTGGGGGTCACCGGATGGGGGCGAACATGACGCGGTTGGGGTACGCGTGGGGGTACGTGGCGTGCAGGGCGTGCTCCGGATCTGGGGTGTCGCGCTGAGTCACTGTGGTGTTCGGTCACTCCGGGGGAGGGCTGGCGGGGTGCAGCTGGGCGTCCAGTCCGGTGAGCAGGATGTCCATGCCTTGTTCGAGCTCGGCGGCTCCGTCGTAGGCGGCCAGGACGGGTGCGAGGCTGCGGAGTCGAGGGAAGTCGCGTAGCGGCAACCTGTGCAGGCCCAGGCGGAGCAGGTCGTCGGTCTCCTCGTGGTTCTCCACGAGCTCCTGGAGCTCGTTCAGGACGTGGCCCTGGATGAAGCCGTAGAACGAGCGGTAGACGTGCAGGGCCTCGACCTCGGAGAAGCCGGCGCGGATGAGCAGCTCGAGGATGGCTTCCAGTGGTCGCAGGGTGCCCAGTGGCCGCAGGGCGATCGGGGTGGCCAGCGGCCGGGTGACCAGGAGCGGGACGACGTTCGGGTGGGCGAGCGCCAGCCTGCGGAACTGGCGGGCGACGGTGCGGAGCTGGGCCGCCCAGTCGTCGTCTGTGGTGTCCACGGACAGGCCCGCTAGGACCGCTTCGGCGACGGAGTCGAGCAGCTCGGCCTTGGTGGCTGCGTGGCGGTAGAGCGCCATCGGGTCGCGACCGAGTGCCCGCCCGAGCCGACGCATCGACAGCCCCTCGACGCCATCCTCGTCGATGATCTCCAGAGCGGCGCGCAGGGTCGACTCGCGGCTCAGACCTGAGGAGTCGCGGGGCTTTCGAACGGTGCGGTGTGTCACGTGGCGCCTCCACCCCCGAAGTGAACTGGTTCTGCCATGTCGACCGCTACGTCGTAGGGCGACGGTGTAGCGCTACAGATTGACAGTAACCCATCGGGGGGATTCACTTGTGTCTACGCCGTAGAACTACAGCAACTCGTGGGCTTGTCGGCCTCGAGACGGATCGGCTGGGCTCGCGGCACGCTGTTCGCACAGTGGAGAGGGGTGGTGACGCCATGCGTCGGCGAATCGTTGTGGTGATCTACCTGATCATCGGGCTGGTGGTTGCCGTCAACGACGGGTACCTGGCCCACCTGAGCTCGGCGGGCGCCATCATCTCCGCGCTCCTGGCGATCGTTCTGTGGCCCTTGCTCCTGTTCGGCGTCCACATCGCCATCCCGTAGCAC
>JBBSAV010000195.1:0-2155 GCA_038251965.1 Candidatus Limnocylindrales bacterium
CTCACTCGACGCACACCCTGAGGCCATCCTCGAAACGATGGGTACGGGCGTGCCCCACGAGCGGGCCGCACTCCGCGGCCACGACATCATCCGGGTGCGTTGCAAGGCGGACCGGGGCATCCGCTTCCGCCGGCTCTTGCGGCGCCAGCGACAGGGCTATCCCCTCGCTCAGACGAGGGGATATGTCGCGACCGTGCTGGACCTCGGCGTCGTCGCTACCCCCGATGACATCGTGGTCGATACCGGCGCTCACGCCGCGCTCGATCCCGTGGTGCAGCAGGTGCAGGCGAGGCTGGACAGATGACCACCATCATCGACATCGCCGATGCCGTGGCACAGCTGCTGGAGCCGGACCCCACGATGCGCGACGACAGCCGCGCCAAGCCCTACAAGTTCGAGTCCGACATGCTCTACGTCTGGTATGAGACCGAGACGTTCGAGCCCATCGGGGACGAGTGCGACCAGCGGGACTTCACCCTGTTCGCCCAGTGGGTCATCGAGTCCGATGAGGTCGGGGAGCTGCGCAGCCGCGAGACGAGCGAGCTGGTCGCGGCCCGTGCCGAGACGTACTGGGCAGCCGTGTCCACCCAGCGCACCCACACGCCCGAGTACGAGGGGCTGCACGTCGATGCCATCGACTACTCCGACCCCGATGGGCTTGACGCCCGCGGCTTCACCATGACCCTCACCGGCTACACCATCGTTGTTCAGGAGGCTTGATCGTGGCAAAGCAGACCTATCCCGACCGCCGTGGCAAGCCCGGCGCCCGCTACCTTCGGACCGCCCCTGACGGCGCCGTGGTCCGGCTCGTGGCCGATGACGACGGCCTTGTCCACGTCACCTCTGATGCCGAACAGCGCGTCGCCGATGCCATCGGTCTTGCCGGCGTCAAGGCCAACACCACCAAGGAGTCCTGACCATGCCCTCGGAGAACATCGGCAATATCCGCTTCGCGTTCCAGTCCGCGCAGGGCACCGCCGCCATGGCCTCGGTCTACGGCGCTCGCCTGGCGGGCGGGTCGATGGTCGGCCCCATGCGCACCGACGAGACCTTCGAGGAGACGACGGGCGCGCAGATGCGCGAGGCACGTTACGTGTCGGAGGTCCACGCGGCCGGTGCGCCCGAGATGTACGTGCCGCCCAATGCCGCTGCTGGCCTGCTCTACGGCGTCCTGGGCGCGGTAGACACGACCGGCGCGGCCGACCCCTGGAGCCATGCCATCACAGCAGCCACGACGCGCCCGTGGATGACCTGGTGGCGCAGTCTCGGTGGCTTGCTGTTCGGCAAGTCCACCGACTGCAAGGTCGACCAGCTCGTCATCAGTGGCGAGGCCAACAAGCCGCTGCGCATGACCGCCACCGTGCAGGGACTCGACCCACGGCACGCCACCGCCGAAGAGGCGACGGCCGCCATCGAGATCGCTAACCGCGTCATCTACTATGACGGCAACGGCACGCTCGACCTCGAGGGCGTCGCGGTCCCCTGCATGCGCTCGTTCACCCTCACCATCAGCCGCAACGGCGAGATGATCCCCGGCGATGGCATCGGCCCCTGCGACATCACCGAGGGCGAGTTCACCATCGCGCTCTCCGCGGTCAAGCTGTTCAGCACGGCGAGCCTCTACAACCGGGTGATGTTCGGCTCGGCTACTCCGGCGGACAACGCCGCGGTGACGACGAGCATCCTCGAGCTCGGTGGCGCTGGCGTGGACTTCACCTTCACCCGCGTCGGGGCTGCACCCGGCCCGGAGCGCAGCCTTCGACTCGTGCTACCGCGCATGGTGGTCGATCCGTTCGAGCCCCAGCCCGGCACCGGCAACAGCCCGCTGCTCGAGAACCTGACCATGAACGCGCTGCAGCCGGCTGGTGGCGTGAGCCCCATCACGGCTACCGTGCTCAACGGGCTCTCCGACCTCGTGACACCAGCATGATGACCGCGGCGGCGTGACCACCGAAGCCTGGCTGCAAAGCGGGCTCACGGAAGTCCTACTACCAAGCGGCTATCGGGTCCGCGGGCGGATGCCCACGGTCGCACGGCTCGTGCAACGTGGCGTCTTCCCCGCGCACCTGCTCGAGGTCGCGGTCAAGCTGGCCGACCCATCCTGGCTGCAGGAAGCCGAGGATGTCGATGACCGGCTCGACAAGGCCCGCGAGTA
>JBBSAV010000196.1:0-2130 GCA_038251965.1 Candidatus Limnocylindrales bacterium
CTCGCCAACAAGCGCAGTATCGAATTACTGAATCGATTGAGTAACGCTGGCGCGACCAGGGAGGGCCGCGCCAGCGGTGGCCGCACCGCCAGCAGCCCAAGCCGCCGGCCGCCACCGCGGGCACTCGATCGGGGAGGAGGGACGTTGACCCAGGACGGCAAGGTCACGCAGGGGAACGAAGCGCCTGAGGCCCTGTCGATCGAGCCGTGGCCCATCCAGCGTCGGCGCCGGGTGCGCATGTCCGACGTGGCTGCCGCGGCCGGCGTCTCCACTACCACCGTCTCCCTCGTGCTCAGCAGCAAGGCCGGCAGCTCCATCCCTGCAGCCACGCAGGCGCGCGTCTTCGAAGCCAGCCGCGCCCTTGGCTACCGGACCAACACCATCGCGCGCAACCTACGCGTGCAGACCAGCGACACCATCGGTCTCATCAGCGACGTCATCGCCTCCACCCCCTTCGCTGGGGCCATGATCCACGGCGCGCACCAGGCCGCGGCGGAGGCCGGCAAGCTGCTGATGATCGTCAACACCGAGCAGAACCGCGAGGTGGAGGCCAAAGCCATCGACACCATGCACGCGAGTCAGGTTGACGCGCTCATCTACGCCACCATGTACCACCGCATCGTCGAACCGCCTGAGGAGCTTCGCGAGGCTCCGTGGGTGGTGCTCGACTCGCGAACCGAGGACCCCGATGACTCCTGGGTCGTGCCCGACGAGGCCGGTGGAGCCTACGCGGCCACACGACATCTAATCGAAGCCGGCCATCGGCGTATCGGCTACATCCGCGATGCCAACCACCACCCCGCCGACGTGGAGCGGGTCGAGGGCTACCAGCGGGCGCTGGCTGAGGCCGGCATCGTCTTCGACCCTGAGCTGATTGTGGCCGATCGCAACCAGCCCATCGGCGGCCAGGAAGCGGCGGCCAAGCTGCTCCAGCTCGAACGACCCCCGACCGCCATCCAGTGCTTCACCGACCGCATGGCCATGGGCGCCTATCGGGCGATCGCCCGTGCCGGCCTCTCCATCCCCGGTGACATCTCCGTCGTCGGCTTCGACAACCAGAGCCAGATCGCACCCTGGCTGGAACCCCCGCTCACCACCGTTCAGCTGCCCCATGAGGCCATGGGGCGTTGGGCAGTCGAGCATCTCTTGCGAGTCCTTCGCGGTGAGATCGATGGGCCACGGCAACAGCGGATGGAGTGTCCGCTGGTGGTCCGCGAGTCGGTCGCACCGCCCCGCGACAAGGCGACCCAGTCGTCCGGTCACATGCGGGGGACATCGTGATCGCCTTTGCCCCACGGCGATCACGGATGGTCAGCACGGGGCAAGGAGGAAGGATATGAGCCACTCTCGGATCACACGCCGGCTGGCGCTGCTGTCCTCAGCAGCGCTGGTGGGTGCAGCCTTCACCGTTACCCCGGTGGCGGCGCAGGGCGATCCCAACGTCTGCGATGGCGTCATCGAAGGGCCGGTCGAGCTCACGATGACCATCCACTCGGGCACCAACCCCGGCCCCGAACCTGAGACGGTTCAGGCCTTCAACGAGGGACCCGGTGCCGAGCTTGGTGTATCAGTCACGATGAACGCCCTCGGCGAGGGCGCCTACGAGACCAGCCTCAAGTCGGCCGCGGCTGCAGGCGAGATGCCTGACATCGTCGATATGGACGGCCCCTTCCTGTACGAGTTCGTGTGGGCAGACCTGCTCCGCTCTATCGATAGTTGCATGACCCAGGAAGAGAAGGATGCCTTCCTGCCCTCGATCATCCAGCAGGGCACCTTCAAGGACCAGCTGTACTCGCTGGGAACCTTCGACTCCGGCTTGGGCCTGTGGGCGCACAAGTCGATGCTCGATGAGGTCGGCGCACGCATCCCGACCGGTCCCGATGATGCCTGGACGGCCGATGAGTTCAGTCAGATCCTCGCCGACCTCAAGGCGGCCGGCAAGGGCGCTAACGGCCCGCTCGATATCAAGTGGCACTACGGTGCCGGCGAGTGGCGCTCCTATGGCTTCGCGCCCATGATCTGGTCGGCCGGCGGTGACCTCATCGACCGCAGCACCATGGCCAGCTCAGAGGGCTTCTTCAATGGCCCCGAGGCCGCGAGTGCCTGGACCACGTTCCAGGGTTGGGTCAA
>JBBSAV010000197.1:0-2104 GCA_038251965.1 Candidatus Limnocylindrales bacterium
GAGCGTCACGCCGGTCCTGGGCCTCACGCGGCGCGGCGATCTCAAGACGAAGCTGCGGGCGTTCGATCTCGGCGTCGACGACATCCTGACGGTGCCCTTCTCGCCCGAGGAGCTGCTCGCGCGGACCATCGTCATCACGCGTCGCTCGTCAGGGACCGATCGGCCCATCGTGCCCACCATCAGGATCGGCGAGATCGAGATCGAGATCGACATCGTCGATCGCGAGGTCCGCGCGGGCGACTCGGTCATCCACCTGAGCAGCATCGAGCAGAGCCAGCTGTACCTGCTCGCCAGTCGTGCCGGCCGGGTCGTCACGCGCGATGAGATCCTCGATGCCATCTGGGGCACCGACTTCGTGGCCAAGAGCAACATCGTGGACCGCCATGTCCGGAGCCTGCGCATCAAGCTCCAGGACGACCATCGCCATCCGCGCTTCATCGCCACGGTCCCGGGGCGGAGGCTACCGCTCCATCCCGACCTTCTCGAACAGCGGGTGGGACGTCGGGCAGGCTGAGGGCGAGACCTCGCGCCACTGAAGCTCAGCGGCGCTTCGCCTCGCGCCTTCTCGCCGGGCCGGCCGGCCATGACGGACCGTCTTGACATGGCGCGGTCGCAGTGACACCGTGGCCTCACGGCCGGGGTCTGGTCCGTAACGAGGGTCGCCCCGATCGGATCACTCGCCACTGGAAGGAACACATCCATGGGGATCATCGCCTGGATCGTGGTCGGCGCGATCGCCGGCTTCATCGCCACATTCATCCTGGGGACCCGGGAGGGCATCCTGATGACGATCGTGCTGGGCATCGTCGGGGCGGTCGTGGGCGGCTTCCTCGCGGGGGCTCTCCTGAACCTCAAGGAGCCGATGGGGATCAACGTCGAGACCATCGTCGTGGCCGTCATCGGCGCCATCATCGTGGTCCTCGCGGCGAACCTGCTGACAGGCAGCAGGCGCGGACGGACCGGCTGAGCGTCGAGAGGACGCTCGAGACGACCACCCGCACCGCGGCGAGTGGCCGCGCGATACACGCCGAGGGGTACGGCGAGACGACGCAGCCGACGGCTGCACCAGCAGGAAGGTGGACGGTCATGAGCGACGAGCACACCAAGGGTGCCATCAGCACCGTGAAGGGCAAGATCAAGCAAGGCGTCGGCAAGCTGACCGGCAAGAAGGAGCTGGAGGCCAAGGGCAAGGCCCAGCAGGTCCAGGGTTCAGCGCAGGGCACCTTGGGCGATGTCCAGGATGAGATCCGCAAACCCGACCCCAAGCCCTGACCGAGCCCGCGCCACGGTGGGCAGGCGTGCGTCTGCCCACTCGCGCCTGCTGCGGTCCGGTCCGCCCGCCTCAGGACCATCGAGGAAACCAAGGAGATCCACATGACACGCTCGAACAAGATCCGCCAGCCGATGGTGGCCGGCCTCAGTGCAGCGATGCTCATCGCGTTCGCGGCACCGGTGCTCGGCCAGGACGTCAACATCCCCGAAGGTGGTGCCGTCACTCCCGGCAGCGTCTTCGTCGTCGACTTCCAGGTCCAGGGGGGCTGCGATGCGCTGCCCATGGATACGCTCGAAGTGACCATCCCCGAGGCCGTGGACAATCCCCTGCCGGAGGACGTGCCCGGTTGGACGGTGGAGTCCGAGACGGTGCCGGCCGCGGATGGGACATCGCGGGTCAGCCTCGTGCGCTGGTCCGGTGGGCTGCTCGAGGACGGCACGTTCTACGAGTTCGGCTTGCGCGCCGGGTTCCCCGACGAGCCCGACAGTACCATCGAGTTCCCCGTCGTCCAGCGCTGCGGCGAAGAGATGCGCACATCAGCGCCGACGGTGGTGCTCACGCCTCGCTTCGGCCCGCAGGATCTGATCGGGCTGAGTGACTCGGTCGCGGCCATCCGCGCCGAGGTCGAGGACCTGGGCTCGCGGCTCGGTGGGGTCGATCCGGAGAATCTGCGGACCCGCGTGAGCGATGACGAGTCGGCCATCGAGAAGATCATGGGACGCCTCGATGCGCTGGCCGAGCGCCTCGATGCGCTGGAGTCGGCTGCGCAGGGATGATGTCGCGATGGTCGACGACGGTCGATCATCATCACACGACCGGAGATGGCTGACC
>JBBSAV010000198.1:0-2051 GCA_038251965.1 Candidatus Limnocylindrales bacterium
CACCCGCTCGCGCACCACGGCGGTGCCCTGAAACAGCGCCGCCACCGCACGCGCATCCGACCACCCTTGTTCTGAGGGCTACCATCAGGACAGACGGTCACTCCGCCCCTCGTCGCGGCGAGGAGAAGCTGGAGGCCGGGACAGCCCAAGGCGGCCACCACGAACAAGTCCCACGACTTCCAGGCCCTCGAGCGCGAGTTCATCACCACCCGGATCAGCCTGCGTGAGCTCTGTCGTCGCTACGGCATCAGCTCCCACAACTCCGTTGTCGTCCAGGCCCAGAAGAACACGTGGCAGGAGAAGCGCGAGGCCTACCAGGCCAAGGCGTCGGAGTCCTTCATCGCTCACCACGCCGAGCGCATGACCGACCGTGAGGCCGAAGTCCGTGACCACGCCATCGACGAGGCCATCAGCAAGTTCAGGGTGGACCTCCGGGCGACGGAGACGAAGTGGTTCGCCGGTGAGTGGGTCGAGGTGCACATCCTAGGGATGACGCTCCGTGACCGTGGTGGTGATGGACCTGCGGTTGGCGGGGTCAGGTGTAGGCCACCAGCCTGTCTCAGAAGCGGTATGGCGACAGACGGCCCGCGCCCGTCCGGGGGCGCCAGGCGGACCATCAGCCGCGCAGCAATCTCCGCAGCAATCTTGGTGCCGCTCCGTGCCGCTCCATGCCGCTCATCCACGCTGAGGAGTGGGGTGGCTAACGGGGCTTGAACCCGTAACCTTCGGAGCCACAATCCGATGCTCTGCCGATTGAGCTATAGCCACCAAGCAACGCGTGTCGCCGCACCACGACGACACCGAGCGAAACGGAGTGTACCCGTTCGTGCCCGAAGTCGGCATGGCGAAGGGTGCTCCGCTGATCGTCATGCGGTGACCTCAACGCTGAGGTCCAGCGCCAGCACGAACATGAGCACGATGTCGGCGACGAGGGCGGTTGGGGCGGTCGATCGCGGTGACTGGTGGAGCCACGGGGCAACGGAGGCCCACGAGAAGAAGACCCCCATCTCGGCCCAGGCGGCCCACCAGGGCTGTTTGAGTGCGACGCCCAGTGCCGCGAAGACGAAGATGGCCGTGGCGGCCAGGGCAACCGCGCCGAGGACCTTGCCGATGGCGCTGCGGATCGTCACCTTGCCCGGCAGCATCCAGGTGCCGTCGCCGACGCCGGTGTGAACGGACGTCCAGGCAGCCAGGAACCAGATCAGGTGCAGCAGGCCATGCATCACCAGCAACAGCGCCAGCAGGACGCGGAACAGGTCCAGCATCAGGCCTCAATGGCCCCCATGGAGGGTCGGGAGCGATCCGTATCGGCCACGAGCATGGCCGCACGGGCCATCCCAGCGAGGTTCACCGGGTCAAGCTCCTCCCGTGCTTCAGGCCAGGGCCACAGGCGGCACTGCGCCAACACAATACTGGAGCAGGGTGGTGGTGCTCGGCTCTGGAGCTTTGAGCCGGAGCGCAACGTCGTTGACGTCGTGAACGAGGTGCTCCGCACCCGCCTTCGTGTCAGCCGCTAGGCTGCGCGGATGCGCGTCCCCGACTTCCTCGTTCGCCAGTTCTATGTCGCCGGCAGCCTCCAGCATGACGGTGGCGGTTTCTGCCTCCAGGCCCGCAACGGCATGGGCGACGGCACGCTCGTCGGCATCGGCCGCGTGGCGGTCGACGGGACCCTCATCGATCCGTCCGCCATCAGCGCCACGCGAGTCGGCGAGGACGCCGTTTACCAGGCTGCCGACATCTCGCGCGTGAAACCCGTCTCGTTCGGTCGTGGTGACGTGGTCACGTTCCACATCGCGGGCCATCGTCTGGCGCCCGGCGAGCATCGCTTCGAGGTGGAGGTCATCGAGCTCAACGCGGGGTCATTGCAACTCGCGCTGAAGGACAGTATCCCGCTGCTCGATTAGGAACCTGCCACATCCTCGATGAGCCCAATCGTGGCAGCCACGACCTGTTCCTGCTGCGCCTCGCGCGAGATGGTCGCCTCGCCATCACCGTCCTGATCGCCGTACCAGCCGAAGCCGGCGTGGTTGCCGCCAGTGATCTCGACGAAC
>JBBSAV010000199.1:0-1925 GCA_038251965.1 Candidatus Limnocylindrales bacterium
CATGGCGGGGGTGGGATTTGAACCCACGACCTCCGGGTTATGAGCCCGGCGAGCTACCAGACTGCTCCACCCCGCGACGATTCGTAGAGAGCGGGAAACGGGACTCGAACCCGCGACCCCAACCTTGGCAAGGTTGTGCTCTACCAACTGAGCTATTCCCGCATCGTCACCTGAACGGCCAATCCTAGGCCGTCCGCTTCCGGTCCGCAACTACATCCTGGCCGGATCCAGGAGTGGAGGCGAGGGGAATTGAACCCCTGACCTCGTGAATGCCATTCACGCGCTCTCCCAACTGAGCTACGCCCCCAGGTACCCCCTGAAACCCGTCCTGACGACCGGCCGAGGGAGCCGACCAAGCTATCCGACTCGCGGTGGGGTGTCAATGGAAACGGCGGTACCCCACCGGACTCGTCCAAGCCGGGTAAGTTTCGGGCATCATGACCAATCCGAAGGAGACGCTGCCTCGCGGCCTCTCGCTCGAGGCGATCCTCGCAAGCGAGGTGTCCCCACCAGGGCGCCCGCGCCGGCGCGATACCGCCCGCACGCTCGGCGCGGCCGACGAAGAGCGCGACATCCTCGATCTCTACCTGCAGGAAGTCGCCCGGACGCCGCTCCTCAGCCAGGCCCAGGAGATCGCCGTCGCCCGTCGCGTCCAGGACGGCGACGAGGACGCCATGCGGGAACTGGCCACGCGCAACCTCCGCTTCGTGATCTCGGTGGCCAAGAAATACCAGAACCGCGGCATGGCGTTGATCGACCTGATCGGCGAGGGCAACCTCGGACTGATGACCGCCGCCACGAAGTTCGACCCCGATCAAGGGGTCAAGTTCATCTCGTATGCCGTCTGGTGGATCCGTCAGTCGATCCTCGCCGCGCTCGCACGCCACGGTCGTCCGGTCCGTGTGCCGCTCAATCGCACCGCGGATCTCGCCCGGATCACGCGTGCCGCGGCCGCCCTGCGTCAGGAGCTCGGCCGCGAGCCGAGCGCAGAGGAACTCGCCGCCGCCACCGACCTGGCCGTCGACGTGGTCCAGTCGCTGGCGGCCCTCAATGTCGCCGAACTGCGCCTCGATGCGCCGCTCGATCAGGGGGGGGAACAAACGCTGCTCGAGCGATTCACCCAGGTCGATCGCAGCATGGAAGATCAGGTGCTCGACCGATTCCTCTCGGTCGAGATCGATCGTGCACTCGCCACCCTGTTGCCTCGCGACGCGCGCGTGCTCCGACTCTACTTCGGACTCGACGATGGCCAGGAGCACACGCTCGAGCAGATCGGCCAGATGCTTGGCGTCACCCGCGAACGCGTCCGGCAATTGCGCGATCGCGCCCTCGCTCGCCTCCGCGATGGCGAATCCGCCGACGCCCTGGCCAGCTTCGCGGCCTAGACGCTTTGCGCTGAGTCATCCCGAGCGGAGCGCTCCAAGAGCGCGAAGTCGAGCGATCTGTACTTGACGAATGGGAGCGTGCAGATCCCTCCACTGCGCGGCCCACCGGGCCGCTCCGGTCGGGATCACTCATCCTTCATCGTCTCGAGATCCACCCGCCCCCATCAGGCGTACTCCCCGTGAAGCTGTTGTTCACCTCACTTCACGCGGAGAATTACTGATGCGCACGAGACTAGCCCTGCTCGCCCTGCTTGCCACGCCGGCCCTGCTGGTCGCCCAGGATGGCATGGGTATGGGCATGGGCGGGATGCACAAGAATCCGATGGTCGGTGGCGCCGAGATGTCGCCAGCCAAGGACATCATCGACAACGCCGTCAACTCGAAGGATCACACCACCCTGGTCGCCGCGGTGAAGGCCGCTGGCCTGGTCGGTACCCTGAAGGGCGAGGGCCCGTTTACGGTGTTTGCCCCGACCAACGCCGCGTTCGCGGCGCTGCCGGCCGGCACCGTCGACAATCTTCTCAAGCCCGAGAACAAGGC
>JBBSAV010000200.1:0-1921 GCA_038251965.1 Candidatus Limnocylindrales bacterium
CCAGCCGCTGGCGGTCGGCCTCGTCGCGCAAGTGCTGAATGTGGTCGCTGGCAAGGGCGCGCATCTGGAAGTCGTTCATCGTGGTGCTCCTGTCCGGCGCGGCTGGGGATCGCCGCTGCTGTCGAGGACGATGGCCCTAAACCCGGATTCACCGATGAGTTGACCGGCTGAGGCTGCTGGAACGAGGAATCAGGCGCTCCCCGTGCTGGGAAGATGGCGTTACGAAGACCCACCGACCCACCATGAAGGAGCACCTGATCGATGCGATCATCCCACAGCCTCGACCGCCTCGACACGGCGTTCGACGATGACCGCCTGGTCCCGGATGCGGGCCTCATCCTCCCGGCCACGCTGGCGCACCGCCTGGGCCTCAGGCAGTTGGTGGACGAGCATCTCGATCTGGGCGTCAAGGTCGGTCGTGCGAACGTCGGGGACAAGCTGCTGACCCTGGTGATGTCGGCCCTGGCTGGCGGCGACCACATCGACCACGCCAACGCGCTGCGGGCCGGCGGCACGGGCCGGGTGCTGGGCTTCACGGTCAAGGCGGCCTCGACCCTGGGCACGTTCCTGCGCAGCTTCACCTGGGGCCATGTGCGCCAGCTCGACGCGGTGAGCCGGGAGCTGCTCGCCCGGGCCTGGGCGGCCGGTGCGGGTCCGGGCGATGGACCGCTGACGATCGATCTCGACTCGACGATCTGCGAGACCTACGGCCTGGCCAAGCAGGGTGCCCTCCACCACGGCTACACCGGCGTCCGTGGTTACCATCCGCTGCTGGCGGTCGCGGCGGGCACCGGCGACGTGCTCATGGCACGGCTGCGCGAGGGGCGCGCCAACAGCGGACGCAGCGCCGGCCACTTCCTGCGCGAGACGGTCAGCCGGGTCCGCCATGCCGGCGCCACGGGCGAGATCACGATGCGCGCCGACTCCGGCTTCTTCAGCCATGGCGTGGTCGCCATGTGCCGGAGGCTGCACGTCCGCTACTCCATCACCATCCGTCAGCATCGCAGCGTGCGGGCGCTCATCGAGGCCATCCCCGAGACGGCTTGGACGCCCATCCCCTACCGGATCGACGGTGGGGCCGATGTGGCGGAGGCCGTGTACACGCCCTTCAAGAGCGAGAAGGACGCGGTGCCGGTGCGGCTCATCGTGCGCCGGGTGAAGCCCACCCCGGGCTCCCAGCTGGCGCTCTTCGCGCTCTACGACTACCACGCCTTCATCACCGACCGGGACGGCACGACCCTCGAACTCGAGGCCGACCATCGGCGGCACGCCGAGGTGGAGAACGCCATCCGGGACCTCAAGGAGGGGGTGGGTATGAACCACCTGCCGTCGGGCCGGTTCGCGGCCAACGGGGCCTGGCTGGCGGTCGCGGTCATGGCCCACGACCTCGCGCGCTGGACGACCCGCATCGGTCTCGGGGAGGGCATCGTCACCACGCGCACCATCCGTCGTCGCTTCCTCGGCCTCCCCGGACGGCTCACCCGCTCGGCGCGTCGGGTCACGTTGCACCTGCCGGCCCGATGGCCCTGGGCGGAGCGGTTCCTGGCCGGGCTCGCGCGCCTGCGAGCGATCCCCATCGTGGCCTGACCCGGCCCCCACGACCCGCCGCCCCGAGGACCGCGCCGCTGCATGCCCGTCACCGCGCCGACACCTTCCGCCGACCCCTCCGCGGCTACTCGATGTCGCCTCCGTGATCCAACCCGGACACCGATGTCGGCGTCAGGTATGCCAGCGACACGGTCCTGGGCGGGAGCGGACCGCTCACCCTGCCCAACGGCCGCCAATCGGTGGATCCGGGCTAAAGGGTGGGCGGGCACATCACGAGAACTCGTTAGTCCCCGCTGTCGGACCCTTCATTCTCGGCAGCGACACCTTTAGTCGCGACAGGTGCAGGTGCGGCGGAGTCCAAGGGCTCGCTGGA
>JBBSAV010000201.1:0-1882 GCA_038251965.1 Candidatus Limnocylindrales bacterium
AATCGGGAACGAGTGCCTACTCTCCCTCTACCGACGGGCCCACGGTCATGGTCCGTCGACGACGCAATGGATGCCGATCATCATGATGTCTCTCCCCGACACAGACGCGAAGCACGCCGACCAGTCCGGTCAGACGCTGGTCGAGTTCGCCCTGGTCATCCCCATGCTCATGGTGCTGCTGATGGCGGTGCTGGAGATGGGCCTGGCGCTCAATGCCTCGCTGGCGGTCAACCGGGCCTCACAGGAAGGCGCGCACATCGCGGCGACCGCGGGCAATATCGCCGGCACCGACTGCCTGATCCTCGACGCCGTGGAGCGCGATATGGGCGTGCCCAACAAGACCGCCAACATCTCCGAGGTCATCATCGATAACGCCCCCTTGGTGGGCAATGTGCCCGGTGGCATGCAGCAGCACTGGCGGCGCGCCGGTTCGAGCGATTGCACGCACCCCGACGGCACGGTCGCGGCGGTGCCGTACACGCTCGTGAGCGCGGGCTATCCCGAGGATCAGCGTTGCACCGTGCTGGGTGGCTGTCCGTCCCTGACGCCGCCGCGCTCGACGGTGGACAACATCGGTGTCACGGTCCGCTATCGCCACGACTGGGTCACGCCGCTCAACGGCTCCCTCGACCTGCTCGTCCCGGGCGGCACCGGTGGCGGTGGCGGCAACAGCGGTGGCTGGGACTTCGAGCAGCGCAACGTCTTCCGCATCGAGCCGACCCTGTGATGCGGCGCGGACGCAAGCGGCGAGGACGTCAGCGCGGGCAGGGCCTGGTCGAGTTCGCCCTGGTCGTCCCCGTCCTCCTGCTGGTCGTCACCAGCGTCGCCGAGGCGGGGCTCGCCTACGGCAACCTGCACACCCTCGGCTACGGCTCCCGCGAGGGCGCCCGTGTCGGCTCCGCCCTGGCGCTCGGTGACGTCACCGACTGCACCACGGGTCTGGACCCGGCCGGCGTCGATCCGGCCATCGTCGCGGCCGTGGAGCGCATCCTCAGCTCGACCAGCTCGCGGATCGATGTCTCCAAGGTGCAGGAGATCCGCATCTTCAAGGCCACCGCGAGCGGCGGCGAGACTCCCGGCTTCGTCAACATCTGGGCGTATTCCCCCGGGGCCATCGATGTCGACCCTGGACCTGGCGCCCAGCTCATCGACTTCACGCCGATATCGACTCCGTGGCCAGCCTGCACACGCGTCAACGGCGGCTTCAACCCCGACTCCATCGGCGTGACCGTGAAGTACACCTACGACTTCGTCACGCCCTTTCCGTCCATGCTCGATGCGCTCGCTGGTGGGGCTCTCAGCCTGACCCTGCAAGAGACCACCGTGATGTCGCTCAACCCGAGCCTCTAGGTAGCAGCATGTCAGCGATCACCCCCAGCCATCCGACCATCCGGGAGGTCCCCATGCGAGACGACCCCCACCACCAGGTGCTTGAGCAGATGTCGACCCCATCAAGGCTGTGGCAGCGACTGCGCAGCCACCTTTCCGTCGAGCGACCCCGCAGCCGCCGGCTCCAGCGCGGGCAGGTGTTGCCCATCTTCGCCGTCATGGCCGTGGTCATCCTCGGTGGTGCCGCCCTGCTGACCGACGCTGCCTGGTGGTGGGTCAGCCAGCAGCGCATGGAGCGTGCCGCTGACGCCGGTGCGTTGGCAGGTGCCATCTACCTCCCAGGCGACCGGCCCACCGCCTTCGCCAAGGCCCGTGCCGAGGCTGCCAAGAATGGCTACGTTGACGGTGCCGGCGGCGTCGTCGTCACGCCCAGGGTCGATCCCATCGACCCGCGCAAGCTCATCGTGGACATCGATGGTCCGGTGTCCACCAACTTCGCCAAAGTCTTCTCCATCGACTCTGTCCATGCCTCCGTGGAAGGGATCGGGACCTA
>JBBSAV010000202.1:0-1778 GCA_038251965.1 Candidatus Limnocylindrales bacterium
ATCGTCGGATGTGGTGGCTTGCGCCAGCCGGGGCAGACCAGGCCATGCTCGGCGACCCATGCGCTGATGACCTGCTTGCGCAGCTTGCGCCAGGCGCGCGTGTGGTAGATGGCGTCGCTCGTCGTGCGTGGCCCATACCAGGCGCCGAAGCCCTTGCCGCGATGTTCCTCGCAGCGGCGCGATGGGTCGCTCGTCTGGTTGAGGCAGAGTCGGCCGTCGTCGTTGCGGCCACGGCAGACGGTCAGGCGCATCGGTCACGTCGCCACCACGACACCCGCGCGGATGATGAGCTTGCCGGGCTCCTGGCTGGGGTCGGGGAACTCCCACAGGTTGCCGGACCCATCGAGCAGCTGCATGCCCCATACGTAGAGACGCGGATCGAGCGAGACGCTATCAGCGGGCGCGAGCTTCACACGCACGATCCCGCCAGCCGCGTCGGTGACGACGGGTGTGGACGTGATGGCAGCATCGACATCGGCATCGTCGATACGGCGCTTGGCGAGGAACACGAGGCCGGTAGCGGCAGTCAGGTCCTTCGGCACGCCAGTCGGTGATGTCAACGGGATGGACCACTCGGCGGACCCGCCGCGGTGCATGAACAACACGAGAGCCATCGGGCTAGATCCTCCTGGGCATGCTGGGGGAGGCAGAGCGCGGAACGGACACGACCGGGCCTGCAGTGAGGGTGTCGATGGTCGGGCCCTGTGAGCTGGCCAGACGCGGAGACCGTCAGGCCGGCGGCGGCAGCGGGCGCACTGCTGTTGGTGTTGATGACGGCGGCTCTGTCTCAAGTGCTTCCTCGACGGCCTCATCGTGCGATACCGGACTCCACACGCCCTGCCGTGCCAGCCACGTCGCGGCAGCCAGGGTGACCAGTCCAGCGATGGTGAGGCTCAGCTCATCCCATGCGAAGTGCGGCTCGCTCACCTTGACCACGACGGCGAGGATCAGAGCGGCCACGACGTTGACGGTGAGCACCGGCTCGCGCCCGGTCGTGTACCTGGTGAACCGCTCCAGCGGGCTGGTGGGGGTAGGCTCGTTCATGTCAGGCTCCGTTCGTTCGAAGCAGCCCACTCGAAGAGGGGCGCTGTGTGATAGGCCCAGGCGTTCTCGGCCCGCATGTACGCGCTGACTGCCGCTTCGGGGTCGTGATGCTCCACGAGCGCCACAGCCGCCGTGCTGACCGCGTCCTCGTATGTCGGGCTGTAGACGGCGCTCCTGCGGTCAGGCCGCACGTGGCGGGCAGCCACGGCTCTCGCAGCGTCGAGGATGGGATGGGACGTGATGGCCCAGCCGTTGTCGCCACGGGCGATGGCCCGCTGCTGGACGAGGACACGTCGGCGCCTTGCGTACTCAGCGGTACGATCGCCACGGGCACCAGCCAGCCGGCGCTGTCGACTGCGCTCCGACTCACGGCGGCGGTAGGCCGGGTTGGCGGCTCGCCATGCGCGGAAGTAGGCAGCGTCCATCACACGGGCTCTGGCGTGGTGCGCAGGGCTTGGACGCTGCCCAGCACCTGCACGAATACCGACTCACGGCCAGCTGCCCTGGCGTTGATGACGAGCTGGGCACAGTCGGGCGGGATGGTGGCCTCGAGCTCGGCGATACGGGCTCGGAGACGCTTCTCGGTGTGCTCGGCCGATGCGACCTGAGCGGACAGGACGCCGGCCTTCTCACGCAAGGTCCTGATACGGTTATTGAGCGCCTCGGCGTCGAGTGCTGCGCGGGTCCATCCGCCGATGGGCACCTTCCATGCCAGCACGAGGCCACCCTCGATG
>JBBSAV010000203.1:0-1659 GCA_038251965.1 Candidatus Limnocylindrales bacterium
CCGCCTCGCGGACGCCGAGTGGCTCATGAACTTGCCCGGCAGCATGCCGTCACTCTTCCCGCGATGGCGCTCCATCTTCCGCATCCTCGAGCGCACGCTGGAGGCCACACGGCGCGCCGAGACCCTGAGGCCGAGAGTCCGGACCGTCGAAGCGGCGGATGTCCTCCGCGAGCTGGAGCCCGACCTTCGTCTGGTCGGCGAGCCGCCCCCTGCGGACGAGCAGGGCCAAGATCTCTGGGCGGAACTCGAACGACGGGCCCTCCGACTCTCGAAGGCCTGGGCATCTGGGGCCACGGGTCCTGCGTAGAGCCTGGAGAGGCCGGCTTGGCCGCGGAGCGACACAGCGTGCGCCGAATATGGTGGGCCCAGCAGGACTCGAACCTGCGACCGGCCGATTATGAGTCGGCTGCTCTAACCAACTGAGCTATAGGCCCACGCGGCACAATGATACGCTCTGCGCGACGGGCAATGCACGGCAGCGCGAAGGGAGAGGGCGGAGCGTGAGCGAACCACAGCGACCGGCGCCGATGCGGACCTCGGAGCTCATCCGCCGCGCGGCGATCGTCACGATCACCGTGCTGGTCGTCTTTGCCCTGCTGCTCTTCTTCATCCAGATCCGCAGCATCCTGCTCTGGGTGCTCATCGGCGTGATCCTGGCCATCGCCCTGCAGCCGGCGGTGGGCTGGCTCGAGCGTCACCGCTGGAACCGGATCCTCGCCTCGCTGGTCGTGTCCTTCGCGGCCATCGCCCTGCTCGCCGGCGCGGTCGTCGCGATCGCCTGGCCGGTGGTGCAGCAGGCGGACGACTTCATCCGCGCTTTCCCCCACCTCCTGGACTCGCTGTTCGGGCCCGGCGGCGGACTGCATTTCGTCGAGGTCAAGCTGCACGTCGTCGAGAAGGTGCGAGCGGTGACGCCGAGCCAGGTCGGCGACTTCCTCTTGGGCAGCCAGGGGACCATCGTCAGCGCGCTCACCAAGGCGGCGTCCCTGGTGGCGGCGACCATCACCATCCTCACGATCATGGTGATGATGCTCATCGAGGGCCCGCGCGCCTGGCAGGCGATCCTCGGTGTCATGGTCGGCGAGGAGCGCCGCTGGGCGGAGCGCATCGGCGACAACTTCCTGCGCGCCACCGGCGGCTACGTGCGCGGTAACCTGGCGATCAGCCTCGTCGCCGGCATCGCCTCGTACATCGTCCTCAAGATCGTGGGCGTGCCCTACGCCGAGACGCTGGCCGTTCTGGTGGCCATCCTCGATGTGGTCCCCCTGGTGGGCGCCACCATCGGCGCCGTGATCGTGTGCATCGTCGGCTTCGCGACGGGTGGCACCGTGGACGGCATCGTGCTGGTCGTCTTCTTCGTGCTGTACCAGCAGTTCGAGAACAACGTGCTGCAGAACGTGGTGTACTCCAAGACCGTGTCGCTGAGCCCGCTGGTGGTGTTCATCGCGGCGCTCATGGGCGCGAGCCTGGCCGGGATCGTGGGCGTGCTGCTGGCGATCCCGCTGGCCTCCGCGGGCTGGGTCCTGGGCCGCGACCTGCTGGCCCTGCGGCAGGCGCGACACGCCGGCGAGGTGCCCGCGGACGGCAGCGGGGACGTGGAGCTACCCGGGGATCCGCCGGGCGAGGCGGACGAAGCCTGAAGCGCAGGAGGGCGGGGGC
>JBBSAV010000204.1:0-1646 GCA_038251965.1 Candidatus Limnocylindrales bacterium
CCAGCTGACCGAGAGCCACGGACTCCTGCAGCGCCATGGCGGCGGCAGACGCGAAGGCCCCGCCGCCGACGTGGATGACGAGCCGGTCGAGCGCGGACGCATCGTCGGGCAACTGGTCGATGAGCTCCCAGCCCAGGGTTGTGCCGCCCTCGATGGCGAGGCCGTTGAGGTTGCCCTGGACGGTGAATGGCACGGCCCCGGCGTCGATGGCGGCGAGCAGTCGCGCGACGGTGGGATCGCCCGCCTGGCCTGCCGCACGCGCACACACCTCGATCTCCGCCCCCAGGTCGCGCAACCGCTCGATGACGGTCTCCTCCGCGGTGGGTGGCACAAAGACGAGCAGGCGGCGTCGTGCGGCTCGGGCCACCACGCCGGCGGCCAGCGCGGCGTTGCCGCAGGAGGCGATGGCCAGTGGCGCATCGGGATCGGCCAGCCCCAACGCCGTCGCCACCTGTAACCCCAGCATCACGCCCATCAGGTGCCGCGCCTTGTGTGAGCCCGAGACGTTGCCGGTCTCATCCTTGACCCAGACGCCCGCGCCCGGATCGAAGCCGAGCTCTTCGTCGAGGCTGGTGGAGCGGACGATGGGCGTGGCCCGGAAGCCGTGACCATCCACATCGGCGATGGCTTCGTCCAGGCCGCAAACAAGGTCAACGAAGCGGCCGTCGCTCCAGCCCGCCTCGCGCGCCACGTGATAAGCATGGAAGCGCGTGCGGTAGCGGACGAAGGGGTTGGTGCTGGGCACGGCATCGGCCGGCTGTGCCATGGCCGCCGGGTCCAGTACGCGTCGCAGGACGTGATCGACATCGTCGCCGGCGCGCGCCTCCGGACAGGCCCAGGTGAAGGGTGCCTCCGCCGGTACGACCACGCCGCAACCGGCACAGACCAGTCGACTGGCCGGGGCCGCGGCGACCCCCGCGGACGGCGCGACGGTCATGGTCAGGCGGCGACCCGGGCGTTGAATTCGTCGATCATGGCGTCCCAAACGTGGACGATCTCACGCGTCTCGACCCAGAAATCCTGGCTCCGGCGTGCGCTGAACTCGTCGATCGTCACGCCCTGCTGCTCGACCCAGGTGTAGTACCCAAGGTTGAACATGCGCAGCCGGTCCTCATGGCTGCACTCAAGCATGTCAGCCGTATCCACGCCATCAAGGTACGCGGCGCGGACCTCGCCCGCGGCGGCCGCATCGAAGGTGCCGCGATGGTCGCGAGCCACGATACGGTCGATCTCCGAGTGGTACATCTCCGCGCCATCGGTGGCGACCGTGGCCAGCACGTCGTGAGGTCCAAGACCCTGCTGTTTGGCTACCTTGATGGCCGCCAGCACGTTGCAGATCGACGAGAAGCCGAAGGAGGGCAGCGCCTCGATGACCGCCTCGGGCACGCTCATGCGATCACGCAGGTGGGCACGACCGGCATCGGTGTTGAAGAGCACCAGCAGGTTGTCGGTGGCCCTGTCGCTGATGTCGACCACGAAGTCGGTGTTCATGGTGTTGTGGATGAGGGGCACGTGCTTGTCACCGATGCCCTGGATGTTGTGCTCGCCGAAGCCGTTTTCGAGCATCGTCGGACATTCGAGGGCCTCGACGGCGACGGTCTTCGTGCCGAGGCGCTCCTTGAGCCAGTCGCCCGCGCCCAGCGTGC
>JBBSAV010000205.1:0-1579 GCA_038251965.1 Candidatus Limnocylindrales bacterium
AGTATCGCGATGGCGTAGAAGGCCGCATGCCAGCCCAATCCGGCGGCCAGCCAGATGCCCGCCGGTACGCCCAAGATCGAGGCCAGAGCGAACGCCGACATCACCGTCCCCATGGCAGCGCCGCGACGTTCATAGGGCACTGCATCGCCGACCATGGCCAGGATCAAGGCTCCCACGAGTCCACCGCAAGCACCGGCGGCCACCCGCGCGAGGACGAGGGCGTGGAAATCAGGAGCCACGGCGCAGGCCACGGTGGCGATGGTGAAGCCGGCATACAGCACCAGCAGGGTGCGTTTGCGCTCGAAGCGATCGATGAACAAGGCGCCCGCCACCGCCGCGACAGCGGCGCTGATGGTATAGGCTGACACCGCTACCGCGAACTGGCTCGCCGTGATGGAGAAGACCTTCATCAACTGCGGACCCAGGGGCATCATCACCACGAAGTCCATCATCTGAGTAAAATTGACGGCGGTCAGCAGCACGATGAGCAGGCGCTCGCTGACTGGGCGCGGAGTCAGGGTGGACATAGGGGCGTGGGTCACCATCGGCGAGGAATACGAGTGGGCAGAACCGACGAATTTGAGTCAGTCGCCGCCGCGTGATCGGATGAGCCTTCAGCGCAAGACGGCAAGGAAACGGTTCAAGGCCGTCTCGACCGAGGTCAGCGTGTAGGGGTCATCCGGGTTGGCCGACCGGCCGCCACTTTCGAAGAAGGGTCGTTCGTCCATCACGCGGCCCCACTCCATGTCCGTCATGCGCACCAGTTCGGCCAGCATCTCTGCTGAGGCGAGGAGCTGCCGGACGTGGCTGGCCACACCGGCCAAGGGCTCGTCAAGGTGTTCAAGCAGCTCAGGGCTGTTGCTGACCTCGCGGATCAGGATCCCGGCCAGCACTCCGACCGGATCCGGGAGGTGGGCGCGGACGGATTCGCTGGCCTGGGCTTGGGCCTGTTGCAGGCGGCTGATCGGCGAGGCGCCCTTCATCCCGCCTGGGCCGGCGAGGCGGCCCAGGGCTTCCGCCATGGAAAACGGACGATGCTCGCGCACCTCGCACTCCAAGTCGCGGTCGGCATCCGATAGTGGGGCAGGGCGTTCGTCGCCCATGGAGCGCTCCTCGTAGCGCTTGACCATATGCTTGTAGAACACCGGCACCAGGAACACCGCCAGCACGGTGGCTGCGACCATGCCGCCGAACACATCGATGCCGATACGCCCGGCGACCCCCTACAGTTCGTTGGAGATGCGCTTGTAGGCCTTCACCAGATCCATGTTGGTCAGCGCCACCGATTCGGAGAAGCTGGTCACGTCCGGCGCCACCCGCGGGATCAGGGCGATGTCTGCATCGGTGTGGATCGACGCCGTCGAAGGCACATGGAAGCCCTCGGGAAGTTTACAATTTTCCACCACCGCGTTGTGACGGATGACGCTGCGGGCGCCGATTTCACAGTTGAAGACCACCGCATTGAAGCCGATGAAGACATGGTCACCGATGATGCACGGCCCGTGCACGATGGCGCGGTGGGCGATCGAGGAGAACTCGCCGATCACCACCTTGCCGCCGGCCTTGGAGTGGATGACCA
>JBBSAV010000206.1:0-1577 GCA_038251965.1 Candidatus Limnocylindrales bacterium
GCGACACGCTGGCGCATGCCTTCGGTACCGAGTGGACGGCCGCGAGCAACGAGCGGGCGGCGCTGCTCTTTGCCTGCTCCGCGATTTACACTTCGAGGCTCGTCTTCACGCAATTTTACCTCATCAAGCGGGCGATGCCCTGGGGAGAGTGCGCGACCATCTCGGTCTGGATCTGGGTCATCCACGCCACCATGATCTGGCTCGGCGGGCGAAACCCCGAGCCGCTGGGCGTCCTCGCTTGGGTCGGAGTGCCCCTCTACCTCCTGGGGTCGTACCTCAACACGGGGTCCGAGCTCGGCCGGCACATCTGGAAGAAGCGGGCCGAGAACAAGGGGAAGCTCTACACCGAGGGTCTGTTCAGGTATTCGATGCATATCAACTACTTCGGCGACTTCACCCTCTTCACTGGCTTCACCCTCATCACCGGATCGCCCTGGGCCTTCCTCATCCCGCTCACGATGGCGTGCATGTTCATCTTCATGAACATCCCCATGCTGGACGAGTACCTGGCCAAACATTATAAAAATCAGTTCGATGCTTACGCCGCGAAGACCAAGAAATTTTTCCCATTCATCTACTGACATCTACCGAGCGAGGTCACAATGACGGACCGCGTACGCCAGGTACAGCGCATCTACGGGGGAATCTTCATTCTCTCGGGGATCGGGAAGTTCGCGCCGGTCGATCTCGCGGGCGCGGGAGGCGTCGGTGTACAGCTGGGCATCGCGGCCGACGCCAACCAGGGCACTTGGATTGGCGAGACGACGCGCTGGCTGGCGGTCCACGACACCTTCTCCATGTGCCTCTCGGCCGCCGCGTTCCTCGCCGCAGGCGTCGTGATGGCCTTTGCGCTCGGCAGGAAGCTGGTGATCGCGGCCGCCGTCGGGCAGATCGCCATGATCGCGTGCTTCATCGCCATCTTCTACCGGGCGTTTCCGTGGGTCTTCCTCGTGGACCCGCCCTTCCTCCTCGTGTCCGCATACATCCTCCGGAGCCAAGCGGCCCTTCTCCCCGGAGGGAATCGCGGTAGGTGCGTGGTTTGGTGTCACCGGTCGCTTCCCTTTCGCGACAGATGCGGTCGACGCGGCGCCGGACGGCTCGCTCTGGATGGTGACGGAGCGCGCCGGGCTCGCGCCTGGCGACGACGTCGTTGCCGTGCGCGCGGTGCGCTATGCGCTCGATGGCTCGATCGCTGCGATGACCCAGCCGCTCATCGAATCCGCGCTCGTGCTCACGACGACGTTCAGGCGCTCTGCGGATGGCCCGGTGACGCTGCCTTCCCCACCGAGCACCACGACTCGCACACGGCCGCTCGCCGTGCGGATGCCCGGGTCCGCATCGATGATGACCATGACCTCTGTGCGTGGCTGTGTCGCACACGCGGTCGCGAGCGAGAGGACCAGCGCGAACAGTGCTCCACCGCGCGTCACGGCCCGTCCAGCGCGAAGACCACGCCCCCGACGTTGCCAGCCAGTGGCGCCTCGGTGGCCGGCGGCGACGCGATGACGATGCCGATGATGATCGCCGCGATCACGAGCGCTGCACCGCCACCCATCACACCCCAGAACCAAGGCTCC
>JBBSAV010000207.1:0-1512 GCA_038251965.1 Candidatus Limnocylindrales bacterium
CGGTCGGCCCACTCGCCCTGCTCGATGAGGTCGGCTTCGATGTTGGCGAGAAGGCCGGCATGGTGCTCCACGCCGCGTACGGCTCGCGGCTGGCGCCCGCGCGTGCGCTGGCAGCACTTCGGGCGGACGGTCGACTCGGACGCAAGAATGGCCGTGGGTTCTACACCTACCACGATGGCAAGAAAGGCGGGCCAGATGCTGCAGTCGCGCGCTTGCTCGGGACCCGTCCGCCGACCGAGGTGGATGAGTCGCGGATCCGCGATCGACTCGTCTTCGCGATGCTGAACGAGGCGGCGATGGCGATGAGCGAGGGCGTGGTCCGGATCCCTCGCGACGGCGACATCGGGGCCATCTTCGGGATCGGCTACCCGCCATTTCGTGGGGGGCCGCTGCGGACCCTGGACGCGATCAGCGCTGAGGAAGCGGTCCTGGTCCTGGAGCGATTGGCACAGAGCCATGGCGCACGGTTCACCCCAGCGCCGGTGCTTCAAGAGATGGCCCGAACCCGAAGCTGCTGGTACCCGAGCGGAGTCGACCGCTGACTCCACCGCGTCGGCGGGCCATCGTCGCGTTCCTGATCGCGGCCATGTTCGTCTGGTGGCGTGCGCGTTCCGACGGCTACTTCACCCTGATGGGTGTCGGGGAGCCCTGGTCCTCCACGCTCGGTCCCCTGCTGCCGGCGCTCTCCGCGGGCCTCAGCGCGGCGATGGCCCTTTCACTGGTCGATGCCGCATCTGGCACCATCGCTGGCATCCTGGCGGCGTTGGCGGTGATGCTCTTGCCAGGCTTCATGCCCTTGCACCGGACTTCGCTCACGGGACCGCCACTGACGGCGGTGACGCTCACGATGATCGGGGTGATGCTCCACGCACCACGCTTCTCGATCGCATATGGCATCCTGGCTGCGACAGCCGCCGTGTTCATCGCCCCAGCGGGAGTGGGCCTGGTCCTCGCCGCCGTCGCCTGGGCCTGGTGGGTGGAAGGGGCTCGGCCGGGCGACCGTCTCACCCGGCTCGCGCTGGCATCCCTACCGCTGCTCCTGGCATCGATCCTCACGCTCAAATTCGGTAGCGCCTGGCCGACCACGCTCGATTTCGGTTGGCATGGTGATCTCGATGAGGGGCTGCACGCCGCGGGCGTCGTGTTCGGCGATCAACTGGCGCCGACGCTCACGGGTGCCATACGCTGGTTCGCGGTCGCGGACCTCACGCTCCTCCTCGTTGCCCTCGGGGTGGTGACCTGGCGTCGGATCGAGGCGTCGCCTCGCGCCGACACGGTGGCGCGTCGCCTCCTGCCGGCGCTGCTCATCACCGCGCTTGGCCTGATCGTGGGTCTCGTCGTCACATGGCTGGCGCTGCCGCTGACGCCGTTGCCGACCCTCGAGGATCTCTTCCCACTCCTCGGGATCCTGGTTGTGGCGACCGTCGCGAGTATTGCGACGCTTTGGCCCCGGTGGCCGAAATGGGGCAAGGTGGTGGTGCTGATTGTCGTGCTGGGTTGGGCCCAGGCGGC